>CACAIN010000001.1 GCA_902532595.1 uncultured Pelagibacteraceae bacterium
TACCTAGGCAAACCTTTCGAACCTAAAGAATTACTTTTAAGAATAAATAATGTCATAAAAAAGAATATTAAAATTGATTTAAATAAGAAACATTTTATAGGTTCTACTCAAATAGATTTAAATAAAATGAGTATAATAGCTGGTACAAATAATAAAAAAATAAATTCTTCAGAAAAAAAAGTATTAATTGAAATGCTTTCTAACCCAGGAAAAACTTTCTCTCGTGAAGAAATAGGTAAAATCTCAGGCATTAGCCAGGAAAGATCAATTGATGTTATGATTACTAGGCTTAGACAAAAATTAGAAGCTAATCCTAAACATCCAAAATATTTACAAACAATAAGAGGATCAGGGTATGTTCTTTGGATTGAATAAATTTTTAAAAATAATTTTACCTAAAAGATTATTTTATAGAGCTTTAATTATAGTTGCTGCACCAATTATTATATTACAATTAACTATTACAATTGTTTTTTATGATAGTATATGGATTAAAGCTAATAAAAATATTACTAGATCACTAGTTTCTCAGTTAAAGACAATTCAAGATGTCTATCAAAATAATAAAGATAATTTAGATTTTTTTACTGATAGCTATAAAAATAATTTTAATTTTGAAATTGGAATTAATAATAGACCGTTTCCAAATATCAGTGGTGAAAGAAAATTTAGTCCAATGGATAGATCTTTAAGACGTGAGTTAAAGTCAGCTTTTGGTAATAATAATTACTGGTTTAGCACAACTCAATTTAAGAATGCCGTTGAAATTAAGATAAGGAATCAGAATGAAACTATGGAGTTTTTGATTCCAAAAGAAATGATCTCTGCTTCTTCAGTTAGATTATTTGTTTTATGGACAACTCTTCCTTCTATAGTTTTAATTTTAATAGCTTTAATCTTTCTTAAAAATCAAACAAGACCTCTTGTTAAACTTGCCAAAGCTGCTGAAAGATTTGGAAAAGGAGATTATGTTAATGATTTCAGACCTTCAGGAGCTGCTGAAATTAGAAAGGCCGCTTATGAATTTGATAGAATGGCAAAAAGAATAAATCGTCATCTGAATCAAAGATCTGAAATGCTATCTGGAATAAGTCATGACTTAAGAACTCCTCTTACAAGACTTAAACTGCAATTGGCTATGATAGAGCAAAAAAATATTTCTGAAAAAATGTCCAAAGATATTGATGAAATGGAAAGTATGCTTAATGATTATTTGCAGTTTGCCAAGACTCAAGCGAAAGAAGAAACTGCTAAAATTAATTTATCTAATTTATTTGATGAGATCAAAAAAAGTTTCAATAATGAAAATTTATTTTTAGAAAATATAGAAGAAATAATATTAAAAGGCAGAATGTCTGCTCTAAAAAGATGTTTCGAAAATGTAATTCAAAATGGTTTGACCTATGGAAAAAAAGTATATGTGAATTTTCAGAAAGGTTCCAATATAGTAACAATCAATATTGAGGATGATGGGCCAGGTATACCTGAAGATCAGCATAAAAATGTCTTTAAGCCTTTTGTTAGACTTGATAAAAGCAGAAATCTTAATAAATCTAGTGTTGGATTAGGCTTGGCTATAGTAGAAGATATAATAAATTCTCATGGCGGCAATATTCAGCTGGGAAAAAGTAAATATAACGGTTTACAAGTTAAGATTTCTTTACCTTTTTAGTTTTCTTTTTTTTTGACAATTTTTTTATAGCCAGCTCTTGTTTCTGAACCAATTTCTTTAAAACTTCAAATTCTTCTCTCGAAACAAGTCGGAATTTATTAATTAGCTTATCTCTTGTAAACTTGAGATCAGTTGATATTTCTTTTTTAATATCTTTTGTCGTTAAAATTCCATTCTCAATCAAGCCAGATAAAGTCTTTAATAATTTTTCAGAATTGCTCATAATTGATCTTATTTGATAGAAAAATTAATTTCAAATATGATATAAGAAATTATGTATACCCATAATTTAGACCCTGTTTTATTTGATTTTGGGTTTTTAGTTATCAGATGGTATTCACTAGCCTATATTTTTGGAATTTTGATTGGTTGGTGGTTAGGCAAAAAAATCATCCTAGAAAGATTTCAAGCTCCTAATTTTAATTTTGATATCAAAGAATTTGATAACTTAATTACCTACATAATTATATCTATGTTGCTTGGAGGTAGGATTGGTTATGTTTTATTTTATAATTTTGGATATTACGTATTAAATCCATTCGATATTCTAAAAATTTGGGAAGGAGGCATGTCTTTCCATGGAGCACTAATAGGGATAATTCTTGGTACTTATTGGTTTTCAATAAAAAAAAATATCGCAACTTTTTTTTTATTAGATATAGTTTCCTTCGTTGCTCCAATAGGAATATTTTTTGGACGTATAGCTAATTTTATTAACGGTGAACTAGCTGGAAAAACAACTGATGTTTTCTGGGGAGTTATTTTTCCTAACATAGATAATAATATAAGACACCCATCACAATTATATGAAGCTTTTTTTGAAGGTATAGTTTTGTTTATTATTATGAATATTGTTTTATTTAGAAAAAATTATAAGACTGGAACTTGTTCTTACATGTTTTTAATTTTTTATGGTATTTTTAGAATATTTTCAGAGTTTTTTAGAGAACCTGACTCGCAAGTTGGGTTTATATTCGGTCATATAAGCATGGGAATGCTATTAAGTATATTTATGATTTTTGCTGGTACAATTCTTTATTTGAAAAAAAATGATCTATAACCCCGAATATTTTAATTTAAAGAACAAAAAATTAATTCCTGTTGATGAATTTGTCGAAACAGCTCTATATGAACCAAATATTGGTTATTACACAAAGAAAATTCCATTCGGAAGCCAGGGTGATTTTATTACAGCTCCAACGATTTCAAATTTATTCTCTGAAATAATTGCAATATGGGTTGTGTCTACTTGGGAAGAACTAGGAAAACCCAAAAATTTTAATTTTGTTGAACTTGGCCCAGGTGATGGCAGTCTTGCAAAAGTTTTTGTTAATACAATTAAAAAATTTCCTGATCTAAATAATTCTATAAATATTTTTTTATATGAAAAAAGTAAATTTCTTAAGAATGTTCAAAAAAAAAAGTTAAAAGGTTCTAAAGTAAAATGGATTAAAAATTTTGATAAAATAGATAAAGGTCCAATTATTTTTTTTGGCAACGAGTTTTTTGATGCGATACCGATAAAACAGTTTTTGTTGGAAAAAGAGTCAATATTAGAAAAATGTTACTCTATTGATCCTGTATCAGGATTAGATGAAGCTTACCAAAAAGCTGAGGAGGAGGACGTAAAAAAAATCAAAACTTTTAAAGTTCTGAAAGGGTTAAAATTTATAGAATTTCCCAAACTAGGGTTTCTTGAGTTAGATAAAATAATTAAAAAAATTAATAATCTTTCTGGAGGAATTTTACTTATAGATTATGGTTATTTAAATGTTATGAACAGAAGTACTCTTCAGACGGTTATGAAAAATAAAAAAATGAATATGAATCACCTATTTAAAAACCTTGGAAGAGCTGACATTACTTCTCTTGTAAATTTTAGTCTTTTAAAAGAGTATTTTTTTAAAAATAAGCTTAAAGTTAAAGAAATAGTTTCTCAAAAATTTTTTTTGGAAAAAATGGGAATAATTGAAAGAGCAAAAGTTCTAGAAAAAAATATGACTTTTAAACAAAAAGATTACATGTCTTCGACCTTAAGGAGGCTCTTGCATAAGGAGTTAATGGGAGGTTTGTTTAAAGTGATTTTCGCTTTCAAATCAAAAAATGGGAACTTCCTGGGATTTAAATAATGTTTTATTCTAAAAACCTAAAAAAGATAAAACAAATTAAACATTGTTTTTTTTCCAGAAAAGGAGGTTTTTCCAAAGGAATATATAAAGGATTAAATTGTGGAAAAGGATCAAAAGATAACAAAGCTAATGTTAAAAGAAATTTGAAATTTGTTTCAAAAAAAATCAATGTCAAATTAGATAATCTTAAACTAATGTATCAAACGCACAGCAATAGAGTAATAGTCCTAAACAAAAATAACAAAAAATTAAAAAATTTTTATTCTGATGCAATAATAACAAGTATTAAAGGATATGCTTTAGGAGTTGTCACTGCAGATTGTGTTCCAATTATTCTTTATGATAATAAAAATCAATCAATTGGATGTATTCATGCTGGATGGAAAGGAGCTTTTTCAGGAATAATTGAAAAAACAATTAAAAAATTCAAAAAACTTAATTCAAAAAATAAAATTTTAGCCAGTATAGGTCCATGTATTGGGCAGAAAAGTTACGAGGTTGATATAGATTTTTATAAAAAATTTGTATTAAGATCAAAAAGAAATAAAATTTATTTTTTTAAGAAAAATAATAAGAAGCAACTATTTAATCTTAGAAAATATGTAAACGACAAACTAATTAGGCTTAATGTTAAAGTTGATCATGTAAACCATGATACTTTTAAGGAAAAGAGGAATTTTTTTAGTTATAGAAGGTCTCAAAAATTACAAGAGAAAGACTACGGCAGGTGTATTTCTGTTATAAGTCTCGTATCATAGATAATTCTAAAATACTGTCAAAGTTTAGCCAAAATTAATTATTATATTAATAATTGTTAAAGCTCTTTAACGTATAAACCTTCAACAACATATAACTGGATTTGGTTTGAAAACATTTAAAAATAACTATATAAGTAATTATATTTCATGAAAATTTTATCTGGAACTAGCAACCTTAAGTTAAGCAAGGATATTGCAAAAAAATTAAAACTAAAGTTAGTAAATACGAATATTAGAAGATTTGCTGATGGAGAAATTTATATTGAGATTAATGAGAATATAAGAGGTAATAGTGTTTTTGTAATACAATCTACTTCAAATCCTGCAAATGATAATTTAATGGAACTTCTTCTTGTTGTTGATGCATTAAAAAGATCTTCAGCTAAAAACGTTACTGCAGTTATTCCTTATTTTGGTTATGCTAGACAAGACAGAAAAGTTGCTCCAAGAACATCTATTTCTGCAAAAGTAGTTGCAAATCTAATAACTAACGCTGGAGCAAGTAGAGTTGTTACAGTGGATTTACACGCTGGACAAATTCAAGGATTTTTTGATATGCCAGTAGATAACTTGTTTACCACTCCTCTTTTTGCAAAATATATTAAGAAAAAATTTATCAATAAAAAATTAATTTGTGTTTCCCCTGATGTTGGAGGAGTTCAAAGAACCAGAGGCTTAGCAACAAGAATAAAAGCAGATCTTGCTATAATTGATAAAAGGAGACCTGCTCCAGGAAAATCTCAAGTCATGAATATTATTGGAGATGTTAAAAATAAAACTTGCATTATTGTAGATGATATTATTGACAGCGGAGGAACCATTGTAAATGCTGTTGATGCTCTAAAAAGAAGTGGGGCGAATGAAGTTTATGTTTTTATAACTCATGCTGTTTTGAGTGGAGATGCTGTTAAAAAAATTAAAAATTCTAAAATAAAAAAACTTATAATTACTGATACAATTGATAATTCTCAAAAAATTAAAAATAACAATAAAATAGAGGTCTTATCCATCTCTTCATTAATGTCTGAGGCAATTAAAAGAATAGCTAATTCGAACTCAGTATCAGATTTGTTCAATTAATACTTGTGTTATGAAATAAGTTGAGTTATATAGCTTTTCCAACAAAAATTAAATGAGTAGCTTAAAAGCAATAAAAAGAGAGAACGTTTCATCAGGCTCAACTAATAAGTTGAGAGCTTCTGGATTTATTCCAGCAATTTTATATGGTGGAAAAAGTCCAAATCAAAAAATTTCAATCGAAAAAAAAGACATTACAAACATTATAAATTCAGAAGCTTTTTTATCAAAGGTTTTAGAACTTAATATTGAAGGAAAAAAAGAAAAAGTTTTGCCTAGAGATGTAGCTTACCACGTGGTTTCTGAAGAGCCCATTCATATTGATTTTATGAGAGTGGTGTCTGGTAAGAAGATCGTTTTAGAAATACCAGTGAAATTTATTAATCATCCAGACTCTCCAGGATTAAAAAGAGGTGGGGTGCTTAACATAGTTAGAAGAAAAGTAGAATTAAGATGTCCCGCAGAAAATATTCCAGATGATATTACTATTGATTTAACAGGCACAGATATTGGAACAAGCTTAAAAATTTCTTCAGTAAAATTATCAGAAAACGTAGTGCCTACAATTACCGATAGAGATTTCGTAATTGCAACAGTTGCAGCTCCAACTATAATTAAAGAACCTGAAAAACCTGCTGAGGAAATAGCTGAAGGTGCAGAAGGTGAAGCTCCTGCGGAAGGTACAGAAGAATCAACAACTAAAGATGGCGATCCAGCTAAAAAAGATGAAAAAGGAAAAGAGGCAGCTGCTGGAGATAAAAAACCTGCTGGTGATAAAAAACCTGCTGCTGATAAAAAACCTGCTGGTGATAAAAAACCTGCTGGTGATAAAAAACCTGCTGAAAAGAAATAATTAATATGCTTTTACTCGTTGGATTAGGAAATCCTGGCTCCAATTATACTAATACTAGACATAACATCGGATTTAAAATTATCGATGCTATTAACTCACATTTCAAACTATCAAAACAAAAACCAAAGTTTAAAGGTTTATTAACAACTGGGAATATAGAATCGAAAAAAATTTATGCCATTAAGCCTTTAACTTTTATGAATAATTCCGGAACAGCAATTAAAGAATTAATAGATTATTTTAAAATTGATTCTAAGGATGTCTTTGTTTTTCATGATGATATGGATATTGATTTTGGAAAAATAAAAGCCAAATTTGGGGGAGGCAGCGCTGGCCACAATGGGATCGAGTCTATAGATAAATTTATTGGAAAAGATTATTCAAGAGTTCGAGTTGGAATTGGTCATCCTAAAAAAAAAAAGAAAGTTAATAATCATGTTCTAGAAGATTTTAAAGAAGATGAAGAAGAAAAGATTAAAGAAATTACTGACAGTATTGTAAAATTAATTCCAACTCTTATTAATAAAAAAATGGATTTATTCTCAAGTAAAGTTAATCAAAATCTTAATGGGGTTTAAATGTGGAATCGTTGGACTTCCTAATGTGGGTAAGTCTACTTTATTCAATGCGCTGACAGCTTCAAAAAATGCAGAAGCGGCAAATTTCCCTTTTTGTACAATCGATCCTAATATTGGCGTAGTAGATGTGATTGATGAAAGATTAGATCACTTATCAAAATTATCTAAATCCAAAAAAAAAATTTATACTAACATTACCTTCGTTGATATAGCTGGATTAGTAAAAGGTGCATCGAAAGGAGAAGGCTTGGGTAATAAATTTCTTTCTCATATAAGAGAAGTAGATGCAATTATTCACTTAGTGAGATGTTTTGAATCTGATAAGATTACTCACGTAAATTCAGAAATAAATCCCTCTAATGACTTAGAAACAATCAAAACAGAAATTATACTTTCTGACATTGATCTCATCCAGAAAAAATTAGAAAAAGGTAAAAAAAAACTTCTTAATGAAAAAGAAATAGAAATATTAGAAAAAAAATTGAAACAATTAAATCAAAATAAAGATACTACCATTGATAATGAAGATGAAAAAAAGCTTTTGTCTACTTTAGGATTATTAAGCATAAAACCTAAAATAATTGTTTGTAATGTTGATGAAGGAAGTTTAGGAACAGGGAACAAATTTACACAAAACATCAAATCTAAATACCCTAATGAGAAAATTGTTAACATTTGTGCTGATATAGAAGATCAAATTATGGGTTTAGATAAAAATGAAAAAGAAACATTTATGAAGGAAATTGGTTTAGACAAAACTGGTCTTAATCAATTGATAAGAGAAGGCTATGATCTTTTAAAATTGGATACCTTTTTTACCTCTGGGCCTGAAGAAAGTAGAGCATGGACTGTTAAAAAAAATACATTGGCACCTAAAGCAGCTGGCGTAATTCATACTGATTTTGAAAAAAATTTTATTCGAGCTGAGGCTGTAACATGTGAGGATTTTATAAAATTTGGTAGCGCCGAAAAATGTAAAGAAAATGGAAAGTTAAGAATAGAAGGTAAAGATTATATTGTTAAAGATGGAGATGTATTATATTTCAGAGTCAATCCTTGACCAAATCTTCTTCATACTTAAGTACACTAGTATAGTTAAAAGTATCAAATATATAATAACTTTAAATCCAACTCTGTGTCTCTCTTCTAATTCTGGTTCTGCTGCCCATGCTAAAAATGTAGTCACATCTTTTGCCATTTGATCCATGGTAGCTTCTGTGCCATCAGAATACTCAACAATGCCATCAGAAAGTGGTGATGACATTTTTATTTTTTGACCAATCATGTATTTATTATAATAAACTCCATCATCTAGTTTCATGCCTGCAGGTGGCTCTTCATATCCCATTAAAACTGAATACATATAGTCTGCTCCACCTGGTCGAGCTTTAACAAGTACTGACATGTCAGGGGGGTAAGCTCCGCCATTTGCAACTGTTGATGCCTCAACATTTGGATACGGGCTCTTAAATTTATCTGAAGGTTTACCAGGCCTTACGAACATCTCTCCTTGACTATCTGGGCCGTCCTCAATTTCAACACTAGCTGCAATTGCTTTTACTTCCTCTTGAGTAAATTCTGGACCTCCGGGCTCACCTAAATTTCTATAGCTCAAATATTGCATCGAATGACAAGATGCACACACTTCTTTGTAAACTTGAAAACCTCTTTGTAATGAAGCTCTATCAAATTTACCGGTTAATTCTTTAAAGCTCCAATTAACTTTTATTGGGTCAATAGTTTCAGCGCTAAATAGAGGCTTGATAAAGATTAGTGTTAATGAAATTACAATAATTAATCTTTTAAAGTTAAATCTTATCATAATCCTTCTTAGCTAAAGCTGGGTCTGCCCCGCTTGATAAAACTGGCGCAGATATACTCATAGGTATTGGATCAGTTTTTTCTAATAAGCCTAAAACTGGTAAAACGACTATAAAATGTAAAAAATAATATATAGTTCCAATTCTTGCTAAAGCTAAATAAATACCCTCTGCAGGCATTGCTCCCATATATCCTAGCAATAAAACATCAACTACAAATATCCAATAAAAATATCTATACATAGGTCTAAACACTGCAGACCTAACTTTCGATGTGTCTAACCAAGGAAGAACAAAAAGAATAAATATTGATCCAAACATTAAGATTACTCCACCTAATTTATCTGGAACAGATCTTAATATTGCGTAGAATGGTAACAAGTACCATTCGGGAACAATATGAGCTGGTGTGACTAATGGATTAGCAGGAATATAATTATCTGAATGACCTAATACATTAGGAGAAAAAAATACAAAACCTGAAAAAATAATTAAGAACAACAACAATGCAAAAGCATCTTTAATAGTTATGTATGGATGAAAAGGAACAGTGTCTTTAGATGGTTTTTTTATATCTATTCCTATTGGATTGTTGTTGCCTGGAACGTGTAATGCCCAAATATGCAATATTACTAAACCCACAATCAAAAAAGGAAATAAATAATGCAAACTAAAAAATCTATTTAGAGTTGGATTGTCAACTGAATATGCTCCCCATAACCAAGTTGTAATACTTTCACCAACTAAAGGTATAGCGCTAAACAAGCTAGTTATTACTGTAGCTCCCCAAAAACTCATTTGACCCCAAGGTAAAACATAGCCCATAAATGCGGTGGCCATCATTAACAAATAAATTAGTAAACCAATAATCCAAATCACTTCTCTGGGTGATTTATAAGATCCATAAAACAATGATCTAAAAATATGGATGTAAACTGCTAGAAAAAACATTGAAGCACCATTACTATGAATATATCTTATCAGCCAACCATAATTTACATTTCTCATTATGTGTTCCACGCTTGCGAATGCTAAATCTGCATGTGCAACGTAATGCATTGCTAAAACAATTCCTGTTATAATTTGAGTTAATAAACAAAAAGTTAATATTCCACCGAAAGTCCACCAATAATTTAAATTCTTGGGAGTAGGATAATCAGTTAAATGAGACCCTAAAGTTAATAGTGGCAAACGATCGTTAAACCATTTTCCAGCTTTTGATTTAGGTGTATATTCATTACTCATAATAATTTTTATCCAATTTTAATTGTATTACTGTCTACAAATTCAAATTTAGGTATCTCCATATTTGTTGGCGCAGGTCCTTTTCTAATTCTTCCTGATAAATCATAATGAGAACCATGACATGGACAAAACCAACCTTTATAATCTCCTTTATCTTTTAAAGGCACACAACCAAGATGCGTGCAAACTCCTAACATTACCAACCATTCATCTTTTCCTTTTTTAACTCTATCTTCGTCTTTTTCTGGATCAGGCAGATCTTGTAAATTAACTGACCTAGCTTCATTAATTTCTTCTTGTGTTCTTCTTTTTAGAAAAACAGGTTTTCCTCTCCATAATACCGTAATAGATTTACCAGGTTCGATTTGACTTATATCTACCTCAGTTGTAGCTAAAGCTTGTTGTGCCTTATCTGGATTCATCTGATGAACCAAAGGCCAAACAATTGCGCCTAGACCAACTGCTCCAACTGTATAGCTGGCGGTGAATAAAAAATCTCTTCGATTTACTTTCTTTTCTTCTTTGCTCATTTATTATGTATGTGTTTATAATGTAATTATTAAATAAAACTAAATTGTAATATTTACTAGGGTCAGAATGACACATAAATTTAAGTAAATTAAGCCTAAATAATGCACATAGCGCTCTATAAACCAGACATACCTCAAAACACTGCAGCAATAATTAGATTAAGCTCATGTTTAGATCTAAAGTTGCATATTGTTGAACCGTGCGGTTTTAATCTGAACGACTCAAGATTTAAAAGAGTGGTGATGGACTATATTGGTTTTAGCAAAATTTTTCGGTATGAAGATTATGATGTATTTTTTAAAAAAAACTCAAAGTCCAGAATTATTTTAATGACTACAAAAGCAAAAAAATCATACCTTAAATTTAAATTTAAAAAGAATGATATACTTCTGTTTGGAAGAGAAAGCGCTGGAGTCCCAAAAATTTTACATAAAACAATAAAAAATAAATTAAAAATTCCAATTAATAAAAAAGCTCGTTCTCTTAATGTTGCAATGACAGTTGCGATTGTTGCTGCAGAAGCTTTAAGACAAAATAATTGCTTAAAATAATGATAAATTCTGATTTTAGAAAAAAAATGGCTGATAGTTGGTTTTCATATTTGCAAAATCAAATTTGTAAAGAATTTGAATTTTTAGAAAAAGGAAGAAAAAAATTTATAAAGCGAGATTGGAATAAAAAAAATAAAAAAGAGGGGGGTGGTACATCTTTTTTTTTATCGGGCGGAAGTGTATTTGAAAAAGTTGGAGTTAATAAATCTACTGTCTCTGGCAAATTTACAAAAGAGTTTAGACAAAAAATATTAGGTGCAAGTAAAAATGGAAAATACTGGGCATCAGGTATTTCAGTTGTAGCTCATATGAGAAACCCAAAGATACCTGCTATACATTTTAATACTAGATTTATAACAACAACTAAAGAATGGTTTGGTGGTGGAATGGATGCAACTCAAAGTCATAAAGATATGAAAGAAAAAAAATTATTACACAATATGCTTAAAAGAGTATGTACTCAAAATAAAAAGAACTATAAAAAATATAAGAAATGGTGTGATAAATATTTTTATTTGCCTCACAGAAAAGAAACTAGAGGTATTGGTGGAATATTTTTTGATTATGAGATTAATAACTGGAGTAAAAACTTTAAGTTCGTAAGAGAGCTAGGTTTAGCTTTTATAGATATATCTAAAGAGATAATTCAAAGAAAAAGTAATTTAAAATGGAAACAAAAAGATAAAGAAAAGCAATTAATTAAAAGGGGGAGATATGTTGAGTTTAACCTTTTATACGATAGAGGTACAAAGTTTGGTTTAAATTCTGGAGGGAACATCAAGTCTATTTTAATGTCTTTGCCTCCCGAAGCTAAATGGAAATAAATTATGGATAAAGAACCTATTACAGTTACTGGTTTAAATAATCTAAAAACTGAATTAGAAAATTTAAAGAATATTCAAAGACCAAAAATTGTCCAAGCAATAGCTGAAGCAAGATCTCATGGCGACTTAAAAGAAAATGCAGAATATCATGCTGCAAAAGAGCAACAGGCGCTGATTGAAAGTCGGGTAATAGCCATAAATGATTTAATTGCTAGGGCCAATGTAATTGATGTGACTAAAATTGAAAATGATGAAAAAGTTATATTTGGATCTACAGTTAAAGTAAAAGATTTAAATACCAATAAAAATATCTCTTACAGACTGGTTGGTCAAGACGAGGCTGATATTTCTAAAAATTTAATTTTTTATAGGAGTCCGATTGGGAAAGCCTTAATAGGAAAAAATAAAGGAGATATAGTAAGTTTTACTGCTCCATCAGGTGAAAAAAATTTTGAAATATTAAATGTTGAATATATTTAATTATTTTTGTTGATTAATAATTTCTAAAACTCTTTTGTTAGATAAATTAAAATTATTTTTAATCCATTCTGACTCGATTATTTTGAGTGTTCTGCCAATGATTGTTCCTTCTTTTAAGCCATTTTTTTTTAAAAAATTTCCATCGTAAGAAAAAATAGGAAGATTTATTCCATTAATATTACTTAAATTGTTTAAATATTCATTTATTTTCATTTTTTTACTAACTGAAAAAGTAAGCATATTCAATAATCTCAAGTGTTTTTTTCCAAAAAAATAGATGTTCTTTTTTAAATCTTTTTTAAAAAAAAATTTTTTCTCTTTAATAATTTTATAATTTTTTGCCAATAGATTAAGAGATTCTCTTAATTCGTTAGAAACATTGTATTTATGTGAGAAATATTCATGGTTATTGGTATCATCAATCAATAATACAGCCAGTAAAAGCTCATTGGAGAAACTTTGATTTCTATTAATTAAATTTAATTTAGCCAATCTTTCTAAATATCTGAATTCTGGAAAAATTAGAGAAAAAATATCTTTTAAATTCTTATAATCATTAAGCTTAACAAAGTTTTTTGTTCTCAAAATCTTAAATAATTCATTTAATATTCTTTCTTTTGAAATTTTTTTTATTCCGTTTAAATTTAACTTTATTACCTCGAATGTTTTTTGCTCTATTTCATTTTGATATTCTAAGGCAAATCTTATTAAACGAATTATTCGTAAATAATCTTCCTCAATTCTTCTTTGAGGATCTCCAATAAATTTTAAATTCTTGTTTTTTAAATCTAAAACACCTGACTGAGGGTCAAAAATTTTTCCTTTTATAGTTAAATAAATTGCATTAATTGTAAAATCTCTTCTCTCTGAATCTTTTTGCCAATCGTCAGTGTACTCTACCTCGGCATGTCTACCGTCAGTTTTAATATCTTTTCTTAATGTTGTTAACTCAAGTTTTAATTTATTATAAACAAGAGTTACAGTACCATGCTTTATTCCGCTATCAATAACATTAAACTTTGTATCCTTAAACTTTTCTTTTATTTCCTCTGGTGTTAAAGAAGTTGCAATATCTATGTCATCAATGTCTTCGTTATTTAAATATTTTCTTACACATCCCCCAACAAACATTGCTACTTTAGGCTGATTAGTGTCTTTTTGTAATCGTTTAAAAACAAATTTTAAATCACTGTTTCTATAAAAAGGAAAAAAGATGTTTCTAATTTTTTTAATTAAATTAAAGTTAAGTCTACTCATATTCCATTGGCTGGGGCACTAGGATTCGAACCTAGGATGGCGGTATCAAAAACCGCTGCCTTACCGCTTGGCTATGCCCCAATGTTATGATTTTGATATATCATAAATATGAAAATTTAAATAGTTTTTGCAAGAGTTGACCAATAATTAGGAAACTTTTGTTTAATTCTTTTTAACGCAGCTTTTGCTGTTTTTTTATTTAAAAATACACCGTAACAAACTGACCCGGAACCTGTCATTTTAGAAAAATAGCATCCTTTTTTTTGCTTTATTTCGTCTATTATTTTTTTGATAACTAAATATCTTTTTTCTACAATAGATTGCAAATCATTATCATAATTATTAAGAAGTTTTATAAATTTAGATCTAGTATTAATTTTTTTAGAATCATAATCTAGTTTTTTAGAATATTTCCTAACTTTAGAATAAATATAGCGCGTGGAACATTTAATATTCGGAAAAACCAATAAAAAATACAACAAATTTTTTTTATTCAAATCTTTTATAGTTCTAAGGTCTTTTAAAAAACCTTGTTTATGAAAAAACAATCGAAAATCAGAACCAACTTTCTGCTCTAATATTTTAAGTATAGCTTTATCATATTTTTTTCTCAATAAATGTTGAGTTAAAAAAGCAGCATTGCTCGAACCTCCGCCTAATCCAGCAAATACAGGTATTTCTTTTTTTATTTCAACCGAATAATAATTTGAGATAAATTTTTTATGTCTAAGAATATTTAAAACTTTAGTTATTGAATTATTTTTTTTGTTTATATTGCGAGAAAATTTTCCTGTAAATTTAACAATATCTCTATCAGATTTAATTTTTGTAATCTTAATTTTATCGTGTAAATTTATTAAACAATAATAAGACTGAATATTGTGCAATCCATTTTTAAGTTTTTTATTAACACTTAAAGACAAATTAATTTTTGAAAAAGATTTTAAGACCATTTATAGGCCTGACATAAGTTTATTTTTTACATTATTTTTAAGATCTTTTTCAACATCCTTAAGACTTAAAACATGACTCCAATAATATCTAGCTTCTATTTTTTTTCCATTCATCCAAAGCACATCGCCGTAATGATCACTCACTATTGGATCTGCTGGCATTAATTGAACAGCCATTTGCAAATAATTTTTAGATTCTTTATATTTTTTTAATTTATACAAAGCCCAACCTAATGAGTCGATTATATAAGGGTCGTTAGATTTTAAATTATTTGCTTTTTTTAACATTTCAAGTGATTGCTCAATATTGATCCCTTTTTCTATCCACGAATAAGCCAAATAATTAATTACGTAAGCTTGGTTAGGATTACTATCTAAAGAATTTAGAAAATCTTTTTCTGCTTTATCCCACTCACCTATTCTTTCATAAGCTATACCTCTTCCGTCTGTAACTTCTGGATATAGTGGATGATCTTTATTAATAGTTTTTATGATTTTAGAATAATATTTTATCGATTTTTCAAATTGATCATTGTTTTTTAAAAACTCAGCATAATCAAACATTTCGTATGGACCTTTGCTTAACAATTTTTCAAAGGTTGCTGTTATTAGTTTTAAGGCACTATCTTTTTTTTCTTCTTTAATTAAAATTTTTGCATTCTGTTTAGCAGCATACCAAAGGTAAGCTGAGCCTTCGTTTTTGATCTTATTGTAGATTTTTTTAGCAGTTTTATAATTTTTAATTTTATAAAAATTTTCAGCTAATAATGCATCAAAAGATTTAAAATCTGAATTTAAATATTTTGCAAGATTTAAATAAAAATTTGAAAAAGAGTAAATTGACTGTGAAGATAGAGCGTTTGCAGTGATATATAGAATTTCTGCTATTACGTGAGAGATTTTTTGACAATTAAAATTTTTTTTTAGTTTATTGTTGCTAAAATCTAATTTGTATTGATTAAGCAAAATATTTCTTGGGTATAATTCAAGCGATGAGCTAAGAACTTTTTTGGCTTCGTATATTTGATCAGAGTTTATAAGATAATTTATATAAAAATAATTATATCTTGAAAAATCTGTTTTTTCAGATGAGGTAAGTTTTTTAAAAAAAATATCTGTTTTGTCGCTTTGATAATAACAGTGTAAAAAAGCACTTTGAATTTTTTTTAAATTTTCAAATCTATTATCAATTAAATCAACCTTTGTTTTAGCTTGGTCAAAACTTATTTTTTTAAAACTTACCCAGTTAGATAATGAATTGGAAACAAAGGAATTCAAAATAAATTGAGATTTTTTATTTTTTATTTTATTAAAATATTTTTGTGCTAACTCAAAGTTTTCATTTTTTAAATAATAAATACCTATAATTAAATCACTTTCAAAACTATCTAATTTTCTCTTTTCAAGTTTTTTTGAATAGCTAAATGCTTCGTTAAATTTACTTAGGTTTATTAATGAATAAAGGTATTTTGAAGAATAATTAGGATGATTTTCTTCAAGTCCATCTAATTTTTTTAAATATTCATAAGACTGTCTGTATTGATTATCATTTAAAAGCAAAACACCAGAAAAGTAATTAGCAATATTTTTTCCATCATTATATTTATCTAGGCTTTTTGCTTGTGTTGTGGAAAAAAAAATAGTGACAAAAAAAATTGTTAATATAAGCTTTAAAGCAAGTTTTGAAATATTCATACAATATACATGGTCAAAAAAATTAATAATAATACAATTAAATTAATTAAATATTATAATCTCATTAATTATAATTTAATTTACAACAATCAAGCAATAAATAGATATAAAAATAATACTTTTGAGATACCGGAAAATAAAGCTAAAAATCTGGATAAACTTAAAAATTCAATAACAAATATAAAAAATTGTGAGCTAAAGAAAAGTGCAACTAATATTGTTTTTTCAGATGGAAATCCTGATGCAAAAATTATGCTAATAGGTGAAGGTCCTGGAGCAAATGAAGACCAAGAAGGATTGCCTTTTGTTGGAAGAGCTGGAACTTTATTAGATAAAATGCTTGCCTCGATTTCTTTAGATAGAAAAAATGTTTATATTACTAATGTTGTAAATTATAGACCGCCAGAAAACAGGAGGCCTACAGAGGAAGAAATATCTAGATATTTGCCTTATTTAAAAAAACATATTGAAATAATTGACCCTAAGATATTAGTTTTATTAGGTAGCACTGCCATGAATGCTATAATTGGAAATAGAGTTGTTATATCCAAAGCTAGAGGTCAATGGAGTGAAAAAAAAATTGGAGAATGTAAAACATCTGTCATTGTTACATTTCATCCAGCTTTCTTAATGAGACAACCAGCTCAAAAAAAAATGGCTTGGATAGATCTTAAAATGATAAGAGAGAGAAAATCTAAATTAAAAATTTAATTGAAACATAATAGAATTACAGCTGGAGTTGATGAAGTAGGAAGAGGATGTTTGGCAGGTCCTGTGGTTTCTGCGGCAGTAATATTGAATGAAAATATTAATTTAAAATTATTGAAAGATTCTAAGAAAATTAACTTTAAAAATCGAATAAAGATAGCTGAGCATATAAAATTAAATTCACATTATGCTATAGGTGTAGCGTCTGTTGAGGAAATTTTAGATTTAAATATTCTTCAAGCCGCGTTGCTCTCTATGAAAAGGGCAATTAATAAATTGTCAATCAAACCACAACTAGTTTTAATTGATGGAAATTTTGCACCAAAAGGAATAAAAAAATTTAAAACGATTATTAATGGAGATGAAAAAATTAAATGTATTAGTGCAGCCTCAATTATAGCTAAAACATATCGAGATTTATTAATGATTAAATTATCTGAAAAATATAAAAATTATGCTTGGGAAAAAAATTTTGGATATGGAACCAAATCTCATATGAATGGCTTAAAAAAGTTTGGCATAACTTCTCATCACAGAAAAGCTTTCAAACCGATACACAAGATATTGTTCAAGTAAGATTCCAAGGCACAAGAGGACTCTTTTTTTATATAAAAACCTTTGACCCTTGATTCAATTTAAGGTTGAATCTTAAAATGTCAAAAGTTTTTAACAAAATTATTAATGGAAATTGTTTAGAAGAATTAAAAAAAATTCCAGACAAAACATTTGATTTAGTTTTCGCAGATCCTCCTTATAACATGCAAATCGGTGAAACTTTAACTAGACCTGACTCAAGCAGAGTAAATGGCGTTGATGATAAATGGGATCAATTTAAAAGTTTCAAACACTATGATAATTTTTGTAAATCATGGTTAATAGAATGCAGAAGAATTTTAAAAGATAATGGAAGTATTTGGGTTATAGGATCTTATCATAATATTTTTCGTCTTGGTTATCACTTACAAAATTTAAATTATTGGTTATTAAATGATGTGATTTGGAGAAAAAATAATCCGATGCCGAATTTTAGAGGAACTAGATTTACTAATGCTCACGAAACATTAATTTGGGCATCGAAAAGCAAAAAATCTAAATACACTTTTAATTACCAATCTTTAAAATGCTTAAATGATGATTTACAAATGAGATCAGATTGGACACTTCCAATTTGTAATGGAAAAGAAAGATTAAAAAAAAATGGTAAAAAAATTCATTCCACACAAAAACCTGAGGCTCTTCTTCATAGAATCATACTAGCTACCACTAATAAAGATGACATTATATTTGATCCTTTTCTAGGAACTGGAACTACTGCCGTTGTGGCAAAGAAATTAGGAAGAAATTATTATGGTATAGAAAAAGATAAAAAATACTTTAAAGCCGCTCAAGATAGAATTAATAAAGCTAGAAAAATTGAAGATAATTATCTAGATACAATTGAAAACAATAAATCGAAGCCAAGAATACCTTTTGGTTCATTAGTTGAGCTAGGAATTTTAAAACCTGGTACAACTCTATTTGATCCAAAAAAGAAAATTAATGCTAAAATAATGGCTGATGGAAGCATTAAATACAAGGAAGCTGAAGGATCTATACATAAAGTAGCTGCTAAGATTATGGGCACTGAAAGCTATAATGGATGGACTTATTGGTATTGTGAAATAAATGGATCTCCCGTACTAATTGATAATTTGAGACAAAAATTTATTTCTTCAAAACAAATCTAATTTTTATAAACTGTTCCAAGATAGCTGCTAATAAAACTCTTTCTTTTAACCAAAAACTTTAAAAAGAAATTTCTTATTCTTTGCATAACAGAACTTGAAAAGTGGAATGCAAAAAAATTAAAGTTTGATCTTCTTCTTATAATTTTTGTCCTTTTTAATCTTTTTGTAAAATAAACATTAGAAGCATCTAGATTTTCATCTTTTATTAAATTGAATAATTCATAAGCACTCTCTATTGATTGGCCTGCCCCTTGGGCTAGTGTGGGGAGAAAACCATTAAAAGCATCACCAATATAAAAAACTTTTTTGTTAGATGAAGGAAGTATTTTTGAACTTGAATATAAGGGCCAAGATTTTATATCGTTTTTAAATAAATCTTTGAATGATGGATTTTGACTTAACAGAGTCTTCTCAATCAAAGAGTCAATATTATCTGGGTCATATTTGTTATCTCGAATAATACAAACAAAATTTAATTCATTTTTTTTATTAATTGGATAAATCACTAAATGTAAATTTGATCCCATAAATAAACTAATATTTTTTTCATTAATATTTAAATTATGTTTTGTTTTAAGAATTAATCTCACAGCAATTGCTTTTTGAAATGAAGGTTGACTCTTTTTCTTTTCAAAAAAAGATCGAGTGTTTGAAAACATGCCATCGGCTGCTACCACATAGTCGACAAGATCATTGGTATTATCATCAAATTTGATTAGAATTTTACCCTTTAGTTCTGTTACTCCTTTAATACGTTTTCCAAATCTTAAATGCTGGGTGTAAATTTCATCTTTTAAAAATTCTATCAATACTGATCTTTTTAAAGTTGTATATTTTGAATAGTCAGTATTAAATTTGCCAATTTCTAAATCACATATTTTTTCATTTTTAATTGAGAAAAAATCTATAGTTTCAGGATTAAAAATATTATCTGAATTTATTTTTTGAAAATCAATTTTATTTAAAATTGAAACACTGTTCGTCGCCAACTGAATTCCAAAACCTTCATCTAAAGATAAGCTTTCTTCTTTTTCGTAAAGCATAAATTCAAAATCAGAATTTCTTTTAATTAAGTTTGCTAAAGTCAATCCTGAAATTCCTGCACCTATAATCGCTATCTTTTTTTTCATTAAAATAAAGTTGATACTTGTCTAAATATTTTTTTTGTAAAAGTTGGGATAAGTTCTTTATTTTTATCCATTGAATGCCAAACAAAAGATGAAGGTATTTTATTTGAAAACTTATAATATAAATTAATATTTAGTTTTTTGTTTGAAATAGAATTTTTATATTTCTTTAAAAATTTCCAGTCTCTAGATCTTATATTTTTATTTGCCTCTTTAATCTCAGGTAAACTCAATTGATTTAAAAAACCAAGATTATTTTTTTTTGTAAGTGCTATTTGTTTTTTTTTATTTATATAGCAAAAAACATCATAATTCTTATTTTTGATCATTTTATATTTAATGTTTTTAATTTTTATTGAAGAATTAAAATATTTACAATTTTTATTCAAATTACAAATATAGCATTTTGGGTCTTTAGGTTTACAAATTAGTGCTCCAAACTCCATTAAAGCTTCTACAAAATCTGAGTTTCTTTTTGAGTTAAAAAAAATTTTTTTATTAATTTCTATAAATTGATCAAAATTGATTTTACTTTCTTTTTTGTTAACTATCCTAGAAAACACCCTCTTTACATTTCCATCAACCGCTATAGCAGGTTGATCATGGACTAATCCTATCAATGCGTTTGCTGTATAGTCTCCAATACCTGGAAGTTTTTTAATTTCTTTAATTGTATTAGGCAGTTTTGAATTATATTGATTAACTAGTACTTTTGAGGTTGCTAGAAGATTTCTCGCTCTTCTATAATATCCAAGACCTTCCCACAATTTTAAAATTTTTTGCTCATTACTCTTAGAAAGAGACTTTAAAGTTTTAAAATATTTAGTGAATTTTTTGAAATAAGGAATAACCGTCGTAACTTGAGTTTGTTGCAACATGAATTCACTTAAAAGTCTATAATAAAGCTTTTTAGGTGAGTTTTTGCCAACACGCCAAGGTAAGCTGCGTTTATTATTATCGTACCAACCTAGAATTTTTTTTGGTAAATTAAAATTTATATGCATAGTAAAGATAATAATAAATTTAAGAATTTCATACAAGGACTGAAGCCTTTTTCAAGTTCAATACCTAAGTCTTTAAAAAAACATTTAAAGAAAGGTGGATATAACTATTCAAACATTGTTGATAACTGGACAAAAATGGTAAGTAAAAAAATATCAGACTCCTGTTATCCAATTACAGTTAAGATGGGTAAAGAAATGAGAAATGGAACTTTAATATTAAATGTTCTTCATGGAAAAGAATTAGAAATTGAATATGCAAAAAAAGATATTATAGATAAGATTAATAGTTTTTTCGGGTATAATTGTATAAATCAAATAACCTTAAAAATTGTCCAAGAAAAAATCAAGAATAGACACAATCAATTTCCTAAGATTAAAAATCTCACAAAAATAAACGAAAAAATAGATAAAGTAAATAATAGTCAATTAAAAAGTTCGTTAAATAATTTTTTAAAAGCATTCAATGACAGAAATAAATAAATTTTTTTATAAAGTACTTTTTTTTATTTTGCTAACTTTTTCAGTCAGCGCTGAAGATAAAATTTTAAAAATAGGAAATTCAGACGCCAAAATTACTGTCAAAGTATTTTCATCTCTAACGTGTCCTCATTGTGCTAGTTTTCATAAAAATATTTTTGAAAATTTAAAAAAAGAATATATAGATGAAGGTTTAATAAGATTTGAACATCACAGTTTTCCCTTAGATTTAGCAGCACTTAACGCAGAAATAATTTTAAGATGTCACACAAGTAATAATAAAAAATTTCAATTATTAGGTGAAATTTACAAAAAACAAAATCAATGGGCTGTTGGATCTGATATAAATATTATTAACGAATCTATTAAAAAAATTGGTTTAGATTCTGGACTAGAGAATAATAAAATGGACGATTGTCTTAAAAATGAAACTGCTCAAGATCAAATTTTGAATGAGAGAATTGAAGCGCAAAAACAGTATAAAATTCAATCTACTCCCACTATTTATATTAATAAAAAACAATACAAAGGCAAACATAAATATGACCCTTTTAAAAAAGCAATAGAGAAACTTTTATAAATGAAATTTAAAAAATTAGAAATTAATGGATTCAAATCATTTTCTGAAAAAACGACTTTTTTAATTCAAGACGGTCTTACAGGAATAGTGGGCCCTAATGGTTGTGGAAAATCTAATATAGTAGAGTCTCTAAGATGGTGTATGGGTGAAAACTCAGCCAAAAGCATGAGAGGGTCAGGGATGGAAGATGTTATTTTTTCTGGAACTTCAAACAGACCATCAAAAAATATTTCTGAAGTTGCATTATTTTTAGATAATAAAAATAAAGAAGGTCCTTCTCAATATAAAGATTTCGACGAAATAGGAATTAAAAGAAAAATAGAAAAAGATAAAGGATCAAAATATTATATTAACGATAAAGAAGTAAGAGCTCGTGATGTTCAAACTTTTTTTGCAGATTTGTCCACTGGCGCTCACTCACCTTCTTTAATTAGTCAGGGTCGAATTGGGCAGCTTGTTACATCCAAACCTATTGAAAGAAGAGCTATTCTTGAAGAAGCAGCTGGCATCTCTGGTATTCACGCGAGGAGACAGGAAGCAGAAACAAGACTTAATGCTGCAGAAAATAATTTAAAAAGAGCAGATGAACTAAAAAAACAACAGCAAAAACAACTAGATAATTTAAAAAAACAAGCTGAAGAAGCAACTAGATACAAAGAAATATCTAAGGAAATAAAAAGAATAGAAGCAGGATTATACTATTTAAAGATACAAGAAATAGAAAAAGACAAAAAACAAATTTCAGAAAAACTTGGTGAACTAGATGATGAAGTCAGTGCTATTAGTATTGATTTTAATCATAATAATACTCTTTTAGAAGAAGAAAAGAAAAAACTTGCTCCGTTAAGAGACAAAAAAATGGAAAGTGCTGCTAAACTTCAAAAAATTAATTTAGACATCACTAGTCTTGAAGAGGAAGAAGTAAGAGTCAAATCCTTGCAAGTAAAACTTGAAAAATCCATTAAAACAATTGAGTCTGACTCAGAGCGTGAGCGAAGCATCTCTTTAGATGCTGGCCTTAATGAAAAAAGAATATCAAAAGAAAAAGAGGAATTATTAAAAACTGAAAATGAACTAATTCAAGTGGAGTCGATGTCTTCCGCAGAATTAAATACATCAAAAACAAATTTGAACAAATTACAAACACAGCTTGATGAATTATTAAATAGAATAGAAACTTTCATTGACCAAGAAAAAAAGCTTACTAAAGAAATCTTCCAAGAGTTAAAAGAACTAGTGAAAAAAATTACATTGTCCCAAGAAGAATATGCTGAAAAATATGGAAAAAATAAATCTATTCAAAGTGACTCGATTAAAAGAAAAGAGAGAATAAAAAATATAGACATAGAGTTAGAAAACTGGAGAAATTTAAAATCAAACTCTGAAAAAATGATTTTTGAACTTAATGAAAGAAAAAATAAAATTAAGCTTGAGCTGGATGAAAATAATAAAAATCCTGAACGTATAGCAACTTCTAAAGGTCAAAATTTACAAAATTTAGATAATACAAAAAAAAGAAATGAAGAAATTGAATTAGACTTAATTGAGTCTGAAAAAAAATATAATTTGATAAATCAAAATTTAAAAGAAATACAATCTAAATTATCAAGTTTAAAAGAAGATAAAGCTAGAAATGAAGCTACAATTGAAGGAATGAATAACAGAAAAAAAGATTTATTGTATTCAGTAAAAAATGAATTAAATATCGAAAATGAAACTTCATTGTTGACTGAATCTGATTTAAACAGCCTGTCTACAGAAGATTTCCCTAATATTGAGGACCAATCACTAAAAATAGAAAAAATAAAAAAACAAAGAGAGTCTTTGGGTTCAGTTAATCTTAGAGCTGACGAAGAAACTAAAAAATATGAAACAGAAATAAAAAAAATGGAAGATGATAGGTCTGATCTTTATTCTGCAATAGTAAAATTAAAATCAAGTATTGATGAGCTGAATCAAAAAGGAAGAGAAAGACTTTTAGAAGCTTTTACTAAAGTTAATAGAAAATTTAACGAAGTTTATACTAAATTATTTAGTGGCGGAACTGCAAAAATTGAATTGGTTGACTCGGATGATCCTCTGGAGGCAGGTTTAGAAATGTTTGTATCCCCTCCTGGAAAAAGACTTCAATCAATCACTTTGTTGTCTGGTGGTGAACAAGCCTTAACTGCACTATCCCTAGTCTTTGCAGTTTTTTTAGTTAACCCCTCTCCTATTTGTGTTTTAGATGAAGTAGATGCTCCTTTAGATGATGCGAATGTGACTAGATTTTGTGGACTGCTTGATGAGCTAACAAAAATTACAAAAACACGATTTATTATCATTACCCATCACGCCCTAACGATGTCAAGAATGCATAGGCTGTATGGAATAACAATGGCTGAACAAGGAATTAGTCAACTAGTAGCTGTTGATCTACAGAAGGCTGAAGAGCTTGTAGCATAATATTTAATACAAATGACAACTCCAGATAATTTTAAAACTCGCCTAGAAATTGCAAAATCAAAAATTAAAAAAAAAGTCCTTTCTGAAGGAGAAAAACGAGGTTCTTTGATGGGCAACGCGTTCAAATTAGGCACAGAATTGGTAGCCGCTGTAGGGGTTGGGACAATAATTGGGTTTATTTTAGACAGTTGGTTTGGTACTACACCTTGGTTAATAATAATTTTCTTTTTTTTAGGAGCCGCTGCTGGAATAATGAACGTTATTAAAGCAGCTAATCGTATGCAAAAAGAGGATTAAATTTTAGGATTTTTATGGCTAACAACCCAATGCAACAGTTTAGCGTTCATAAAATTGGACCTGAGATCAAAATTGCTGGAATAGACTTATCTTTTACTAACGCTAGTCTTTTTATGGTTGTCAGTGCAGCGTTAATTGGAATTTTTTTGTTTTTAGGTACAAAAGAAAAAAAAATTATTCCAGATAAAATTCAGTTAGTTGCAGAAATGTTTTATAGTTTTGTTGCTAAAATGATCAGTGATACTGCTGGGTCTAAAGCTAAACCTTATTTTCCTTTTATATTCAGTTTATTTATGTTTGTGTTGTTGTGTAATATGGTTGGTATGATTCCATATACTTTCACAGTAACTAGTCACATTATTGTTACACTAATAATGGCTTTGTTTATTTTTATCGCAGTAACTATAATTGGGTTTTTAAAGCATGGATTTAAATATTTAAGTATATTTGTTCCAAGTGGAGTCCCAACTGTTCTTCTCCCACTTATTACTATAATAGAAATTATATCATATTTAAGCAGACCGGTTAGTTTATCAGTTCGATTATTTGCTAACATGATGGCGGGTCATACTATGTTAAAGGTTTTTGGAGGATTTGTAGTCAGTTTAGGAATATTAGGTGGTTGGTTACCACTTAGTTTTTCAGTAGCATTAACAGGCTTAGAAATTTTAGTAGCATTTCTTCAAGCTTATGTTTTTGCAATACTAACCTGCATCTATTTAAATGATGCATTAAATTTACACCATTAATTAATAAAGGAGGAAAAATGGAGTTAGAAGCGGCAAAAATGATTGGGGCAGGTCTTGCAGCAATCGCATTAGCTGGAGCTGGTGTAGGTATCGGAATTATTTTTGGTAACTACCTTTCTGGAGCTATGAGAAATCCATCTGCAGCTCAAAAACAATTCCCTAATTTGCTTTTGGGATTTGCTTTGGCTGAAGCAACTGGATTATTTGGACTTGTAGTAGCGTTAATTATTTTATTTGCATTTTAATTAAATAGATATGAAGCGTTATCTAGTTTTAGTTATAGTCCTATCGACTATTTGCACAGATTTGTTTGCAGCTGAGGCTGGTATGCCTCAGCTGGATCCAAAATATTGGGCATCCCAAGCTTTTTGGCTAGTTTTAGTATTCTCAGTTTTGTATATATCAATCGCAAATTTTTACTTACCAAAAATAAAAAAAAATTTGGATAATAGAGAAAATAAAATAAAAGAAGATTTAGATGAAGCGAACAATCTAAAAATATTATCAGAGAAAAAACTTAAAGAATATGAAATCATCTTACAAAATTCTAAAAAAGAAGTTACGAAAATTTTATTAGAGTCAAAAAAAAAATTGGACAGTGATATTCAAAACAAAAAAAATACTATAGAAAAAGAAATTGAAAATGAACTTTCAAAAGCCCAGAAAGAAATTTTAGAACTTAAGAAAAACTCTATTAATTCTATAAATATTATCTCACAAGAAATTGCATCAAATATTATTGAAAAAATATCAGGTGATAAACTTAACGAGAGCAGTATTAAGGCAGCAGTTGAAGATATTTCTAAAAAAAATGTAGGTAAATATTTATGACAATAGACGCTACATTTTGGGTTGCCGTCTCTTTTTTTATCTTTCTTGGTATCTTGATCTATTTTAAAATCCCTCAAAAAGTAAAAAATATTTTAGAGGAAAATATCTTAAATATTAAAAATCAAATAAATGAAGCAGAAAAACTTAAAGAAGAAGCAAAAAACATCTTAAGTGAACATGAAAAAAAAATCAGTAATTCTAAATCTGAAGTAAAATCAATGATTAATAAAGCTAATGAAGATTCTGAAAAAAATATTATTAAAACAAACAAAGAGTTTCATAATTTAATGGAAAATAGAAAAAAGAATGCTGAAGAAAGAATTAAACAAATAAAAAATCAGGCGCTTAAAGATATTAAAAATACTTCAGTAAAAATAGCTATAAAATCTGTTGAAAAACTTCTCAAAAATTCCATTGACAAAAATAAATTGGACAAAATCTATTTATCTAGTATTGAAGAAACAAAATTAGCACTTAAGAAAAAATCCAGTTAGAATAGGCCATAAACAAAATGGCAAAAAAAATAATAGTTATTGGCTCAGGCTTTGGTGGTTTAGCTGCATCACTAAGATTAAAGGCTAAAGGTTATGATGTGAGCTTAGTTGAAAAGCATCCTGATTTAGGAGGCAGAGCTAGAGTATTTAAAAAAGATGATTTTATTTATGATGGCGGACCTACAGTTATTACTGCCCCGTATCTTTTTGATGAGTTATTTAATTTATTTAATAAAAAGATTTCTGATTATGTTGAAATAGTTCCTCTAGATTTGTGGTACCGTTTTGTATTTAACGATGGACAAACTTTTGATTATTCCGGTGATGAAAAATCAATGGAAAAAGAAGTCAAAAAATTTTCAGATAAAGATTTTAAAGGATATGGTGATTTAGTTAATTTTACAGAAAAAATTTTCAATAAAGGATTTACTGATTTATCAGATAAGCCATTCAATAATTTTACATTTATGCTTAAACAAATACCTGCATTGTTAAGTTTAAAAAGCTACAAATCAGTTTATAAATTAGTTTCAAATTATATAACAGACAAAAAATTAAGAAGAGTTTTTAGTATGCACCCTCTTTTAGTAGGCGGCAATCCTTTTACCACTACTTCAATTTATACTCTAATTTTATTTTTAGAAAAAAAATGGGGTATTCACTATTCAATGGGAGGTACTGGTAGGATAGTAAAAGCTTTAGAGAAATTAATGCAAGAAGAAAATATTAAAATTATGAAAAGTTCAGAAGTCACTGAAATTATCTCAAAGAATGATAAAGTAAAAGGAATTAAGATCAATAACTCTAAAATAATTGATTGTGATTACATAATCTGTAATTCAGATCCTCCAAATGTTTACCAAAATTTGATTAAATCAAAAAATAATTACAATTTCTTATTTAAGCAAAAGATGAAAAGAATGGATTATTCTATGGGTCTGTTTGTTTATTATTTTGGTTCAAAAAAACAATACAAAGATGTGGCTCATCATACTATTTACTTTGGAAATTCATATGAAAAACATTTAGATAAAATTTTTGAAAAGAAAATATTATCTGAGGATATAAGTTATTATTTACACAGGCCATCTGCAACAGATCCTAATATGGCTCCAAATGGTCAAGATGCATTTTATGTTCTGGTCCCTGTACCAAACAATTTATCAAATATAAATTGGTCAAATGAAGGTGATAAATTTAAAAATTTAATTTTAGATAAAATGGATAAATCAGTACTACCTGGAATAAAAGAAAATGTTGTCAGTGATTTTTATTTGACACCTGATTACTTTGAAAAAGACTTAGCAACTTTGCACGGATCAGGATTTTCAATTCAACCTAAATTTTCTCAGTCCGCATATTTTAGATTTCATAATCGGTCAGAAGTATTTAATAATTTGTACTTTGTAGGTGCTGGAACACACCCAGGAGCAGGAATGCCTGGAGTGTTGTCTTCAGCGAAAGTTTTAGACAACTTATTCTAATGAATAATTTACTCAAAAAACATGCTAAATCTTTTTATTGGGCTAGTTTTTTCTTATCAAAAATAGTGATCAAAAAATCTACCATTTTATATAATTTTTGCAGGACATTAGATGATATTGCGGACGAAAATAATGGATTAAAAATAAAAAAAGAAAACTTTTCAAAATTCAAAAAAGATTTTTTAGATAAAAATTTTAAAAATCCTATAATCCATGAGATGTGGTTAATAATTGATAGTGAAAAAATTTCTCGAAAAATTGTCCTTGATTTATTTGACGGTGTTGAGTCAGATTTACAAGAAAAGGTTAGTCTTAAGTCAAAGAAAGATTTACTAATTTATTCCTATAAAGTTGCAGGAACAGTGGGTTTAATGATGTCTAAAATACTACAAGTTAAAGATAAAGAAGCTTTAAAAGGAGCAGTTGATTTAGGAATAGCAATGCAGCTTACAAATATTGCTAGAGATGTAGTTGAGGATGAGAAAAGTAACCGTAGTTATATTGAATCAAAATTTTCTTCTATCAAACAAACAATAGAAGATTCTGAAGTTTTTTATGAAAAATCTTTTGATTCAATTAGTAAAATACCTTTAAGATCAAGGTTTTCAGTTATTGTGGCAAGAAGAATTTATAAAAAAATTAATGACTACATTCTTAAACAAAAAAATATAGAAAACTATATTAAGGCAGGAAAAATATATGTCCCTTTAACAAGTAAAATAAATGAAACTTTCTTATCAATTTTTGATTTTTTAAAATTATTATTTGTAAAGAACATAAGTTATGACAACCATGAAAATCATAATATTTTGGCTAGGGAGATAAATCTTAATGAAAGAATTTGATTACGTAATAATTGGAGGTGGGTGTGCGGGCTTATCTTTAGCTTATGAGCTTGAAATTAATAATAAACTTAAAGATAAAACCTTAGCTATAATTGAGCCTCGAGAAGAATATAAAAGAGATAAAACTTGGTCTTTCTGGAAAGTTTTTGACCATAATTTTGAAGATTGTGTAATTAAAAGTTGGAATAATTTTACTATAAATACTTCGGAAAAATCTCATGAATTAATTACAGATAAATTTCCTTATCAAAGTATTGATAGTGGAAAATTCTACAAAAAGATTAATTCAAAACTTTTGACTAATTCAAATGTAAAATTTTTTAAAAATATTAGTGAAATAAATTCAGAACACTCGATTATTTTTAATAGCGTGTTCGAAGGTGAACTTGATAAATCCCGATTATGGCAACATTTTCAAGGTGTTGAAATAGAAACATCAAAAGATATTTTTGACGATGAAATTTTAAATTTAATGGATTTTAACTGCGATCAAAGAAACGATGTACATTTTTTTTACACTTTGCCCTTTAGTAAAAATAAAGCATTGATTGAAACAACTTGGATCTCAGATTTAGAGAATCAAAGTCTTATGGATTATGATTTACAAATAGAAAACTATATAAAAAATAATTTAAGGATAAAAAATTATAAAATCAAATTTACAGAAAAAGGTGCTATACCTTTATTTTATCCATCTATCAAAAAAAATAGTAGAATGATTAATATTGGTTCTGCAGGTGGAATGACTAGATTAAGTACTGGATATACTTTTTTAAACATCCAAGAACATAGTAGATATATTTTAAAAAATATTCATAAAATTGAAAAAATTAATCAATTCAGTTTGGGATCAAAATATAAATTACTTGATAATATTTTCTTAAAAGTTCTTGAAAGCAACCCAGAAAAAATGCCAGATATTTTTTTTAAAATGTTTAAATGTTCTTCAAATACAGTTATAAAATTTCTATCAAATAAAAGTAATATTTTTGAAGATATAATTATTATAAGTAAGATGCCCAAATTAATTTTTATAAAGGCTTTATTTAATAAATGAACATTATCAATTTTAAACATTCAATTATTTTTTTTAGTTTTTGCATTTTGATAAGCCCTTTTTATATAATGCTAAATTATGAGCCAATAATACTTTGTTTATTTTTAATATTAATTCTTGGGATCTCTCATGGATCACTTGACAATATAAAAGGGAAAAAACTTTTGAAACTATTCAATTACAAATCCGATTACCTTTTTTATTTAACTTATCTAACAATTTCTCTTCTAATAATAATTTTATGGATAATGTTTCCTAATACTGTTTTAATGTTATTCCTAATTGTAGCTGCTTACCATTTTGGAAAAGAAGACACGGTTTTTACTTTTAAAAAAAGTTTTTTAATATCTGAAGGCTTGTTTTTTTTTAAAGGCTCAACTGTAATAATTGCTCCTTTGTTATTTAAAAGAGATGCGACAAATGAAATATTTGGATTCTTAAATTTTTATGTTTTTGACGCTCCAATTTTTAGCGATCAATTTTTAATAATATTTTTATTTTTAAGTTTTATATCTTCTGTGTTTATTTCAAATAAAAAAAGTGCGAATCTTAAGGCACTAATAATTATGGATTTTTTATCCTTAATTATTTTAAATTTTTTCTTAACACCTATTTTGGCTTTTACACTGTATTTTTGTTTTCTTCATTCGATTAGACATTCAATTACCTTGATTTTTGAGTTGGATAAATCTTTTAAAACGGGATTTAAAAGATTTATAAGAAAAGCTATTCCTCTTACTCTAGTAACTGGATTTACTTTTTTAATCGCTATATATTTTCTAAACAATTTTTTTAAGCTTGATGAGGCTATTTATAAGGTAATTTTTATTGGTTTGGCGTCATTAACATTTCCACATATATTGCTTGAATACATAATAGAAAAAAATGAAAAAAGAACTTAAAATTTATTTAGCGTCTCCTAGAGGTTTTTGTGCTGGTGTTAAAAGAGCTATAGAAATAGTTGATAAATCCATAAACAAATATGGTTCACCAGTTTATGTGAGGCATGAAATAGTTCACAATAAACAAGTAGTTGAAGATTTAAAAAAAAAGGGAGCCATATTCGTAAATGAATTGTCAGATATTAAAGATAACACTAGGCCAGTAGTTTTTTCTGCACATGGAGTGCCAAAAACTGTTCCTGAAGAAGCAAAAATTAAGAAACTTTCTTATGTAGATGCAACTTGTCCATTGGTATCAAAAGTTCATAGAGAATCCGAACAACTTTATAAAAATGGTTATGATATTATTCTTGTAGGTCATAATAACCATCCTGAAGTTATAGGTACAATGGGGCAGTTGCCAAAAGGGGCGATAACACTAGTTGAAACAATTAATGACGCAAAATCCTTAAAAATTGAAAATTTTACTAAACCGATGGCGTATATAACTCAAACTACTTTATCAGTAGATGATACTGCGGAAATTATAAACTTTTTAAAAAAAAAATTTCCAAAGATTAAAGGTCCAATAAAAGAAGATATATGTTATGCGACTACTAATCGACAAACAGCTGTAAAAAAAATAGCTTCAAAATGTGATATGTTTTTTATTATTGGTAGTAGAAATTCTTCAAACTCAGCTAGATTAGTGGAAGTAGCTAAAAAAGCAGGATGCAAAAATTCATTGCTAATGCATTCTGAAAAAGAAATTCCATTTGCAGATATTGCAAATTCAAAAATAATTGGTATATCGTCAGGAGCGTCTGCTCCGGAACAGCTAGTACAAAATTTAATCAGAGAAATAGAAAAAGATTATCTAGTATCTATTGAAGAGGTTTCTGTAGCTGAAGAAAAAGTAATTTTCAAACTACCTAAAGAATTAAATTAAATGGCAGTATACACAAAATTTGATAAGGAAAATATTGAAGAGATTCTATCAAACTATACTATCGGTAAACTAAATTCTTTTAAAGGAATTCAAGAGGGTATAGAAAATACAAATTATTTTTTACTTGTAGATAACAAAAAATATATTCTTACAATTTATGAGAAAAGAGTTAAGCCTGAGGATCTTCCTTTTTTTTCTGAATTGATGACTGACTTAAACAAAGCAGGTGTTAAATGCCCAATACCAGTTGTTAATAAACAAAAAAAATCTATCTCTGATTATAATGGAAAAAAGTTAATGATTGTTACATATCTGGAAGGTAGAGCAAAAAAAGCTCTAACGCCAGAAAACTGTAAATCTGTTGGCATTGAAGTTGCTAAAATGCACGAAATTACAAAAAATTTTAAAATTAAAAGAAAAAATGATTTATCTATCAATTCATGGAGGAAATTATTTAATTCAGTTAAAACAGAATGTTCAAAAATTCACTCAGATCTTCCAAAATTAATTGAATCAAATCTTAGCGATGTTGAAAAAAATTGGCCCAAGAAATTGCCTAAAGGGATAATACATGCTGATTTATTTAGTGACAATATTTTCTTTAATAATAATGAATTTAATGGGCTAATAGACTTTTATTTCTCATGTGAAGATTTTTATGCATTTGAAATTGCAATTTGCTTTAATGCATTATGTTTTGATGGAATCCCAAAAAATCTAAGTTTTAATGTAACTAAAGCTAAAAAATTTATCGATGGATATAATCTAATAAGAAAACTAACAGACGAAGAAAAAGCAAATATAAAAGTATTGTCTCAAGGAGCAGCTTTAAGATTTTTATTAACTAGAGTTTTTGACTCTTTAAATACTGTGCATGGTGCAACTGTAAAAGTAAAAGATCCCATGGAATATTTAAAAAGATTAGAATTTCATAAAAATTCTAAAAACTTTGAGGATTATTTCTTTTAATGAAAATTAAAATTTATACAGATGGTGCATGTTCAGGAAATCCAGGAAAAGGTGGATGGGCTGCTATTATCTTAGATAGTAACGCTAATCAATCTGACATTTCAGGTAGTGAAAAAAATACGACTAATAACAGAATGGAATTAATGGCAGCAATAATGGCTTTAAAGAAAATTAAAAAAAAATCTGAGATAACTATCTATACAGACTCAAAATATGTCAAAGATGGAATTACCGAATGGATAAAAAAATGGAAATTAAACAATTGGAAAAGCTCTAATAAGAAGCCAGTAAAGAATAAAGATCTTTGGATTAAATTAGATAATTCTTGTCAAAAACATAAGGTCAATTGGAAGTGGGTTAAGGCTCACGCAGGAAACAAATTTAATAATTTAGTAGATCAGCTAGCTGTATCAAAAACTAAATAGTTTTCAAAAAATTTTCAGCTGCAGATAATTTGCAAGTAGCTGTATCTTTTTCTTCTTCTATTTTTTTGACTACATCATTTTCTACAAGCATTGTGTATCTATTAGATCTTACTCCTAATCCTTTTGCTGATTTATCTACTTCTGCACCAATAGCCTTAGTAAATTTAAGAAAAGGATCTCCTGCCATTAAAATTTTATTACCAACATTTTTATTTTCTCCCCAAGCTTTCATAACATTTGGATCATTTACTGCTAAACAAATTATTTTTGTAATTCCTTTTTTTAAGGCAAGGTCGTAATTTTTTATATACCCAGGTAAATGAAGTGCCGAGCATGTTTTGGTGAAAGCACCTGGCATGCCCAATATAATAGTTTTATTATTTTTACATAAATTTAAAATATCAATTTTTTTAACCTCATTATTGAGATCAAGATAAAACAATTCCGAATTTGGTAATTTATCACCTGCTTTTATTTTCATTGTACTTTTCTTAAGATATAATCTTTTACCTTTGAATTAGAATTTTTAATAATATCAAATTTTTCTTTTTTATCTATATCCATTATTAAATGTGATGGAGCCACTAAATTTTTTCCAGTTGCCTTTTGAACAGTATCACTAAATTTAAAAGGATGGGCAGTTCCAAGAACAACTATATTTTCTAAGCCATTAACTTTTCTGGCAGCTCCAATGCCGGTAGCAGTATGTGGATCAATAATAAATTTAAATTCATCATTTATATTCTTAATAATCAATTGTGTTGTTTCGTCATTAATCTTTACTGCTTCAAAATCTTTTTTGATATCTTTGACTTCACTTTGACTTAATTTAAAAAAACCTTTTTTTGATAGATTGTCCATCAACAAACTAACCTTTTGATCATCTTGATCTACAACATAAAAAAGTAATCTTTCAAAATTACTTGCTACTTGAATATCCATACTTGGGGAAATAGATGGTTTTACTTTTTCAGGTTTGTATTCCCCAGTATTAATTACTCTCTGTAATATATCATTCTCATTAGTTGCCACGATTAATTTATTAATTGATAGTCCCATTTTTTTTGCAATGTATCCCGCATAAATATCTCCGAAGTTTCCTGTTGGTACTGAGAAACTGATATTTTCTTTTTTTAATTTAAAGTATGCGTAAAAATAATAAACAATCTGACAAACTATTCTTGCCCAATTAATCGAATTTACTCCAGACATATTGATTTTTAATCTGAAACTATCATCATTAAAAAGTTCCTTTACAATTTTTTGACAGTCATCGAAAGAACCTTCTATTGCAATATTATAAATATTTGAACCACCAATCGTTGTCATTATTTTGCGTTGGACACTCGAGATTTTATTGTGAGGGTGTAAAACAAATAAATTTATATTTTCTCTATTATTTAATGCTGCTATTGCAGCAGAACCAGTATCACCTGAAGTTGCGACTAATATATTTAAAGGTTTATCTTTTGCTGTTTTTAAATGTCCATACAAATTTCCTATAACCTGCATAGCAATATCTTTAAAAGCCAATGTTGGTCCATTGTAAAGCTCAAGAAGATTAATGTCTCCTAACCTTTTTAAATTAACAACCTCTTCATCTTTGAAATTTTTATATGATTTTTCTATTAAAGATTTTAATTCTTTTTTACTAACTTCCTCTTTACAAAAATTGAATATAATTTCTGTAGCTAACTCTTTATAACTTAACTTACTCAAGTCATTTAATTCATCTTTATTAAACTTTTTTATTTCACTAGGTAAAAATAAGCCGCCGCCTGGAGCTAGCCCTCTTAGGAAGATGTCTTTAAAACTAAATTTTAAAGATTTATCTCTAGTACTAAAATATTTCATTTGATTCTTCTAAAATATATAAAATATACAAAAATTGATATTAATTAATTTGTTTTAGAAAAAGCTCATTATTTCATTTAATTTAAACAAATTATCAAAAAGAATTAATAGAAAGAGAAAAAATAAATAAAATATTGAATATACGAATACTTTTCTAGCTATTAAATTTGATTTAGAAACCACTTTAGTTTTGAATAGTAAATAACATAAATTTATATAATAAATTGTCATTCCCAAAGATAAAACTAAATAAATTATACTCCCAAATCCGATAAAGAAAGGAACAACTACCACAGGAAGCATAAGAATAGCGTACAAAAGGATATTAAGCTTTGTTTTTTTGATTCCTGCAGTAATTGGTAGCATAGGAATCTTAGCTTTTTCATAATCTTTAAATTTATATAAACTTAAAGCCCAAAAATGAGATGGAGTCCAAATGAAAATTATTAAAAACATTATTACTGGCTCAATAGAAATATTATTCATTGCGATTGCCCAGCCTATTACCGGAGGAAGTGCCCCTGCTGCACCTCCTATTACAATATTCTGTGCAGTTTTTCTTTTTAACCAAATAGTATAAATAAAAAAATAAAAACTTATTGTTGCTGCCAGCAGTAGAGCAGAAATTAAATTTGAAGATAGATAAAGCATTACTATGGAAATAAAAGAGAGAATAATTCCAAACAATAAAGCTTGCTCTCTTTTAATTTTGCCAGTTGGTATAGGTCGCAAACACGTTCTGCTCATAATTGCATCTACATCGGACTCGTACCACATGTTTAGTGCTCCAGCGGCCCCTGAGCCTATTGCTACAGCCAATAAGGATAGAGATGCAGTTGTAAAAGAAACAGTAACTGGGGCAACTAATAAACCAACCATAGCCGTAAATAAAACAAGAGACATTACTCTTGGTTTCATAAGCAATACAAAAGACTTGATATAAACGCTGAGGTCTATCTGAGAAGATTTATTTTTAAGTATGTGTTGCGGCAAAACTATCCCACATTCAAAGAAATGAATATAGTTATCAGTATCATTCCTATAATTAGAATATGATTGCCTAAATCAAAAATTCCTACTTTTTTATTCTTTTTATCAATTAATTTTCTATGAACAGGTATTTGATCATAAGGATTGATCTTAATATCATCTTTCTTTTCTTTGTCATTCTCAATTTTTAAAGAAGTGCCAAACCAAACAAAATAAACAAAAAGAAAAAAGAATATTAAAAATCCAGCAACTATATTATAACCACCCATTGAATTAAGCTCCCCCCACAAAAAAATAAAACAGTCTTGAAAATACAGTATACTTTCCTTCAGCAACCATTAAACCTACGAAACAAGCAATTGCAGTCATAGGCCATAAAAGAACATTTACTAAAGCATATCTTTCCCAGAACAAGTGCATAAAGAAAGCCATTATTAAACCTGCTTTAAGAAACATAAAAAATAAAATTAATGACCATCTCAACAACCCTTGAAAATTATACCAATCGACCATGTAAGAAAAAAAACTTAAAACAAATAATAGGCCCCATATCCAAAGATATATCCCTATTTTATGAGTAGTTGTTTCTTCTTTTTTCGCTTCAGCCATAATTTAGTTTACCATAAATAAAAGAAAGCAAATATAAATACCCAGACCAGATCTACAAAATGCCAATAAAGACCTAATATTTCTATTGCTACATAATCTGATTTCATCGTTGTAAAATACCCTCTTTTACCAGTATCAAAATCTCCTCTAAAAACCTTTCTTGCAAAGATAAATAAAAAAATTACTCCTATTGAAACATGAGTGCCGTGAAAACCAGTGATCATAAAAAAGAAAGCGCCAAACTGCTCAGCTCCAAAAGGATTTGCCCAAGGTCTTACTCCATCATGAAATATTAATTTTGACCATTCAAATGCTTGCATGCCAACGAATGTAAGGCCTCCTATAGCCGTCAACAAAACAAACCATCCACACATCTTTCTATTTTTTTCATAACCATATTTAACTGCTAATGCCATGGTTCCGCTGCTAGTAATTAGCACGAAAGTCATTATAGCTATTAATAAAAGTGGAACAGGAACTCCCATCATTTCTAAAGCAAATACCTCACTAGGATACGGCCATGGTTCAACTACAGAAGCTCTTACTTTCATATATGCAATTAAAAAACAGCTGAAAACAAAAGTGTCACTAAGCAAGAAAATCCACATCATTGCTTTGCCCCAATTCACGCCTTTAAAAGTAGTTTGATCTGAACCTATGTCTTCTGACATGCCTTTAAAACCGCCTGGCAACTTATCTAAATCGGTATCTGACATATATATTTATAATTAGGTTTTTTCTACTTCGGCGTCTTTAACTTCGCTTGGTGGAGTTGTTTGTGTAATATAGTCTTCTTTTGCTCCTGGTACACCATAATCATAGGCCCATCTGTGAACTACGGGAAGTTTTTCTCCCCAGTTACCATGTGTAGGTGGAACATCAGGAGTAAGCCACTCTAAAGAATTAGCTTTCCAAGGATTTTTTCCTGCTGGCTTACCTAATCTCAAACTTTTTACAAGATTGTAAAAGAAGATAAATTGAGCAGCTCCTACTATGAAGGCCGCAACACTTATAAATTCATTCATGCCTACAGCCGAAGTCATGTAAGGACTGTCGTACATTTCAAAGTATCTTCTTGGTACACCTATAAAACCTAAATAATGCATTGGAAAATAGATTGAGTAAGCTCCTAAAAAAGTTATCCAAAAATGCCATTTACCCAACTTTTCGTCTAAAAGTCTTCCAGTTACTAAAGGGAACCAGTGGTAAATTGCTCCAAAAATTACCATAAGCGGCGCTATTCCCATAACCATATGGAAGTGAGCGATTACAAAATAGGTATCAGACAATGGAACGTCTACGGCAACATTTCCTAAGAAAATGCCTGTTATACCTCCATTTACAAAAGTGACGATGAAACCTAAACAGAAAAGCATCACAGTGTTTATTCTGATATTTCCTCTCCAAAGTGTAAGTATCCAATTATAAACCTTTAGTGCAGTAGGTACTGCAATAATAAGTGTTGTGGTTGCAAAGAAGAAACCAAACCAAGGGCTCATACCACTTACATACATATGGTGTGCCCAAACAAAAAAGCTTAGTGCACCAATCCCAACGATTGCCCAAACCATCATTCTATATCCAAAAATATTTTTTCTAGAGTGTACTGAAATTAGATCTGAAACTATTCCAAAAGCTGGTAATGCAACTATATAAACTTCTGGATGACCAAAAAACCAAAATAAATGTTGGAAAAGTATAGGACTACCACCATCATAAGACAGTGCTTCCCCTGCTTTAATAATAGTGGGCATAAAAAAACTTGTTTCCAAAACTTTATCTAAAGTCATCATAATTGAACTAACAAGCAAAGCCGGAAAAGCTAATAAAGCTAAAACTGTTGCGGTAAAAATTCCCCAAATAGTTAGGGGCATTCTCATCAAGCTCATTCCTCTAGTTCTGGCTTGTAAAATAGTAATTACGTAGTTTAATCCTCCCATTGTGAAACCAATTACAAACAAAGATAAAGATATTAGCATTAATAAAATTCCATAACCCGAACCTGGAGTACCTTCTAAAATTGCTTGAGGAGGATATAAAGTCCAACCTGATCCTGTTGGTCCTCCTGGTACAAAGAAGCTAGCCATCAAAACCACAACAGCAACAAAAAACATCCAAAAACTTATCATGTTTACATAAGGAAACACCATGTCTCTTGCTCCAACCATTAGAGGAATTAAGTAATTTCCAAATCCTCCAAGAAACAAAGCGGTTAATAAATACACCACCATTATCATCCCATGCATTGTTACCATTTGATAATATGTTTCAGCTGTTAAAAAAGGAAAAAGTTCTGGAAAACCAAGTTGCATACGCATCATCCAAGATAAAATTAAACCGACTACTCCTGTAAATACTGCAGTAAGAGTATACTGAACTCCTATAACTTTAGCATCCTGACAAAAAATCCATTTAGTTATAAAGCTATGTCCGTGGTATAGGTCTTGTTCTGGTAATTCTGCTGGCCTTACGTAATCAATATCTGTTTCGCCTCTACCAGAAGTGGCAGAAGATTTTGTTTTTATTTGGTTGTTTCTTTTTTTATTTATATTTAATTCATCTGACATCTTGTTCCTTTAATATACTATTTTTATTGCTTGATAAATTGTTAATCTTAACTAATTTTTTCTTATTTAATTTATTATTTGTATTTTTAGCTGTAAAGCTGGAAAAAGTTTCTTGCTCTGCCAGCCATTTATTATAATTTTCTTCTTCTTCTACTACAACTTTACCTCTCATGGCATAGTGGGCAACGCCGCAGTACTCAGCACATAAAACCTCATACTCTCCATTTTTATTAGGCTCAAACCAATAGTAAGTTATCGTTCCAGGAACAGCGTCCATTTTTGATCTAAACTGTGGGACATAGAAATTATGTAATACATCAATAGATCTTAATAAAATCTTAACAGGTCTATCTTTTAATAAATGCAATTCATTGCTTTCAACAAAAACGTCATCTTTTCCATTTGGATCATCAATATTTAATCCGTAAGGATTATCATCACTAATTATTCTGTTGTTAGATGCTCCAAGTTTTCCATCTTGTCCTGGTAATCTGTATTTCCAACCCCACTGCCATGCCATCACTTCCACTTGAATAGCGTTATCGGGCACTCGTATGTAATTATTCCATACAACAAGCCCAGGAGCTAGAAGAGCTACAACTCCAATCGTTGTCAACCAAGTAAGTCCTTTTTCTAATTTTTTATCTTCAGGCTTGTATTCAGATCTACGTCCTTCTTTATATTGGTATCTAAAAATACAATAGACCATGAAAAGACAAACTAAAATGAAAACTCCACCACCAATCCAAAAACTCAAAATGATAGTATCATCCATTGCACTCCAATTTGAAGCGATGTCTGTCCACCACCAAGGAGTCCATACATGAAAGATGATTGATCCTAGTATTACTGCTAAAAAAACGAGACCTGTGTACATACAGTCAAACTTATAAAATAAAAGGTCGCATTAACCTAGGGACAAAATGTCTTATAAAGGTTATAAAATTACAAAAAATGATCGGAAAACTGGGAATTTTAATCACTATACTTTCTTTAGTCTTCCTGTTTTTTATTGTTATATCACTAGGAGCAGGAGCGTTCTCAAAAAAAGAAAAAAAACCAGAAATCAAAAAATACCTAAAATCTATTTACTTTTTATTAGTAATAATTGCTCTATTAGGATCAATCTTAGTATTATTTCTTTAAATTTATTTTAAGAAATTAATTCCTTGCACCAAGCAATAACAGCATCATTAAAGACATACACAATTAAAAAAAACACTAGCCATATAATTAGTAAGAACATCCAATAAAGAGATAAGGCTTCAACTTTATTTTTTTCATCAAGAATTTTTTTTTCATCTAATTTTAAAATTTGAGAACAAACTTTTCCCCAAAAAAATAATCCTCCTAGGAGATGAAGTCCATGAAGAGCTGTAAAAAAATAGAAAGAAGTAAAATATGAGTTTGTAGAAACAAATTTTCCATCTTCCATTAATTGAAACCACAATAATATTTGTCCAATCAAAAATAGATAACTTAATGCACCAACTTGAATTAGATTTCTTTTTATTTTTGATGTTTTCTTACTTTCTAAATCTTTTGTAATTTTTCTAAAAATATAAGCCACTAAAATTAAAACGAAACTATTAAACCAAAACAAATTTGGTTTAAAAAGAAACATTGTATCTTGCCCACCTGGAATAGAATAAAGATAGGCAGTAACTATAAGACTAAAGAGTACGGTGCTAACTCCAAAAATTACAATTACAGCAGACACATATGAGGAAACTCCTTTAAATGTGCTTCCTATGTGTTGATTGTCGATATTTACTTGATTTTCGTCCCAAGGTTTCTCGATTAGTGCGCCAAATAATTTCTTTATAATTTTAGACATAATGATTAACTATACCATTAATGAAAATAAAAACATCTATATCAATACTTATTGGTTGCTTATTTATCTTTTTATTTATTATGTTACCGATAATTTTATCTGTTGAAGAGAAAAAAGATGAATATGTCGCATCAATTAAAGGATCTTCATTTTCACTTAAAGATGTAAATAACAATACTATTACTGAAAAATCTTTTGAAGGCCAAGCTACTGCACTTTTTTTTGGTTTTACAAATTGTCCTGATGTGTGTCCAATTACTTTAAATAAGTTAGATTATATTTCTAATGAGCTTGAAAAAGAAAAAAAAAGCTTAAAAATATTTTTTATTAGCATTGATCCAAAAAGAGATACTCCAGATGTAATGAAAAATTATTTAAATTCATTTGAAAATAACATTATAGGCATAACAGGAGAGTCAGAAAAAATATTTCTTCTCTCAAAATCGTGGGGTATAAAAAGTGAAAAAATATTCTCTGAAGATGGAAATTATACAGTAGATCATAGCTCGCCAATTATTTTATTAAAGAATGGCAAATATTCTAGTCGTATTACCCATCATGATGATATTGAAGAGTCTTTAAAAATAATTAAAAAAATTCTATAAATCGTAAGAATAATTTATTAACGATAGTGCTGAAATTGTAGCTGTTTCTGTTCTTAATATATTTTTTGAAAGAGAAAAAGAAATTGTATTGCTGTTTTCTAAAATCATTTTTCTTTCTGCAGGTGAAAAATCACCTTCGGGACCAACAAGCACCGCTTTTAAAGCATCATCTTTTATATCTTCTTTTTTTAATTTTTCTTTACAATTTATATCAGCAAAAAAAAGTTTATTAGCATCGTTTAGATTATCAAGAAAATCCTTAAGTTTAATTATTTTTGATATTTCAGGGGGGCGTAATTGATTTGACTGCTCCGTAGCTTCAATAACTATCTTATTTGCCCTTTCAAGATTTAATTCTTTAACTTCTGTACGTTCAGATATAATTGGAATAATTTTAGCTACTCCCAATTCAGTAGCTTTTTGCAAAATTATCTCCATGGGATTTTTTTTAACCAAACAAATTGCTAGTTCAATATTAGATGATTTTATAGACTCCTTTACTCTGTTTAAGAATTTAACTTCAACTCTATCTTTTTCTAAAAAGACTATTTCACTAATCCACTCTCCTTCTTTATTAAAAAAGTTTATATTCGAACCACGTTTCGATCTCATCACATTAGCTAAATAGTGTGTGTGTTCTTTTGACAGTAGAGAAGTAGTGTTTTCAACTATACTATTAGGGTAATATAATCTTATGTTGCTCATATATTGTATATACAATAAAAACAGTTTTTAATTAATTATAAAAGAAAGGAATAGTGATGCAAAAAGGAGAAAGAGCGGGAGACACCCCAATTGGAGTAGATGTGATTGAAGGTAAATCTTATTATTGGTGTAGTTGCGGAAAAAGTTCTAAACAACCATTTTGCGACGGATCTCATGATGGATCAAAATTCGGACCAATGACTTATAAGGCTGAACAAACAAAGAAAGTTTTCTTTTGTACTTGCAAGCAAACCGACGATCCTCCTTTATGTGACGGTTCTCACAATAAGAAATGAAAACTAAATCTATAGTTTTTGATGCTTATGGCACATTATTTGATGTAAATTCTGCTGCTGAAAAATGTAAAGATAAAATTGGAGGCAAATGGGAAGGTTTTGCTAATTTTTGGAGAACAACACAGCTAGAATATACCTGGCTAAGAAGTTTAATGAAAAGACATAAAGATTTTTGGCAAATTACAGAAGATAGTCTAGATAAATCGATGAAAGTTTTTGATATCGATATGAGTATGAAAAATGATTTATTAAATCTTTATAAAGTTTTATCTCCGTATCCTGAAGTTAAAAATGTGTTAGAAAATTTAAAAAAGAAAAAATATAAACTTGCTATACTATCAAATGGAACCCCTGCTCTTCTGGATGAATTAGTTCAAAGCAATCATTTAAAAGATTTGTTTGATGATCTTTTCTCTATAGAGTCTGTTAAAATTTATAAACCTGACTCTAAAGTTTATGATTTACCCTTAAAAAAATATAAAATTAAACCCTCAGAAGTTACATTTTTAAGTGCTAATACATGGGACGTTTCTGGTGCTGGAAACTATGGTTATAACTCTGTTTGGGTGAATAGAAATAATGCAATTTTCGATAATTTAGATTTTAAACCTAAAAATGAAATAAACAATTTAACGCAGTTACTAGATTTGATTTAAACGATATTATTTATCATGACACAAGTTGAAGTTAAAAAAATTATTAAAGCTATTAAAGCATCAGATGGAGCTGGGGTTAAATTAAAAAGAAGCATAGGGACACCAGAAGCAGATTATATTGATCCTTTTTTAATGCTCGATGAATTTGGATCTGAAAATAAAGATGATTATTTAGCTGGATTTCCTCCACATCCTCACAGAGGAATTGAAACCGTAACTTATATGTTACATGGCGAATTTGAACATGAAGATAGCACTGGCTCAAAAGGAAAGATGGCACCAGGGGACGTCCAGTGGATGAAAACTGGAAGAGGAATAATTCATTCAGAAATGCCTGCGATGACTGGTGGTAAACTATTAGGTTTCCAGCTCTGGATTAATATGCCAGCCAAATTGAAAAAGAACAAACCAGAGTATCTTTATATAAAAAGTAATGAAATTGGGGTTCATAAAGATAGTGAAAAGACAGTAAAAATTATAGCAGGTAAATATGAAAAAGCAGAAGGTCCTCAAACAAATCACAACGTAGAACCAATTTATTTTCACATTATTCTTAATGAAAAAAAAGAGTTTAAATGTGAAGTGCCAGAGGAACACAATTCTTTTATTTATTTACTTAAAGGAGAGCTAAAAATTGGAGAAAAAAAACACGATAAAACTAATGACTCTAATTTAATTTTACTTGAAAGAGGCAATAAACTTACTGTAATGGCAAACAAAAAAACTGAATTTCTTTTTATTGCTGGTAAGCCAATTGGTGAACCAATCGCTAGAGGTGGTCCGTTTGTTATGAATACTAAAGCTGAAATACTTGAGGCTATTCAAGACTATAATAATGGAACATTTGCTAAATATTAAAAGTTCAAGTACCTTTCTTTTAAAATGTCTAAATCGATAATTATTAAAAAAAATGGCGGGCCTGAAGTCTTGGAGCTTGAAGATGTAGATATAAAATCACCAGGGCCAGATGAGTTAAAAGTCACTAATCATGCAATAGGATTAAATTATATTGATACCTATCATAGGTCAGGCCTCTATCCTTTGCCTTTACCAAGTGGCATAGGATTGGAAGCAGCTGGAAAAGTTGATGAAGTTGGTGAAAATATTACTGAGTTCAATAAAGGTGACAATATTGCTTATGCTGCTATTCCAATAGGAGCATACTCTCAACAAAGAATAATACCTGCAAAAATTGCTGTAAAAATTCCTGAATGGATTTCATTTAAATTAGCTGCAACATTAATGACGAAAGGTTTAACAACGAACTATTTATTAAGCAAAACTTATAAACTAAAAGCTAATGAAACTATTTTATTTCACGCTGCAGCTGGCGGCGTTGGGCAAATATTTGCTCAATGGGCTAAAAGCATTGGAGCTAAGGTTATTGGCACAGTTGGTTCTAATGAAAAGATAGAAATCGCAAAAGCTAATGGATACGACAATGTTATTAATTATACAAAAGATGATTTTGCAAAAGAGGTTATGAAATTGACCAATAATAAAGGAGTTTCAGCAGTTTTTGACGGAGTTGGAAAAAATACATTTAAAGGATCTATTACATGCTTAAAACCGAGAGGCATGATGGTAAGTTTCGGAAATGCTTCTGGACCTTTAGATCCTGTAAACGTTGCTAAAGATATTCAGTCTAAAAGTCTTTTTTTAACTAGACCAACTATTGGTCACTATTTCACAAACAGACAAGAGATTCAAAAAGGTGCTGACGAAATTTTTGAAAAAATTAAATTCGGAATGGTAAAAATAAAAATATTTAAAGAATACAAATTAAGTGAAGCAAAACAAGCTCACCAAGATTTAGAGTCCAGAAAATTGACAGGTCCAGCTATATTAATTCCCTAATGGAAAATAAAGTGATCTCTCCTTGTATAAGTATTTGTAAAACTGATCCTGTGACTGGTTATTGCTATGGATGCGCAAGGACAAACGATGAAAAAATAATATGGAAAAATGAAAATACAACTAATGAATGGAAGTCAAAAAATTTAGAAGAAATAGCTACAAGAATGAAAGGTTGGCAATTAGAAACTTTTAAGGAGTCTTATAAACATAAGTTAAATAAAGGTATATCGTTGTTTAAAAAAAATCTTCTAGAAAAAAAGTAAAATTATAAATCTTTCTTCATCGACTCCATATCACTCAAATGAAATTTAAGTGCTTTATTTGAAAGTCTTATTTCTTGTAAAAATAAAAAAATCGAAATAATCATGCAAATACAACATCCTGCAAAAATTAATCTAGCTATTTGAATGCTGCCTAAATAGAGCATTAAAACAGTTGTCATGTTAAAAAGAAAACCAAATGCTGCGAAACCCATAGTATATTTCAATAAATTAGTTCTGTTATTTAAAACGTGTAGTTGATTTTCCCACTCAGGAGGAGTTCGTTTTTCAAAAGTATATTGATCATGTAATTTTCTAATTAATGCGCTTAAGGTATGATATCTATTACCATACATAGTCATCATCAATGGTATGGCAGGGAACATTAAAGCTGCAACTGTGTAATCTATATCCATATCGAATCAAATTGATTATGTAGATAGTGTTTGATATTTACAAGTCATATTTTCATGGAACATTTAAAGATATTTATTAATTTAACCAGATTAAACAAACCAATTGGTATTATGCTTTTATTTTGGCCTTGCTCATGGGGGCTAGCATACGCATATAAATTAAATCAAGATTTAAATGTTTTTTTATACTACTTATTACTTTTTTTCTTAGGCTCACTTTTAATGCGAAGCGCTGGATGTATATTTAATGATATTATTGATAGAGATTTTGATAAAAAAGTTAAAAGAACAAAATTAAGGCCAATTGCTTCAGGTAAAATATCTGTTAAAAAATCTTTTGTATATGTAATTATTCTCTGCTTATTGGCATTTCTAATTTTAGTTCAATTTAATATTTTAACTATCGTATTAGGTTTAGGGTCAATGCTTTTAGCTTTTTCTTATCCTTTTATGAAAAGATTTACTTACTGGCCTCAGTTGTTTTTAGGTTTAACATTTAATTGGGGAATTATAATGGCCTGGACAGCTGTTATTAACGATATTTCTTATGAAATAATCATTCTTTATTTTTCAGCCATATTTTGGACATTGGGCTATGACACGATTTATGGGGCTCAAGATATGGTGGATGATGAAATCATTGGTGTAAAGTCTACATCGATCAAGTTTAAAAAAAATTTAAAATTATTTGTTGGCTTAAACTATCTATTATTTTTTTTATTATTGCTTTTTTTATTTAATAATGAATTAAAATTTAATTTATTTACACTGTGTTTAACATTGTTTTTTTTAAGTCTGGTTTATCAAATAAATAAAATTAATATACTGAAAGCCAAGGATTGTTTAACTGCTTTTAAATCAAATAATCTATCAGGCTTAATCTTATTCTTGGGCATTTTGTCAATAAATTTATAAAAATGAAATTTGAAGAATTAAAATTAATACTTAAAAGACTATACAAAGAATATATTGTAAAACATCTTAAAAGAATATTTTTAGCACTAGCTCTCTCTATTCTAGTAGCGGGTAGTACTTCAAGTATAGCTTGGCTTTTAGACCCAGCTGTAAAAAAAATTTTTGTCGAGCAAGATAGAACATTAGCGTGGTTAATTCCATTAACAATAATCTTAGCTTTTACAACAAAAGGCTTATCATTATACTTTGCAAGAATTAATATAATTAGAGTTGCTCAAGAAGTTTCAGGAGAAATTCAAAAAAAAATTTCAAGTAATATTTTATTTTCCGATATCAAAACTTTAGATAGTCGACATTCAGGTAAATATGTTTCAAATATAATGTTTGATTCACATCAAGTTCAGCACCTTGTTGGAGTTGGTGTTTTGAACTTAATGAAAGATAGCTTTTCAGTTGTCGCCTTAGTTTCTTTAATGTTTTATCAAAACTGGAAGTTAGCTTTATTTGCTATTTTAATGATACCGCTTGCAGGAGGTCTTGCCAAAAATTTAGGAAAAAGAGTTGGAAAAGTTATTTCAGAGGCTGGAGAAATTTCTGGAAAATTAGCTACCTTCTTATCTGAAATATTTAAAGGCTCTAAAATGATAAGGATTTACCAAAAAGAAGAGATTGAAAATCAAAGGGCAAATAAACTAATTGATGATCTGGTAGAGAAAAATATAAAACACAATAGTGTAATTATTAGAGCAACACCAATCATGGAAACTTTAACAGGGATAATGATTGCAGGATTTATATTTTTTTCAGGAAAACTGATTGCTTCTGGTGAATTAGAAGTAAATAATTTTTTTTCTTTTCTTGCTGCGATGATGTTGGCATACCAACCAATTAGGTCTTTAGCTACAATTAATATGGTTGCATATCAAGGAGCGGCAGCTTTTAAAAGAATATCTAGTATTATTGACAGAGAAATAGAAATTAAAAACAAAATAGACTTGCCCGAACTTAAAATTGATAAATGTAAGATTAATTTTACCAATATTAATTTTAAATATGACACAACAGAAGAAAAAGCATTAAAAGATCTAAATTTAGAAATTAATGGAGGATCTATGTCAGCGTTAGTAGGTCATAGTGGAGCTGGAAAAAGTACAATAATCAATCTTCTACCTAGATTTTATGACCCGCAAGGAGGAAGCATAAGCATAGATGATCAGAAAATTACCAGTGTAAATCTACAATCTCTTAGAAAAAATATTTCACTAGTAAGCCAAGATGTAATTTTGTTTGACGATACAATTAAAAATAACATTGCATATGCCAATACGAGTGCCTCTGAAGATGAAATTGTAAGAGCTTGTAAATTTGCTGCAGCCGAAGAATTTATTAATAAATTACCCCATAATTATAATACTATTGTTGGAGAAAATGGAGTTAGACTTTCAGGTGGTCAAAAGCAAAGAATATCTATAGCTCGAGCGATTCTTAAAAAATCTCCAATAATATTACTAGATGAGGCAACATCTTCTCTAGATGCTGACTCCGAAGAAGTTGTGCAAACTGCAATAAGTAATTTGACTAAAAACAAAACAACTATTGTAATTGCGCATAGACTTTCGACAATCCACAATGCTGATAAAATTTTTGTATTAAAAAATGGAAGTGTGATTGATTCAGGAAATCATGATCAGTTAATTAATAATTGTAAAGAATATAAATCTCTATATGAAAAACAATTAAAATAAAATGAATGCTGTTAATTTATAAATTTTTAACTTTTGCTTTATATCCTTTTTTTATAATTTTAATTTATATAAGAAAGTTTTTTAATAAAGAAGATAATAAAAGATTTAAAGAAAAAATTTTTTCTTCAAAACTTCAAGAAAATAAGAATAAAAAACGTATTTGGTTTCATGCTGCAAGTATAGGTGAGGTTCAAAGCATTTTACCACTAGTAAAAAAAATTAATGAAAACAATAAAGATATTAATATTATAATTACAACGATAACTTTAACATCGGGCAATTTGATTAAAGAAAAATTATCTGATTATTCTAATATTTGTCATAAATACCTTCCATTAGATATTAATTTTCTAGTAAAAAATTTTTTAGATGTCTGGAAACCAGACATGGCTTTATTTGTTGACTCAGAAATATGGCCTAACTTTCTTTTTGAAATTAAGAAAAGAAAAGTTCCTCTTGTACTTTTGAATGGAAGAATTACAAAAAAAACTTTTTTAAGATGGAGTCTAATTCCTAAAATAGCAAAAAAAATTTTTCAAACTTTTGATTTATGTTTAACTTCAAACAATGAAACTAAAAAATATCTTGAAAATTTTTCTGTAAAAAATATTAAAAATTTAGGAAATATAAAGTTTGCTGCAGAACATATAAATTTAGGTAATAATTTTAAAAAAAATTTTTGGTGTGCGGTCAGCACCCACCAACAGGAAAATTTAATTTGCTTAAAAACTCACTTAATATTAAAGGAGAAATATCCAAATCTCACTTCAATAATTATTCCTAGACATACAGATAAAGTAAATAAGATTGCAATACTCTGCGAAAAAATGAAACTAAAATTCAAGATATTGTCAAATAATGAAAAGATAGAAGACAATGAAGAAATAATAATAGTCAATTCTTATGGCTCAGTATCTTATTATTTAAATTTTTGCAAAAGTGTTTTTATAGGAAAATCTTTGATCAAAAAACTGAGTTTAGTAGGAGGTCAAAATCCAATAGAGGCAGCAAAACTTGGATGTAAAATATACCACGGACCTTATATCTATAATTTTAAAGAAATATATGATCTTTTAAGTAAATATAAAATTTCTGAAAAAATTAATGACGAAAAAGAGTTATCAAATAAATTAGACTCTGACTTTAATAAACCAAATATAATTGATCATAAAACAATACAAGATATTAATAATTTAGGAAAAAAAATTTTAAACGAGACTTATTCTGAATTAAAAACAATTAATATGTTATGAAAATGAATAAACCAAAATTTTGGGAAGATAGTAATAGTTTAATACCTTTTTTTCTTTTCCCTTTTGCATTTTTTTTTCAAATTATTGTAAAAATAAAAAAAATAATTACTGTCAAAGAAAGATTCAATATTCCTATAATTTGTATCGGTAATATTTATCTTGGCGGCACTGGAAAAACACCCTTGTCAATATTAATAGCTAAAGAATTAAAAAGAATTAAAAAAAAACCTGCTATTATCAAGAAGTATTATTCAGATCATGCCGATGAACATCTTTTAATTAAAAGCAAACTAAATTGTCTTTTTCTAAATCATCAAAGATCCAAAGCTATATATGATGCACAAGAAAAAAAATTCGATGTAGCTATACTGGATGATGGATTTCAAGATTTCTCAATAAATAAGAATTTAAATTTATTGTGCTTTAATAATGAACAATTAATTGGTAATGGCTGGACTTTGCCAGCGGGACCATTAAGAGAAAACTTAAGTTCTTTGAAAAGAGTTAATATAATTTTAATTAATGGAAAAAAAAACTTAGAATTTGAAAAAAAAGTTTTTAAGCTTTCAAATAAAATTAAAATTTTTTATTCAAAATATTTACCATTAAATTTAAAAAATTTTAAAAACAAAAAACTCCTGGCTTTTGCTGGAATTGGTAATCCAAAAAATTTTTTTAAAATACTATCTGAGCACAAGCTGCAAGTGAAAAAGAAATACCAATTTCCAGATCATTACAATTTTAATAAATCAGAGCTTCAATCAATGATAGACTTATCTAAAAAAAATAATTATCAAATAATAACAACTGAAAAAGATTATTATAGAATTAAACATTATGGTTTTAAAAATATCAAATATCTTAAAATTGAATTAAAAATTCCTGAAAAAGATAAGTTAATAAAAGAAATTCAAAAATTTTTATGATTAAATTTATAAAATACTTTATTCAAGCAATTTTAGTTTACTTTTCTTTTTTGATCATGAAGATAATTGGTCTTAGATTGAGCCGCTATCTATTTTCTTTTATCTTTAAATTCATCGGTCCTATAATAAGAAAAAACAGTATTGCAATAAAGAATTTATTAAGATTTCAAAAAAATCTTGATAGAGAAAAGCAAAATGAAATCATTTCAAAAATGTGGTCAAACTACGGAATGACATTTGTTGAATACATTTTTTTAAAAAATTTTAGAGAAAGAAATTCCCATATAAAAATTGAAGGAGAAAAAATTTTGGATACAGTGCTTGAAAATAAAAAACCTGTGATATTTATATCTGGTCATTTTGCTAATTTCGAACTTATGTCTATGGAAATTACAAAAAAAAATATTAATTTAGCTACTATTTATAGACCTTTAAATAATTATTTTTTAAATCCATTTATGGAATATTTAAGAGTTAAATTTATTTGCAATAACCAAATTAAAAAAGGAATTGGAGGAGTCAAAGAAGCAATAAATTTTATAAATAAAGGTCATAGTATTGCTCTTATGATTGATCAAAGAGTTAGTGAAGGAGAAAAAATAAAATTCTTTAATGAAGACGCACTTACGACCACTTTACCTGCACAATTAGCACTTAAATTTGATTTAGATATTATTCCAATTTATTTAGAAAGAAAAAATAATAATTCTTTTTTTATGAAAATAAATAAGCCAATTGATTTATCAAAATTAAATAATAAAACAGATGTTTCAAAAAAATTAAATCAAATTTTGGAAGATATGATAACTCAAAACCCCTACCAATGGATTTGGACTCATAACAGGTGGAAATAAATAATTATTTTTTTTTCAAATCTGCAAATCGAAGATTTACTTCAAGAGGTGAAAAATATGCTTCTTGTAATTTTACGTTCCAGTAGAGCAATTTATCTAATGGTATTTGTTTTCCTGAAACTGCACAAATCACAAAATCACCTTCCTCTATTATGTCAAAAGCATTGTTTTTATATCTAAGTTTAGCTTTTTTTTTACTCATCTATAAATTATATATAATATATTTTTTCATATGAATATTGCTTTAATAGGAAGTGGTGGTAGAGAACATGCACTTTGTCAAAAAATATACCAATCTAAATTATCTAAAAATATAATCTGTATACCTGGAAACGCAGGAACCTCAACAATTGCGAAAAATATAAACATAAATTTCCTAAACTTTAAAAATTTACTCAGAACTATTAAATCAAACAAAATAGACCTTGTTATTGTTGGTCCTGAAGAACCTTTGGTAAAGGGTTTGGTTGATTTTTTAAATAAGAACAAAATAAAGGTTTTTGGGCCTAATAAATATGCAGCAAAACTAGAGGGTTCAAAAGCATTCATGAAATCTATTTGCAAAAAATATAAAATTCCAACAGCACAGTTTAAGATTTGTACAAATAGAAAGAGTGTAAATAATTTTCTAAAAACATGTAAAATGCCTTTAGTTGTTAAGGCAGATGGTTTAGCGGCCGGGAAAGGAGTGGCTATTTGTAAATCAAAAAAGCAAGTAATTAGTTTTTCAAATGAAATATTTCAAGGTAAATTTAAATCATCTAAGAAATTAGTTCTAGAGGAATTCTTGGAAGGTGAAGAGGCTAGCTATTTTTTAATTGTTGACAAAAAAGGATATAAATTTTTTGGTTCAGCACAAGATCATAAACGTGTTGGTGAAAATGATAAAGGTCCTAACACTGGAGGAATGGGTGCATACTCTCCAGCTCCAATTATTAACAAAAATCTAGAAAAAAAAATTATTAATAAAATTGTCAATCCAACGTTAATAGCTTTAAAAAAGAAAAGAAAACCATACACAGGATTTCTATATGTTGGTTTAATGATTAAAAATAACGAACCTTATCTAATAGAATACAATATCAGAATGGGAGATCCGGAATGTCAAGTAATTCTTCCAAGATTAAATACAGACATATTAAAAATTTTTAACAATGTGTTAAAAAATAAAATAAAAAAAACTAAGATTAGTTGGAAAAAAAATAAATGTATGACTATAGTTATGTGCTCAAAAGGCTATCCAGGAAAATATAAAAATAATAAAATAATTAAAAATATTAAAAAAATTAAACTTAAAAAAAATTCTTTTATTTTTCATGCGGGAACAAAAATTATTAACAATGAATTACTCTCAAATGGTGGCAGAGTCTTAAACATCACCTCTACAGGTAAAAAATTTTTAGAAATTAGAAAAAATATTTTCAGAATTATAAAAAAACTTAATTGGAAAGATGGTTTTTTTAGAAAAGATATTGGATGGAGAGTGATTTAAAAAGTTATATGAGAATAATAAGCGGAAAATCTAAAGGGAAAAAAATCAACTTTTTAAAAACTTTTACAACAAGACCTTTGAAGGATTCTGTAAGAGAAAGTATTTTTAATATAATAACCCATTCAAATTTATTTAATATTAATCTCGAAAAAACAAATGTTTTAGATCTTTATTCAGGTTTTGGATCTTTTGGTTTAGAATGTTTATCAAGAGGAGCAAATAATATCACTTTTATTGAAAAGGATAAAACAGTAGCTAAAATTTTAAAAAAAAATTTAATTTCTTTTTCCTCTCAAGAGAAAGCCATAGTTATAATCAATGAAATAGAAAAATTTTTAGAAAGAGAAAAATTAGAAAAGTTTGAAATAATCTTCTTAGATCCTCCCTTTAAAGAAAATACTTACCTGGATGTATTAAAAAATATAAAAAAGAAAAAGATCTTTAAAAAAAACCACATTGTAATCATCCATAGAGAAAAAAGATCTAACGATAATCTTAATAATATTTTAACTCCATTGATAATAAAACAGTATGGCCGTTCAAAAATTATTTTTGGAAAGTTCTTAAGCTAGGATTTTCTTTGTATTGTTTTTTACTTGCTCAACTGCAGGCTGATTAAAAGGATTGATATTTATAGTTTTTCCTACAATTGAAGTTTCTAACATAAAATATGCAAATAATTCTCCTATGACTTCCTCGCTGAAATTTCTTATTTTAAATTCTCTATAGGGAATTTTATTTTTCTTTAAAATCGATAGAAAAGCATTTTTTTGTGCTAGTTTAATTTTAGACAAACTGTCGTTATATTTTGAATCTAAGCTAAAAATATAAAATATTTTATCTCTGGGACCGTCTAGGTATAGCTGTAATAAACTATGATGATCTTTCGGCGCTGGCGATATTACAGGCAAAAAACCCTTCCCTTTTTTACCCAAACTTTCTGCTATAAGTTGCTGACACCAGTATAGAAATTCATTTAATTGAGGGGCATAGTTGAAAAAAATTAAATTTTTAAATTTATTATTATTTAATAAATTCGCTAATTTTTTAACACTTTCTTTCAGAAATTCTTTATTTTTAGAATTTAAATGACTCAGAATGTTTTTTCTAATTTTAAAAATATTCACTCCCATCAAATGAGCTGGCAACAAACCTACTTCGGATAATACAGAATATCTTCCTCCAATATAATTTTTGTGCACTATATGATGTAATTGAAATTTTTTAGATATTAAATAAAGAGGATTATTACTTTTTTCAGAAATAATTATAATATTTTTGGCTTTTTTTTTAATTATTTTTAAAGTTTCAAAATTAGATAATGTTTCAAGTGTTTTTCCTGATTTAGAAATTATTATAAAAAGGGTATTGTAAAAATTATTTTTTTTAATTTTTATTAATTTATTCTCATCTATATTATTTATAAAAATAAAATTTTTTTTAATTTTCTTCTTTAAAAAAGAATATATAGCTTCCGCACCTAGTATTGAGCCTCCCATTCCAATAATAACCACAGTTTTAAATTTTTGAAATTTTTTAAGATCTTTAAATTTAAAATTAAATTCAAATTTCCTACTTAGAGAGTGATATGTATTTTTTGTTGAGTCTAAATTATCTATTAAATTCTTAAAAATTTTATTAAAATTTTTATCTATTTTTTTATTATATTTTGAATTTAAATAATTATGTTGAATAAAATTTTTATAGATTATGTTTTTATTTTTTTTCACTTGCCAATTTTATTAAGTATAGATTGCTCTACTGATTTAGAACTTTTTGATGGAGAAGTTTCTTTAGAAATTTTAAAAATTTTATCAATTTCTTTGATTTTATCTTTTTGTGAAGACTCTAAAGAACCCGGTTTTGGCAAAGTTTCATAATCTGGGGGTAAAGCCAAGGGTTGTCTCTTTTTTACAAGAAATTCATCAGTAGTTTTTACTTTTTCATTTCTTAAAACTTTTCCTGCATCTGATAAACTTCCACAAGAGTAAGTGAAAAGCAAAAAGATAAATGATATAATTATTTTATAAATTTTTTCCATTTTTTAAAAATAAATCTTTGCTGATTAACATAATAATTCCAATGGTAATAAATATATCTGCGATATTAAATGTAAACCAGTGAAAATTTTGATAATGAATGTCTATAAAATCTGGAACAGCAAAATAAACCAACCGATCATAGAAATTACCTAATGCACCACCCATCACTAAAGAAAATAACATTTTATCTAAAAAATTTGACTTAACAATTAAATAGATCAAAAAAATTATGATGGCTCCAATTATTATAGTTATCAAATTATAAACTAAATCAGAATTAGAGCTTAAAAGGCCAAATCCAATTCCTGTATTCCAGACTAAGTCGAAATTCATAAAGTCATTAATGTAAACTCGATTATTGTCTATTTGATGATTTATTATTTTGATTTTAGATATCCTATCAGAGACAAATATTAAAATTATTATTAAAAGACAAATCAAGTTATTTTTTTGACTAATAAAAGAAAAATTTTTTTTTTCAATTTTTTTAAAAATATTCATTTTAAATATTTTCTAAAACAGCCTTTTCACATCTTTCACATTTTTTATTGAGAATTTTCCAACATCTCGGGCACTTATTCCCTTGAGTTTTTTTGACCTCAATTATTAATTCTTCTTTTGTTTTATTTTTAATCATTTCGGCTTTTGACGTAATAAAATATTCTGCTAAATCTAAACCTTCTAATAATTGAAAATTTTTATCATCGACCAAAATCTTTAATTCAGCTTCTAAACTTGAACCAATTTCTTTGCTAGCTCTTTTTTCTTCAATTGCAATATTAGCTTCTTGTTTGATTTTAAAAAGTTTTTTCCATCTATCGTTAAGAATTTTATTTTCCCATTTTTGTGGAATTTTAGGAAAAACGTGCTCGTGAATGTTTTTTTCTTCTTTACTAACTAAACTGTATATCTCATCAGTAGTAAAGACAAATATTGGAGCAAACCATTTCAACAAACAATCTAAAATTATATTCAAAACTACAACACAATCTTTTCTCTTTTTTGAATTAATACTATCGCAATATAAAGTATCTTTTCTTATATCAAAATAAAATGATGAAAGATCTAAAGCACAAAAATTTAATAGTTCTTTGTATAATTTATGGAAATTATAATTTTTTAAATTCTCTTTAACTAAAGAGTCTAAATTAAAAAGTTTATGTAAAATATATTGTTCTAATTCATTTAAATTTTTTATTTCCAATGAATCGAATGTTTGTCCTTGAAAATTGTCTTGGATATTTCCTAAAATAAATCTAAAAGTATTTCTAATTTTTCTATAGGATTCTGCATGTTGCGCTAAGATACTTTTATCTATTCTTAAATCTTCAGCATAATCAGATGAGGCTACCCAAGCTCTTAGAATATCAGCTCCATAATTTTTTAGAATATCTTCTGGAGAAATTACATTGCCTGATGATTTTGACATTTTTAAACCTTTTCCATCTACGACAAAACCGTGAGATAAGATGCTATTAAAAGGAGCTCTTCCTCTTGTTCCACATGACTCTAACAATGATGAGTGAAACCAGCCTCTATGTTGGTCTGAACCTTCAAGATACATATCGGCAGGCCATTTTAAATCTTTTCTTTTCTCTAAAACAAAACTATGAGTAGAACCACTATCAAACCATACTTCTACAATGTCATTAAGTTTTTCATAATCATTTGGATCATGGTCTTTTCCTAAAAATTTTTTTGCTTCATCTGTAAACCAACAATCAGATCCTTCTTTTTCGTAAATTTCTGCAATTCTATCTATTACTTTTTTATCTCTTAGTGGTTCCTTTGTTTTTTTGTTAATAAAAATAGGCAAAGGAACGCCCCAAACTCTTTGCCTTGAAACACACCAGTCTGGCCTTTCTTCAATCATAGAAAGCAATCGATCCTTACCCTTTTCTGGATAAAAAGCTGTATTCTTTATTGCTTTAATAGCTTTATTTCTTAAAGAATTTTTTTCCATAGAAATAAACCACTGTGGTGTAGCTCTATATATTAAAGGTGCTTTTGATCTCCATGAGTGAGGATAACTATGATGTAATTTGTTATCTTTTAGTAATTTATTTTGTTCTTTAAGTTTTTCTATCACTAGAGGATCGGCTTTAAAAATATGTGTATTAGTAAAATAAGGTACTTCTTTTGTATAAAGACCAGCATTGTCAACTGTATAACTTGATGGAATATTGTTCTTAAGGCATAAATTGAAATCATCTGGTCCATGACTAGGTGCACAATGAACTATCCCAGTTCCTTGCTCAAGATCTACAAAGCTTGCCTCTAGCATAGGAATATCATAATCAAAATTCATCTCTGAAAAAGGATGGCTACAAATCGTTCCTTTAAATTCAGAGCCTTTAAAAGTTTTTAAAACTTTGTGATTTTCTATTCCACAAGATTTAATAATTGAGTCAATTAAGTTATTAGCAACAACTATCTTTTTATCTTTAAAATGATCCAGATCATTAATTTCAAGCAGCGAATATTCGATATTGCCGTTAAATGCTAAAGCTTTATTTGCCGGGATAGTCCAAGGCGTGGTAGTCCAGATTATTATGCTTGAATCTTTAAGAAAATCTTTTTTAGTATTTTTAACTTTGAAAGCAACAAAAATAGTATTCGAAGTATGATCCTTGTATTCAACTTCAGCATCTGCAAGGGCTGTTTTTTCAACTGTTGACCATAAAACGGGTTTGAATCCTTGGTAAAGACTACCATCTAAAAGAAATTTTCCAAGCTCTCTCACAATCTGGGCTTCAGCTTCATAGCTCATTGTTGAATAATAATTTTCAAAATCTCCAACAACACCTAATCTTTGAAATTCTTTTATGTGAACTTGTATCCAATTTTTCGCAAACTCTCTGCACTCTTGTCTAAAATCTTTGATGGGAATTTCATCTTTATTTTTTTTCTTTTTTTTATATTGTTCTTCAATTTTCCATTCTATGGGAAGACCGTGACAGTCCCAACCAGGTACATAGACAGAATCTTTTCCATTCATTTGATGAAAACGAGTTATCATATCTTTTAAAATTTTATTGAGCGCAGTTCCCATATGAATATGGCCATTAGCATATGGAGGCCCATCGTGAAGAATAAATTTTTCTTTTCCTTTTGAATTTTTTCTTAACTTTTCAAAAATTTTATTTTTTTTCCATTTTTCTAAAATTAATGGTTCTTTAGTTGGCAAACTTGCCTTCATAGAAAAAGCGGTTTTTGGAAGATGTAAGTTGTCTTTAGACATTTTTTTTAGCTTGAATTATATCAATTTTTATTTGTTTCTTTAATTGTTCTAAACCCTTAAATTTTTTTTCAGATCTTATAAATCTTATAAAGTTAACCTCAATCTCTTTATTATATAAGTTTTTATTAATTCCAAATATATTCACTTCTAATAGTAAATTTTGGCTATTAAATGTTGGTCTATAACCTATATTGGCTATACCTTTTTTTTTGAAATATTTCGTTTTAGCTATTACAGAATAAACTCCGAGTTTAGGAACTATATAATCCTTTAAGTTAATATTGCAGGTTGGAAATCCAATTTTTCTTCCTCTTCTATGACCTTTAATAACTTTTCCTTGAATGCACCAATTTCGATTTAATAACTTATTAACTTCATAAATTTTTCCTTGAGAAATTTTTTTTCTTATAATAGTGGAAGAAATGACTCTAGTTATTTTTTTTAAAGGACTAGTAACTACAGTTCTATAATTATACAAATTCGAATATTTTTTAAGTGTTCTAATATTTCCTTTTCTTTTAAATCCAAATTTAAAATTATTGCTTACATATAAAAATTTACATTTTGTTTTTTTGAAAATTATTTTATTTATAAATTTTTCAGCTGAAAGTTGAGAAAAATTTTTGTTAAAATTTATTATTATTAAGAAATCTACTTTCAATTTTTTAAGTTGATTTTTTTTTTGGATAAGTGAGTTAATACGGTGGTTCTTAAGCTTTTTATTAAAAAACATTGCTGGCATAGGTTCAAAAGTAATAATTCCGAAAGGTAATCTATTTTTTTTTGCTTTTTGTCTTGCTTGATTAATTACTTTTTGATGACCCAAGTGTATTCCATCAAAATTTCCAATAGCTACAACACTATCCTGATGTTTTTTATTTATTATAAGATTATTATAAATTTTCATTTTACCACTTAAGTTCTCTTTGAAAAAAATTGGTTTTTACATTATATCTTTTTAATAAAGCTGGTAGCTCTTCATCATTTTTAATTTCATTTCTATGAACACCATTGTAGATAAATAAACTATCTAAGTTAAGATTATTTGCGCCTTTAATATCTGTTCTTAAGTTATCCCCTATAGCTAGAACCTTTTCTCCTAGATTAAAGCACATTTCGTAAATTTCCTTATACGGTTTCCCGTAATATATAACTTTGCCTCCTAAAGTCTCAAAAGTTTTTGCTACTGCTCCGGCACAAAGTTCTTCGATGTTACCTCTATGAACTATTAGGTCGGGATTTGTACATATAAATTTTTTAGAAATGTGGTCCTTAAGTAAATCCTTGTAATAATTTAAATCTTTTTCATGCTCTTCAAAAAGACCTGTACAAAGTATGAAATCACAGCCATTTAAAGACGTCTTATTTTTCGATAATTTTTCAAATATTGATTGGTCTCGGGATGGTCCAAGATGATAAAATTTTTTTCCAAATTTATTTTGATTAATTGCATGCATTGCTGCCTCGCCAGATGTTATTACTTTAGATAAAAATTTCTCACTCATTTTCATTCTTCTTAAAAATTCAATAACTTTAGAGCTAGGTCTAGGAGCATTAGATAAAAATACAATTTTTTTTGAATTTTCACTTAAATTTTCAACCACTTCTATTGCTTTTGGATTTAAAGATATTCCGTTATGCATTACTCCCCATAAATCTATTATGTAGGTGTCGTAAGAATGAAATATCTCAGATAAATGATTTAAGTCTCTCAATTTTTGCAATCTCTCTTAAGTTTATCATCTAAAATATAGCAATTTAGCCTATTTTTAATGATTTTCGCCTCTTGAAATCTTTATAAAACTCACCATATCAGCCCTACATAAAAATTACAGGAGAATATGTATGAAATTTAGACCCTTGCACGACCGTGTGCTTATTAAAGTATTAGACAGTGAAGAAAAAACTGCGGGTGGAATAATTATCCCAGACACAGCAAAAGAAAAACCACAAGAAGGTGAAGTAGTTGCTGTTGGTCCCGGAGGTAAAAATGAAGATGGAAAATTAACACCAATGGACGTTAAAGTCGGAGATATAGTTCTTTTTGGTAAATGGTCAGGCACAGAAGTAAAAATTGACGGTAAAGAATATAGTATTATGAAAGAATCTGACATAATGGGAATTTCAAAAGGCAAAAAATAACTTTTAAGGGAGAATAATAATGGCAAAAATAATTAAATTTGACACAGAAGCAAGATCACAAATGTTAAAAGGCGTTAATACTTTAGCAAACGCAGTTAAAGTAACTTTAGGACCTAAAGGAAGAAATGTTGTGATGGATAAATCTTATGGTGCTCCAAAAATTACAAAAGATGGTGTTTCTGTAGCTAAAGAAATAGAACTCGAAGACAAATTTGAAAATATGGGTGCACAAATGGTTAAAGAAGTTGCTAGTAAGACTAATGATAACGCTGGTGATGGAACAACTACTGCCACTATCCTCGCTCAATCAATTGTTAGCGAAGGTTTAAAATATGTAACAGCTGGCATGAACCCTATGGATATTAAAAGGGGTATCGATAAAGCTGTAGAACATGTAATCGAAAAATTAAAGACATCTTCTAAAAAAGTTAAAGCTAACGAAGAAGTTGCTCAAGTTGGAACTATATCTGCTAACGGTGAAAAATCTATTGGAGATATGATTTCAAAAGCAATGCAAAAAGTTGGTAATGAAGGAGTGATTACTGTTGAAGAGGCTAAAGGAGTTGAAACTGAACTTGATGTTGTAGAAGGTATGCAGTTTGATAGAGGTTATCTTTCTCCATACTTCGTTACAAACACTGAAAAGATGACAACAGAATTAGATAACCCGTTGGTTCTTTTAGTTGAAAAAAAATTAACAAACCTACAACCAATGGTTCCACTTTTAGAGTCTGTGGTACAAGCTAACAGGCCTTTAATGATTATTTCTGAAGATGTTGAAGGCGAGGCCTTAGCAACTTTAGTTGTAAATAAATTAAGAGGTGGTCTAAAAGTTGTGGCTGTAAAAGCACCAGGCTTTGGAGATAGAAGAAAAGCAATGTTAGAGGATATCGCTATTCTTACTGGTGGACAAGTGATCTCAGAAGACATTGGTCTGAAATTAGAAAATGTTAAAATCAGTGATCTAGGTTCTTGTAAGAAAGTTAAAATTGATAAAGAAAATAGTACTCTAGTTGCAGGAGAAGGTAAAAAATCTGATATCGAAGCTAGATGTAATCAAATTAGATCTGAAATAAGTGAAACAACATCTGACTATGATAAAGAAAAACTTCAAGAAAGGTTAGCTAAACTTGCTGGTGGTGTTGCTGTAATTAAAGTTGGAGGTGCAACTGAAGTAGAAGTTAAAGAAAGAAAAGATAGAGTTGAAGATGCACTTAACGCAACAAGAGCTGCTGTTGAAGAAGGAGTTGTTATTGGTGGTGGTTGTGCTCTACTTTATGCTTCACAAGATTTAGATTCTTTAAAAGTAAAAGGAGATGATCAAAAAGCAGGAGTTGATATTGTTAAAAAAGCTCTTCAATCTCCTATTAGACAGATCACAGCTAATGCCGGAGTAGATGGCTCTGTTGTTGTCGGAAAACTTATAGAAGGAAAAAAATTATCCCAAGGCTATGATGCTCAAAATGAAGAGTATGTAGATATGTTCGCCAAAGGTATTATAGATCCAACAAAAGTTGTGAGATCTGCTTTGCAAGATGCTGCATCAATTGCAGGATTATTAGTTACGACCGAAGCAATGATCGCAGATAAACCTGAAGAAAAAGACTCTGGTCCAGCTATGCCTCCAGGAGGTATGGGAGGAATGGGAGGAATGGGAGGAATGGGAATGTAATCCCAATCAAATTAACGAATTTAAAAAAGGCTGCATTTTTGCAGCCTTTTTTTTTGAAAATAACACACACGCTTGTGATTTTAAAATCAATCCATCTTTTAAAATTCTAAGATTATTATCTTTTAAAGTTTTTCCAGTTGAACTGATATCTGTGATAATTTCTGAAGAACCAATAAAAGGATAGGTTTCTGTGGCCCCAAGACTTGGTACTAGTTTATATTGCGTAACACCTTTTGAAACGAGAAAATTATTTGTCAAGTTAGGATATTTGGTTGCAACTCGTAATCTAGTATTTTTTTTATCTCTGAAGTCAAAAGATACTTCCTCTAAATCGGCAACAGTTTGTACATCTATCCAGTTATCGGGAATAGCAATTACAAGATTTGCCATACCAAAGTTTAATTTTTTCTTAACCTCAATTTTTTTTTTTAGATTAATTGGTGATTCATTTAAGAGATCTAATCCTGATATTCCTATATCAAGAGTGCCGTCACCAAGTCTCTGTATAATTTCTTTCGCATGCAAATAAATAATTTTTATATTTGGAAAATTTTCAACTTCTGCAAAATAATTTCTTTCTGCTCCATTAGATATCAGTTTTAAATTATTTTTTTCAAGAAAATTTATTGAACCTTCTCTTAATCTACCTTTGCTTGGCAAGCCTATGGATATTAAATTTTTCATGTTTTTAAATTATTTAAGTTTATTGCCGCTCCAACAGCTGAAATATTCTTTTTAGACCCAAGACTTTTCAATAGGCCATCGTACCTTCCGCCTCTTGCTATCTCTTTTTTTGAAGAATCATAAATCTCAAACACTACTCCAGTATAATATTCAATATCCCTACCAAAGTTTGTTGAAAAAACTATTTTAGAATTTATTTTTGAAAAGTTTTTTATAGTTGATAAATCTTTAAAAACATTTTTTCCTAAATTATTTTTTTTAACAAAACTTTTTAAATTTTTTTCTAATTTATCAATTGAACAATTAATTTTTAAAAATTCTCTAATAATTTTTACTATTCTTTTGTTTTCATTAAATGATCTTGGGTCTTTTATCTTTTTATCAAATCTAGATAAAATTTCAGAAACTTTTCGGTTTGCAATTTCTTTGTTTTGATCAAAATTTTTCATCTCAGAAAACTTTTTTTTATCTAGCTCAACTGCAGCAGGATCTACATCAGAATTAGTTTCAAGTCTATTAAGCAGATCCTCAAAATATTGCGGTCTCCAAAAGTGTCTCTTTAATCTCATCTTCCATCTTTCTGGAATTTTTAAAGACTCTATTAACTTTTGAAACAAGCTAACATCACCCACTTTGATAGAAGTTTTTTTTATTTTTATCTTTTCAATTGAATTAGTAATTGTTTTTAAAACTTTTAAATCATCGATAGATCTATATTTAGAACTAAATATCTCTATTCCCAGCTGATCATTAATAACTTTATCTTTTGGATTCTTTGATCTTCTATAGGCCTGCCCAGAATAGTAGATTTTTGAATTTGCTTTAGAATTATCTTTTAAATATTTTATGCAGGAAGCAACGGTCAAATCTGGTCTTAAACACATACTTTTGCCAGCATCATCTTCAAAGGTGAGCATTAGCTTTCTAAAATTTTCACCTGATCTTTGAATAATATAATCGGAATCTAAAAGAACATCTGGTTCGGATAAAACAAAACCATCTTTCTTAAAAACTTTTATTATATTTTCAGGATAATTTTTTGATTTCATTTGCTAGATCGTCAATTTCAACTGAGCTTTCGTTACCAGTTTCAAGATTTTTTAAAGTTGCTTTTCCTGATTTTATTTCATCATCCCCATACAGAATAACAGCTGGTGAACCTATTTTATTTGCATACTCCATTTGTTTTTTTAGCTTTCCCTCTCCTGGATAAATTTCAGAACTAATATTTGAATTTCTCAGCTTATTTAATATTTGAATATATTCTTTAATTTTATCTTTATCAAAAACACATATAATTATCGGTCGTGTAGATTTGATTTTAAAATCTTTTTTTTGCATTAAAGCAAATACGAATCTATCAAGACCAATTGATATTCCTGTAGCAGGACAATCAAGATTTCCAAAATTGCTAACTAAATTATCATATCTTCCCCCGCCACCTATCGATCCAAACTGAATAGCCTGTCCTTTTGAATTTTTTACCTCAAAATTCAAATTAACCTCAAAAATAAGTCCTGTGTAATATTCTAATCCTCTTATAACTGATGGATCAAATTTATAATTTTTAAAATTATAAGCTTTAAATATTTTTATAATTTCTAAAACATCTTCACTATCAACTGTTTTACTCTTTAAAGTGTTTTCTATTATTTTAATCTGATCGTCTTTAAGTTGTGCGCCTTTTGTATAATCGCCTGATTTATCTTTTCTACCTTGGCCAAGAAGTTTCTTTGCTTCTACCCAACCAAGTCTATCTATTTTATCAAGAGCCCTGAGTGTTGTTGATATTTGATCTTTCGATTTGATTTTTAATTGTTCAAATAATTTATCTGTAAATTTTCTAGAAGAAATTTTAACTGTATAGTCAGTCTTATCTAGTCCACATTTTTCTAATATTTCAGATATTAATACGCAAAGTTCTGCGTCAGCTTGTGGATTTTTTGTTCCTACATAATCCGCATCAAATTGTAAAAATTCTCTAAATCTTCCAGGTCCTGGCTTTTCATTTCTCCAAACTGATCCCAATTGATAACGTTTGAAAGGTTTTGGAAGTTCAAGATAGTTTTTTGCAACATATCTTGCTAGCGGAGCAGTAAGATCGTATCTAAGAGATAGCCAATTCTTTTCATCCTTAAAAGAAAATACTCCTTGGTCTGGTCTGTCTTTATCAGGTAAAAATTTTCCAATACTATCTGTGTACTCGAAGCTTGGTGTTTCGAGATATTGAAAACCGTACTTAATCATAACTTCTTTAATATTAGAAATTACAAAATCACGTATTAATAATTCTTTTTCCTGTCTGTCGACAAATCCTAAAGGTAATTCCTTTGAAGGTTTTGTTTTTTTATCTTTTGCCATTTTTTGGTACAGCAGGGTGGATTCGAACCACCGACCCCTAGTTCCACAAACTAGTGCTCTAACCAACTGAGCTACTGCTGCGTCCTTTCTATATTTATCTTAATTTTTGTTAAATTTATATATTTTTGATTATAAGCTAAGCAATAGCCTAGCGTGCATTCTGTGAGAATGTGATTGTAGAATAGAAATTTTGTTTTTTATAATCATTGATTTGTATTTAAGAAATAATTGTGTCTTTTTCAAGGAAAAATTACCGGGACAAAAAACTAATTAAAGCTCTATGTCCCGTTAATCTGTGATTTGGAAAATTTAGAATTAAGATGTTTTCTGCAATTTAACTGCAGCAGGACCTTTTTCCGTGCTCTCCACTTCAAACGTTAATTCATCACCTTCGTTTAAATATTTTAAACCAGCTTCTCTAACTGCTGAAGAATGAACGAACACGTCTTTTTCTTTGTCTTCTCTTTCAATAAAACCATAACCTTTGGTACCATTGAACCACTTAACTTTACCTTTTAGTGTACTCATATTGTTTACGTTTCCTTATTTGTTATTAACTTTAGTTAGTAAATTACTAACTTCAGAACCTTAAATAGACTTGTCGCTTGAATGTCAATACTGGAATTCCAATAGATGACTAAAATAATCTAAAAAATTGTCTTTTTGCAACAGTTATTAATAAAGAATCGACACTAAACCTGCAATTAACACAAATCCAACGCCTATATAAAGTAGTTTATTTTTCAGGATATGAGCTTTAATTTTTTGAATGCTAGACCCTTTATAGCTTAATCCTGTTTCATCTAAACTAGAAGATTTGCTAAAACCTTGATCTCTACCAATATTCAAAAATTTTGCTTTTCTATGATCGTACACTTCTTCCTTAGAAAAATTTTCAAAACTAAGTAAATTTTTTATAATTGAATTTTTAATATCTTGAGCAATAGCTTCTGGATTTCTGTGAGCGCCCCCAATAGGTTCAGGAATAATTTCATCAATAATTCCAAGTTTTAACAAATCTTTTGAGGTCATCTTCATAGCTTCAGCTGCTTCTAAAGATTTGCTTGGATCTCTCCAAAGTATTGAAGCACATCCTTCCGGAGATATTACTGAGTAAATAGAATTTTCTAACATAACAACTTTGTTAGAAGATGCTAAAGCAATTGCACCTCCTGATCCGCCTTCTCCAATAATGATAGATATATTTGGAACAGTTAAAGACATAGAACACTCTATTGAATTAGCAATAGCTGATGCTTGCCCTCTTTGCTCTGCACCAATACCTGGGTAGGCACCCGGCGTATCAATAAAAGTAACTACAGGAATTTGAAATCGATCAGCTAGCTTCATTAATCTAATACATTTTCTATATCCCTCTGGACGCATCATTCCAAAATTTCTTTCTATCCTTGTATTTAAATCTTCTCCCTTTTCTTGCCCTATAACTAAAACAGATCTGTTGTCTATTAAACCAAAACCTGCAATTACAGATTTATCATCTCCAAAATATCTGTCCCCCGACAATAATGTAAATTGGTTAAATATTTTGTTGATATAAAAATTTGCTTTAGGTCTATCTTCATGACGAGCAACCAAAGTTTTTTGCCAACTATTTAAATTTGCATAAGTCAGTTTTAATTTTTCGTTAATTTCTTCTTGGGTAGTTTTAATTTTTTTTGTATCTACTTCAGATATACCCTCTGATCCAAAAGGGCTTTTGAGATTATCTACTTCTTCTTCTAAAGTTTTGATTTCCTTTTCAAATTCTAAGTAATTTTTCATAATAATAAATAATATAGTTCTACTATTAATAGAATTCAATTAAGTCAACAAATTGTCTAAAAAAATGTCACAGTAATTAACATTTCACTTTAAATAACCAATACAGATGGGTAAAAAGATTGATTATTTATGAATTATATTGAGAAAAATAACCTTAAAATAGATTCAATATTGTTTGAGTTTATCAACAAAGAAGTAATTCCAGGTACAGATATTACACCTGAAGATTTTTGGAAAAATTTTGGAAAAACAGTCCATGAACTTGCTCCCACAAACAAATCGCTGATTGAGAAAAGAGAAGCTATTCAAAAAAAAATTGATGATTGGCATAAAAAAAATGGGGGCAAAGATTTTAACAAGGAACAATATATTAATTTTTTAAAATCTATTTCATATATTATTGATGCAAAAGAAGATTTTAAAATAAATACATCAAATGTTGATAAAGAGATTTCTTCGATCGCTGGCCCTCAGCTAGTTGTTCCAGTTGATAATGCTAGATATGCGCTGAACGCAGCTAATGCTCGATGGGGGAGTTTATACGATGCATTATATGGAACTGATGTAATTCCAGGAGAAAAAGGCAAAGGCCATAATAAAGAAAGGGCTAATAAAGTAATTTCCTATGTAAGAGAATTTTTAGATCAAGTCTTTTCCATTGGCGGCGGAAGTTGGAAAGAGATTTCTAAAATTCAAATTGATGGGGATGAATTGGTATTAATTATCAATGAGAAAAAAAATTATTTAAAAAATAAAAAGCAGTTTGTTGGTTTCAATGGAGAAAAAAATGAACCTCATTCTGTATTGCTTAAAAACAACAATCTACACATAGATATTATTATTGATCCAAAAAACATGATTGGAAAGGATGATAAAGCAAATATTTCTGATTTTATTATTGAGTCGGCGCTCTCTACTATCGTAGATAATGAAGACTCGGTTGCTGCAGTTGATGCTGAAGATAAAGTTAAATGCTACAGAAATTGGCTGGGATTGATGAAAGGTGACTTAAAAGCAAATATGGAAAAGAATGGAAAAAAATTTGTTCGTAAACTAAATCCTGACAGAAATTACACTGCTAAAGATGGAACAAAAATTAAACTTCATGGAAGAGCTCTATTATTAAATAGAAATGTTGGTCATCTAATGACCAGCCCTGCTATTATTTTAAAAGATGGATCTGAAATTCCTGAAGGTATAATGGACGCCTTTATTTCTACTTTGTGTGCGCTTCATGATTTTAAAAATAAAAATAATTCTAGAACAAACTCTTTTTATATTGTCAAACCAAAGATGCATGGTCCAGAGGAAGTAGCTTTTACTAATACTTTATTTGAAAAAGTAGAAGATGCTCTAGGAATAAAAAGATACTCAATTAAAGTTGGTATAATGGATGAAGAGAGAAGAACAACAATAAACTTAAAAGAATGTATAAGACAAGTTAAAGAAAGAATTGTTTTTATTAATACAGGTTTTCTAGATAGAACAGGAGATGAAATGCATACTTCATTTGAGATAGGGCCAATGATTTTCAAAGGTGAAATGAAAAAATCTATTTGGCTAAATTCTTATGAAAACTGGAATGTTGATATAGGTTTAAGCTGTGGTTTTTCTGGTAAAGCTCAAATTGGAAAAGGCATGTGGGCTATGCCAGATAAAATGAAAGATATGATGGATCAAAAGATTGGTCATCCTAAATCAGGGGCTAACTGTGCCTGGGTTCCTTCGCCAACAGCTGCTACACTGCATGCAATGCACTATCACAAAGTAAATGTATTTAATGAACAAGAAAAAATTAAATCAAGAGAAAAAGCAAAATTAAAAGATATCTTAGAAATACCAAAAGCGGATAGAGCAAATTGGTCTGTTGAAGATATAAATCGTGAACTAGAAAATAATGCACAGGGTATTTTGGGTTATGTTGTAAGATGGATTGACCAAGGAGTTGGGTGTTCTAAAGTCCCAGATATAAATAATATTGGCTTAATGGAAGATAGGGCAACACTTAGAATATCATCTCAACATATAGCTAACTGGCTGCATCACGGTGTTTGTACTAAAGATCAGGTAATGACTGTAATGAAAAAAATGGCAACTATAGTAGACAAACAAAATCAAAATGATCCTAATTATAAAAAAATGTCTAATGACTTTGATGGTTCAATAGCTTTTTCGGCTGCTTGTGATTTAGTTTTTAAAGGAAGAGTTCAGCCTTCTGGATATACAGAGCCTCTTTTGCATCAAAAAAGGCTAGAAAAAAAAGCCTCAATTTAATTTCCAGTAACAGGCACCCGATTCTTAAAAGCTGAAAATAGTGTTCCATCATCAAGTTGTTCGATTTCTCCACCAACTGGCAATCCTTGAGCTAATTTTGTAATTTTAATTTTACCGTTCTTAATTGTATCTTCAATATAATGAGCAGTAGTTTGTCCTTCTACAGTCGCACTAGTTGCAATAATGACTTCTTTAAGATTGTTTTTTTTAATTCTTTTAACCAAAGAGTCTATTAATAAATTCTTTTGTTCGTAGTTTTCACTAGAATTTAAAGTACCGCCTAAAATATGAAAATAGCCTTTATATATATTTGCAGAATCAATGACCCACATATCAGCAAGATTTTCAACAACACAGATTTTATCGTATGCATTATCAGTTGAACATATGCAGATTTTATCAATTATCTTTAGATTTCCACAATCAACACAACGTACTACATTTTTGTACACCTGAGCTAACGACTTGGCTAAAGGTTTTACCATACTATCTTTATTGTTTATTAATTTTAAAATAATTCTTTTTGCAGATTTTGGTCCCAAACCTGGGAGCTTAGAGAATTGTTTAATAAGTTCATTTATTTCAGGAATATTGTTGTCCATTTAAAAAGGTAATTTAAGATCAAAAGGTAAATTTAATCCACCTGTAACCTTAGAAAGTTCTTCAGCAGATTTCTTTTTTAAATTCTGTTTTGCATTATTATAAGCTGCTATAATCAAATCATTTATAATTTCTCGATCTTCTTTTTTAGCTGAATCACTAATCTTTATAGATTTTAACTCATAGTCACCAGCCAACTTCACAGTTACAAGGTTTCCTCCTGCTGTTCCCTCAACTTCAATTTTTTTAATTTGTTCTTGTGCTTCTTTCATTTTGTCCTGCATAGCTTTTGCTTTTGAAAGCATATCTGTAAAATTAGTCATTGCTATCTTCTATAATGTTTATTAGTTCCGCATCGGGAAATGTTTCTGCAATTTGTTTTGCAATATCAGTATTTTTAAATTCATTTAATTTATTAGATTTTTTATCTATATTTTGTTCATAAATACTTTTAGCATCATTGTTTTTGCTTAAAGAAATTATCCATCTTTCTCCCGTCCAACTTAATAATTTTTCTGTAAGTGTTTTAATAAAATTTTTATTCAATTTTTCATTAAAACTAATATCGATCTTTCTTTTATTAAAACTTACAAGTTTTACATTTCTCTCTAGATCATATCTAAGTTCAACTTCTTTTTCTTTGTTTGCTTGATCAATTAAATCCTGAAAGCTTGTTATTTCTATTTTATTATTATTCGCTTCTGAAGATAAATTTTTTATTGGATTTGTCTTGATTTGATTTATATTTTTTAATTGATTTTTAACCTGGGTTGAAAGATTGTTTTCACTATTCTCTTCCTGAATATTTTCTCCTATTAAATTGGATTTAAAATTACCATTATTTTCAACAGTGTCATCTTTTACTAGTTCCTTTTTTTTTTCAATATCTTTTAAATGAACGAGTTGCATTACAAACATTTCTAAGGCTAAATTCTCATTCCCAACAATTCTTAAATCATCAATAGTTTTAATTGTTAATTGCCAAAATAATCCAATATCTTGCATATCTATATTTTTAGAATATTTGTCTACTAACTGTACCTCTGTCTCTGAAACTGTCATATCTTTTTCGATAGGACCTAAATTTATTCTTCTGCTGAATAAAAAAAGGACTTCTAAAATATCATTTAAAAAGTTTTTGGCATCAATCCCATCGTTAATAAGATCTTTTAAATTTGTAAGCGCATTTTTTTCATTTCCGTTTAAAATTTCTTTAAATAGTGTGAGAATTTTACTTCGATCAGCAATTCCTAGCATTTCCCTTACATCTTTTTCCTCAATAGACTCGTTTTTAACTAAAGACTGTGAGACTAACGCTCTGTCTAATAATGAAATTGCATCTCTTACTGATCCTTCTGAGGTTCTTGAGATTAGTCTTATAGCATCTTCAGAAATTTTACCATTTTCTTTTTTAGATATACTTTTTAAATGATTACAAAGTTCATCTACGTTCACTCTCTTAAGATCAAATCTTTGACAACGAGATAAAATTGTAACGGGTATTTTTCTAACCTCTGTAGTCGCCAATATAAATTTTAAACTTGGAGGTGGTTCTTCTAAAGTTTTAAGCAAACCATTAAAAGCTTGTTTGGAAAGCATATGCACTTCGTCAATAATAAATATTTTATATTTTGCACTTGTGGGACTGTATTTTGAATTTTCAATCAGTTCTCTTACGTCGTCTATTCCTGTCTTCGATGCAGCATCCATTTCTAAAATATCGATATGATTGGAATTAATTATTTCTTCACAAGTTGCACAAAATTTATCAGTAGAGCATTTGATTTTATCGTCCTGATTGCTTTGACAATTTAATGCTTTAGCAATTAATCTTGCTGTTGTTGTTTTACCTACTCCTCTTATACCAGTTAAAAGATATGCATTAGGTGTTTTACCAAGTTTTATAGCATTAGTAATTGTTTGAGCCATTACTTCCTGACCGATTAAATCTTTGAATTCTTGAGGTCGGTATTTGAGTGCTAAAATTTTATTTGTTGTCATTATCTAATTACAAAGAGGCAGGCAACAACCTGAAAAATTTTCACTACGGCTGCTTCTTTTCAGACCTGACCGGGTTTATGAAACATCCACCTGATGCCAACCTCAATATGAGTATATCAAGATCAATTTAAATACTACAAGGCTAGATTTGAATTTTGTGGACTATTTTTGCCTAAATGCTGAAGATTCATACACGCCCAATATATCTAGGATTTCAGTATGAAAACCAAGTTCTTCCATTGCCTTTTTTACTCCTGGTTGATCTAAATGACCTTCTAAGTCCAGATAAAAATTTGCTTGCTCAAATGTATTTTTAACAGAGAAACTTTCTAACTTTGTTAAGTTAACTTGGTTAGTTGCAAATCCTCCCAAACATTTATAAAGCGCAGATGGCTCACTTTTAACTCTGAAAATACAACTAGTTATAAATTTTTTTTCCTTATTAAATTCTGGGTGTTCCACATTTTTTCCCATGACAAGAAATCGAGTAACATTTCCTTTTTCATCTTCTATGTTTTTTTCTAAGATTTTTAACTTATAGATATTAGCCGATAATTCTGAGGCAATTGCTGCAATAGATTTATCATTTCCCTCTGCTAATTCTTTAGCAGAACCGGCAGTATCTGCTGAAATGATAGGTTGAAATTTATTTTTATTAATTATTTTTTGACATTGTCCAATAGCTTGAGCATGACTTCTAACAAATTTAATATCACTAATTTCTGCATTGGGTTTACAAAGTAAATTATGTTCAACATTTAAAAAGTATTCTCCATGTATTTGTAATTTATACTTTGGTAGCAAATAATGTATATCTGCTACTCTGCCAGCTAGAGAATTTTCTATAGGAATAATAATTTTGTAACTTTCGTCCTCATAGGCCTTTTTAAATGTTTCTTCAAATGTTTTACAAGTTTTAATTTCTGCATCATTAAATAAATTATTAGCAGCAATATGAGAATAAGCGCCTAGTTCTCCTTGAATAGCAATTTTAAATTTTTTCATTTTTTCCCATTAAATTTTTAATTTTGATTAGATCTTCTTCAGTGTCAACACTTAATGGATAAGATTTTATATATCCAACATGTATCGACATTTTATTTTCTAAAGCCCTGAGTTGTTCCAGTTTTCTTTCTAATTCAAGTTTAGTCCTTTTTAAACTTACATACCTTATCAATGCTTTATTAGTAAAGGCATAAATACCGATATGATGATATAAATGGTAAGTTGAATTAATTTTTTCTCTAAAAAAATCAAAAGCATTTAAGAATATATCATTTGAAAGTTTTTCTTTTACTGCAACTTTAACTACATTGGGATTGTCTATCTCATCATTAGAATTAAAATCACTAGCTAAAGTTCCTATATCACATTTATTTTTACCCATATACGAAACTAAATTAGAAATAGCCTGAGGATCAAGATTGGGCATGTCTCCTTGTAAGTTGATAATTATATTCGGCTCACTATTTAATGTTTCTTTAAATACCTCAAATATTCGATCAGTGCCTGTTTCATGATTATTAGAGGTTTTTACTGCTTTTCCCCCAAAATTTTTGACGGTATCTATTATTTTTTCATCAGGTGTAGCTACGTAAACTTCTCCCGCATTTGACCTTATGGCTGAGTCATAAACATGTAAAATCATCTCTTTATTGTTTATAAGTTTCAAAGGTTTGTTTGGTAATCTTTGAGCATCAAGTCTGGATGGTATTATTATTGCAATTTTATTCATAATTGTGCGTCTCAAAGACGCAAAAAAATATTAAGTAATTTTAAGTATTTTTTATGTAGTCGTGCTATATGTCAATTAAGTATTTATCAAATTTATGGATGGTTTTGAATTAAATAAAATTATAGCAGCAATCTTGGCTACAGTAGTAGTTGTTTTTAGCATTAATAAGTTTGCTGACATCTTGTTTCGTGCTGATAAGCCTCAACAATCTGCTTACAAAGTAGAAAGAATTGAACCAACTTTAACCTCAACTTCTAACACGGGTCAAGCTGCAGTTGGAATTAATGAATTGTTAGCTATGGGAAGTATAGAACATGGAGAAAAAGTTTTTAAAAGATGTAGCGCTTGTCATATGATAGCTGCTGGAGGAAAAAATATGATTGGTCCAAATCTATGGAGCATATTAGGAAAAAAAACTGGTGTTGCACCTGGATATAAATATTCTAAAGCTTTAGCTGCTTATGGAAAAGATTGGACTTTTGCAGAAATGAATGGATTCCTGATTAAACCTTCAGCTCATATTAAAGGAACAAAAATGGCTTTCGCAGGATTGAAAAAAGAAAAAGATAGAGCTTCTGTAATTTTATTTATGAACTCTAAGAGTGATAGCCCTCTTCCAACACCTTAATTTAAGCACCAGTTGATAATACTTTTTTGAGCATGCACTCTGTTTAATGCTTGTCTCCAAACTACCGACTGCTTACCATCGATAACATCATCTGTTACCTCTTCTCCTCTTCCTACAGGCAAACAATGCATGAAGATTGCATCAGATTTTGCTTTTTGCATTAATTTTTTATTAACTTGATAGTTTTTTAATTTTTTCTTTTTTAATTTTTTGTTCACTTTATCGTTCATTGAAACCCATTTGTCAGTCATAATACAATCTGAATCTTTGACTGCTTCTTCGGGTTTAGTCGTTATTAAAAGATTTACTTTATTTTTTTTTGCCCAATTTAATATTTTTTTATTTGGCATATATTTTTTAGGACAACCTATTTTTAGTTGAAAACCAAATTTACCAGCAGCTTCTATCAATGAATTTGACATATTATTATTACCGTCTCCTAACCAAGAGACAACTTTTCCGGTTATCAAACCTTTTGTTTCTTCGAAAGTCATAATATCAGACATAATTTGACAAGGATGACTTTTGTCAGAAAGTCCATTTATTATTGGTATATCCAAATGCTTTCCAAACTCTTCTAAATTTTTATGGGAAGATGTTCTTAGCATAACAATATCCACATATTCAGTTAATACTTTTGCAGTATCTTTTAAGCTCTCGTCGCCTTTTCCATAATGAATACCATCAGGATTTAAGATAATAGAAGATCCCCCAAGTTGTTTAACAGCAATATCAAAAGACATTCTTGTTCTCGTTGAGGGTTTTTCAAAAATCATTGCCATTGATTTTCCTTCGAAAGGCTTATCTTTATCTGGTGCAGATTTATTTAAATTTTTTCTATTTATTTTTCTAGATTTTGCTTCCTCTATAATCCCTCTTAAGGCTTTAGAAGATAAATCTGAAATATCAATAAAATTTTTCATTAGTAATTCTCACATACATTATTTATGATTTTTAATGCTAAATTAATTTCTTTTCTTGTAACGTTTAAAGGAGGCAAAAGTCTGACAACATTTTCTGAAGCTCTTACTGTAAGCAATCTTTGCTGTAATAATTTCATTATAAAATCTGTTTGATTTCTATAAAGCGCAAGTCCTATCAATAATCCTTGTCCTCTTACTTCTTTAATAATTTTTGGATATTTATCTTTAAGTTTGTTTAATTCTTGTTGAAAATATTTACCATTTTTTCTTACCTTGCCTAAAAATCCTTTTTTAAATAATACATCAATAACTGCATTACCAACGCTCATTGCTAAAGGATTTCCTCCAAAAGTTGAGCCATGAGTTCCAGGTTTCATACAAGATGCTACTTTTTTATTAACTAAAACAGCTCCAATTGGAAAACCTCCCCCAATTCCTTTTGCTATTGGAACAATATCTGGTTTTATTTTAGCATGTTCAAAAGCCAAAAATTTTCCAGTTCTTCCAATTCCACATTGAACTTCATCTAATATTAATAATATCTTTTTTTTATTGCATAGTTTTCTAAGTCCTTTTAAACAATAATCTGGAATTACTTTTATTCCTCCTTCTCCTAGTACTGTTTCAACCATAATCGCAGCAGTTCTGTTAGTAATTGCTTTTTCTAATCCTTTATGATCTCCAAAATTAAAATGATCAAAGCCGTCAACTTTTGGATAAAAACCTTCAGTTAGCTTCTTGCTATTGCTTGCAAATATAGTAGCTAAAGTTCTTCCATGAAAACTATTGTTGATACATAAAACTCTATTTTTTCTTTTTTGACCTTTGGCATAAAAATACCTTCTAGCAAATTTTATTGCAGCTTCTGTTGCCTCAGCACCTGAATTCTGAAAAGAGACATAATCTGCAAAAGTTTTTTGTTTAAGTCTTTTAGCTAATTTTTCTTGTTCAGGTATCGTAAATACATTTGATACATGCCATACTTTTTTAGATTGTTTTTGAATAGCTTTATTTAGATAATCATTTGAATGTCCTAAACAATTCACTGCTATGCCTTGGACAAAATCTAAATATTTCTTTCCATTTGTAGCGTATAAAAAGCTTCCTTTTCCTCTTTTAAAAGCAATTTTTTTTCTATTATAAGTATTTAATATAGCGCTCATATTTAGTTATGATTTTATCTTATAACCTTTTTTAAATAAAATATAAGTAGTTAGCCAACTTAAAATGCTTAAAATAAATAAATAAATTATTCCTATCTTAATTGAACCATCTGCTACACCAATAAAGCTATATCTAAACCCATCAATCATATAAAAAAATGGATTAGCTTCACTTATAGTTTGTAAAAAACCAGGCAATCTATCTATCGTATAAAATGTACCTGATAAAAAAGATAATGGAACTATCACAAAGTTAGTTACAGAAGCCATATGATCAAATTTTTCTGCCCATAAACCTGCAATAGTGCCAATGTTTCCTAATATAAAAGATGATAAAAAAGTAAATAATACTAAAGTGAAAAAATGCTTTATTTGCATATCAATAATTAAATAAAAAGTTAAAATTGAAATAGCAGCTATCATAAAGCTTCTAGTAACTGCAGCTAAACAAACTGAAATTGTAATTTCTGTAGCGGATAAAGGTGCATAAAGAAGATCTACGATATTTCCTTGTATTTTACCTATCATAAAGGATGAAGATGAGTGTGAAAAAGACTGCTGTATGACTTGCATTGCAATTAAACCTGGAGCTAGAAAAATGATAAATGGAACCCCTAATACTTCCCCTCTTTCAGTACCAATTGCTAATGACAAAACTAATAAAAACAAAAGTGATGAAATTAATGGGGAAAAAATTGTTTGAACCCAAACAATTAAAAATCTTAAAACTTCTTTTTTATATAAAGTCCAAGCTCCGACCCAGTTAATTAAACCAAATCTTCTTGCTTCAATTTTATATTTTTTTTTCATTTCAACCATTGATAGTCTTATAACTCCTTATTAAAAAAAACTGTGCAAAACTAATGCTATTAACAGCCTTGGATCGTTTTAATGTTTTAAACTACAACATAATGTTTTAGTCATAGTGAAAATACTAGATATAGCAAAATTATACAATGAGTTGGACTAACGAGAAAGTTGAAAAATTAAAAGAGCTTTGGTCAAAAGGTCATACGGCTAGTCAAATAGCTGAAATGCTAGGTGATACAACGCGCAACGCGGTTATAGGTAAAGCTCATAGGCTAGATTTAGAAGCAAGAGCTCCATCGAAACAGTCATCTTCAACTAAATCAAGAGAAAATAAACAGTCATTAAAACGTACTGCAGCTCCTATGTCTAGAAAGGCTAAATTTCAATCAATTTTGCTTGATAAGAATTTTGAAGCTGAAAATCCTAAATCTTTAGAGGAATTAACTGAAGAGACGTGCAAATGGCCAATAGGTCACCCTAATGAAGAAAAATTTTACTTTTGTGGAAGAAAGCCTGAAGGTGAATTTCCATATTGTAAACTACACGTTTTATACGCCTTCCAGCCTAAAAACCAGAAAGAAGATGATCTAGGTGAAGAACTTCCAGAGTTTATTGAAAAGAAAGTAAAATCAGCAGGCTAGATTATTTGCACTTTTTGCAAAAACCAAAAAATTCTAAATTATACTTATTATATTTCATTCCAGTATTGTCTTGAAAATCAGATAGGTAATTAGATAATTTAGAGTTATTGATTTCAGTGACTTTCTCACATTTCTCACAAATAGAAAAGGCAGTAGCCTTCGTAATTTCACAATTTGAATTTTTACAAGCTACAAAAGCATTTTTGCTTTCAATCTTATGGATTTTGCCTAATTCAAGTAATTTGTCTAAAGCTCTATATACTTGAAGAGGAGCTTTTATCCCTTTTTTTTGAACATCATTTAAAATTGAATAAGCTTTAAGAGGCCCTTTTGCTTTTTCAATAATTTGAAAAACCATTTGTTGATTTTTTGAGAGAATCTGTGTTTGAACCATATATTAATTTATCAATTTAAGTTTATTTTTTCAATTCTGAATATCTTTTAAATTTAATAAGTGAAAAACAAAATAAGATTAATGCTGCAGTAATTATCGATGGACCTGAGGGTGTATTAAGTTGTAAAGATGAAAACAATCCGATAATCACTGATAGCAATCCTCCAATTACTGATAGTTTAACCATTTGTTGAGGATTGTTTGAGAGGTTTCTACCCATAGCAGCAGGCATAATAAGCATTCCAGTAATTAAAAGTAGCCCAACAATTTTAATGGATATAGCAATTACAGCAGCCATTAAAACAGTAAAAATTGCATTAAATTTATTGGGCTCCATTCCTTCGGCTTCAGCTAATTCATGGTTTACTGTAGATGCAAATAAAGGTTTCCAAATAAATTTTAAAATTAATAGTATTAAAGCTCCACCAATCCAAATAAGTAATAAATCATTTTGATTAACAGCGAGTATGTCGCCGAATAGTAAACCCATGACATCAAATCGAATAGAAGTTAAAAATCCTATCACAACTAGACCTACAGCTAATGATGAATGAGCTAGCAAACCTAGTAAGGCATCACCTGGTAATTTTGTGTTTTTTTGTAATTTAATAAGTATGAGTGCAACTACTGAAGAAATTAAAAAAACAGAAAATGCTATATTAATTTCAAAAAATACAGCCATCGTTACACCCAATAAAGCAGCGTGAGCTAAAGTATCTCCAAAAAAAGACAATCTTCTCCATATGATAAAACAACCCAAAGGGCCCGTCACTAGGGCAATTCCTATTCCAGCTATTAGCGCTCTTATAAAAAAATCATCAAGCATATTTTAATATTATTTATTTTTAATCGTACCATCTTGTGCATGTGTGTGATCATGCTTGTGTTCGTATAAAGATAAAATTTTAGATGCCCTATCACCAAATAATTCTTGGTATTGATCATTTTTTGCAACTGCATGAGGCGTTCCTGAGCAACAAACGTGGCCATTTAAACACACCACAAAGTCTGTTGCTGACATTACCACGTGTAAGTCATGAGAAATTAAAAGTATTCCGCAACTTAATTCCTCTGAAATTTTTTTGATTAATTCATATAAAGCAATCTCACCTTTAAAATCTACTCCTTGCACAGGCTCGTCTAAAACCAAAAGATCAGGCTGTTTTGCAATAGCTCTTGCTATTAGGACTCTTTGAAATTCACCGCCAGATAAATTGCTTAAACTTTTATTTTTTAAATGCTCAACTCCAGTTAAGTTTAAAGCTGCATTTATTTGATCATTAGTGAGCTTTTCAGTTAAAAGCATAAAATCAATCACCCTGATGGGTAGCGTCCAATCTATAGAAATTTTTTGAGGAACGTATCCAACCTTCTCAGTAAATCTTGAGACTTTCCCCTCAATTTTTTTGTAAATTCCAAGAGCAATTTTTGCTGTTGTTGATTTCCCTGAACCATTAGGCCCTATCAAAGTAACAATCTCACCTTTTTTTACTTCTAGAGAGACACCTTTAACCAACCATTTGTCATTTTTTAATACACCAACATTATCAACTTTTAATAGAATTTTTTTTTCTGCTTTGGACATAATTATCTCTTGCATTAATAAATGTTATAATATAACAAGCCGTTATAATATAACAATTTTATGATAAACAGAATACAAACTTTTTTAATAATAGTATTATTTTCAATTTTTTCATTAGTTTCTTCAGCAAATGCTGAGGTTAAAGTTGTAACTTCAATCAAGCCAATACATTCTTTGGCTAGCTATGTAATGGATGGAGTTGGAAAGCCTGATGTAATAGTAGATGGTTATAATTCTCCTCATGGTTTCAGCTTAAAACCTTCTCACGCTAAAATGTTAGAAAATGCAGATCTTGTTATTTGGATAGGTGAGGATCTAGAAGCTTTTCTAGAAAAACCTTTAGATACAATTGCTAAAAAAGCCAAAAATATTGAGGTTATGGATTTAAAAGGAATTAAAAAATTAAAGTTCAGAGAAAAAAATATTTTTGAAGGTCATGATGATCATGGACATGATGAACATAAAGAACATGGTCATGACGAACACAAAGACGAACATAAAGAGCATGGACATGATGAGCATAAAGATGAACACAAAGAGCATGACGATCACGAAGGACACGCACATGGAGAACATGATCCACATGTTTGGTTAGACCCAATGAATGCTAAAGTAATAGTTAAAGAAATTACAAAACAATTAGTTCAACTAGATTCAAAAAATAGCGCAGCTTATAAAGCTAATTCTAAAAAAGCTTTAGCTGATATAGATAAATTAACTAAAAATATTAAAAAAGATTTAAGTAAAGATTTAAGATTTGTAGTGTTTCACGATGCCTACCAATATTTTGAAAAACGATTTGGTATACAAGTTTTAGGAGCTTTAACAGTAAATACAGATGTTATGCCAGGAGCTGAACAACTATCGGAAATTCGAGAGGTTATTGAACATGAAAAAGTAAACTGTATTTTTTCAGAACCTCAATTTAATCCATCAATTATAAAATCAATTGCTAAAGATACTAAAGTTAAAACAGGGATCTTAGATCCTTTAGGAGCAAAACTTGATAAAGGTAAAAATTTATATTTTGATCTATTAAATAATATGGCTTCTTCTTTCAAAGGCTGTTAACTATTTCTAACCAAAGTATCTTTCTCCTCTAAATTGTAATAAATTCTTAATAAACAATAATTATAGGAGAGATCAGATGTTTATTAAAAAATATCTTAAATGGATAAGCACTTTTTTAGTTTTAACTGGTATTTTATTAACTAACTTAAATATGTATCCAATAAATATAATGTTTCATGGTGCTGGAGTTGTAGGTTGGACGATAGCTGGATTTTTATCAAAGGACAAAGCAATTCTTACAAACTTTGGGTTGCAAATACCTTTGTTTATGGTTGGATTTTATCAAGTTATATTTCAATAAGTAACGCTAAAAATTATCCCGTGAAATCAACATGTGAAATATAATTATACACAAAAAAAATTATTTTTTTTTTTTTAATTGCTTTTAAAAAAAAATTTTTTAAAAGAGATCCAAGCGCTATTCAAAATAAAAAATAAATAAATTTACCCCCTAGACAGAATTTTAAAGAAAGTTATAAGTAGAATTATCTTATGGATTTAACTCTGATTTATACTATCATTGGATTTGGTCTAGCAGGATATAGTGTAATAGCTAATGACTCTATACAAACATTAGGTACATTTATTGCATCTAAGAAAAAATGGTTTGCTTGGTACATTTTAGCAGGTTCCGCTTCATTTGTAATGATCCTTGCGCTTGCTTGGGGTTGGTACAGTTATGATGGGGATATTTCGTACGGAAGATTAACAAGAATACCTTATCAAGAAATTCAATGGTATCATGCTGTTGCTCCTGCAATTCTTTTGCTATTAACAAGAATTGGAATTCCAGTTTCAACTACATTTTTAGTTCTTTCTGCATTTGCATCAACAGTTGTTTTGGAAAAAATGCTTGTAAAAAGTATTGTTGGTTATGGTATCGCTGCAACTGTTGCCTACATATGTTGGATCGTAGTTTCTAAGTTTATTAATGAAAAATTTGATGAAGTTACTGGTGATAAATGGATTGCATTTTGGCGTAACTCCGTTTGGGTAACATCTGGTTGGTTGTGGTGGGTTTGGTTATCTCATGACGTGGCCAATATTGCTGTGTACTTGCCAAGACAATTAGATATTTCGTTGCTATTAATTGTAATGGCTTATTTTACAGCATTGCTTTTTTATATTTTCTATATTCACGGTGGACCTATTCAAAAAGTGGTTCTAGAAAAAACAGGAACAAGGTACGCTCGTTCTGCAACGATTATTAACGTGATTTATGCAGCAGTGTTGTTTTATTTTAAAGAATTAAACGATCTACCAATGTCAACGACTTGGGTATTTGTTGGATTGTTGTGTGGAAGAGAACTAGCAATTTCTACCATGAATAAAGACTATAAATTCAAATATGTGTTTCCACTTATTGGAAAAGACTTTGTGAAAATGATATTTGGTTTAAGTGTTTCGGTAGCAATAGTGCTAGCCATTCACTACTTTATAATTCCTAGAGGATTATATTAATTATCAAGACTATTTTTTCTTCTGGAGATCTTCATAAATTTTTTTGAGATCTTCAGGAGATAAATTTTTTTCTTTTAACTTATCTAATACTTCTTCATCTTCTTGACTAACATTTTCATTTCTTTGTTGCTCTTTTACTTCACTTCTAGCTTCAAATCCTTTTTTAATATGTTTTGCAGATACCAGAATTACTATGAAGGCAATAATTACTGCTAAAGATATAAACAATAAAGTCATTATCTAATTATACCTTAAATTTAGCTAAGTGTTAAATGAGTTTCGTCAGTATGTAGATTTGTAGCAAAAGAACTATAAAAGGTAGAATAGTTCTGATTAGCTCCATAGTATGGTTATACTCGTCTAATTTTCTCTCTAACCAGTTTCTTTGATATTTTCTTTTTGGCATATGATTATTTACATTAAGATAAAAATATTTTCAAGTTTTTGACTTTAAAACCAAGAAATATTTTTAGATTTACAAATCTCTTGAACTTTTTTTGGATAATCAGTTATTATTCCGTCTACTCCGTACTCGATCATCCTAATAATATCTTTCTCTCTATTTACTGTCCAAACACAAGTAGCAAGACCATGTTTGTGTGCTAATTCTACATTTTGTTTTGTGAGATCACGGTAGAAAACGCTCCACACATGTCCCTCTAGCGATTTGATAATATTAGGAAGTAAAAACAACTCTTCCATTGGATATTTTTTAACCATCCAAGGAGAATTTTCATAAACATTTTTTTTAGTTGTAGGAAGGTCTTGTTGCAGAGTAATAAATCCTCTTAAAATATTAGGATTTTGTTTTTTAAGCTCATATAAGATTCTCCAGTCATAAGATGTGATTAAAGTTCTATCTTCCAAATTGAATTCTTTAACATCTTTTAAAATTAAAGAGACCATTTTTTCTGGATTTGGTGTTACGTTTTCTTGAGTTAGAGTTGATTTAATTTCTAAATTTAAAAAAGCATCTTTATGTTTATCTTCATTAACTAATTTAAAGAAATCCGTTAATTTAGGTATTTTCTCTCCTTTGGCAGATTGTTGGTTTTTAAATCTTTTTGCATACTTGGTATCTGGCTTTACACTTTCGATAGTATATTTACTTATTTCCTCATAAGTTAAATCTCTTAATTTCATATTTTTATCAGTGATCCAATTACCAGAAGAATCTTTAACCAAATCAGGGTTAAGTCTGTAGTCATGAAATAAAACTGGAATATTATCTTTTGAAATTACTACATCAAATTCAACAGCTCTAATGCCTAAGTCAAAAGCGTATTTTAATCCAGAGATAGAATTTTCAACCATATCGCCTCTCGCTCCTCTATGGCCGTATATTCTTACGTAATTAGGTTTGGTTAAAAATGGATTGATCAATTAATCCTCAAATCAGTATTCGTATCAAATAAATGTAATTTATCATTTTGAAAAGAGAGATTTATATTTTTTCCAATAGTGTCTTCTTTAACAACACCTGCAATACTTGCAACTAAAACTTCATTGCTGTTATCAAGTTTGCCATGGATAAGTGTGTTGGCCCCGATTAATTCCACAAGCTCAACTTTTAATTTTATCGAACCATTTTGGTCTAACTTAAAATCTTCTGGTCTTAAACCAACATTAACTGATCCGTTAAATTTTGAATTTGTTGGAAGTGACGCATTATTTGAAAAATTGACTTTATTATTCTGGCAGTTGCCTTTTAAAATATTCATTGCAGGGCTACCAATGAATTGGGCGGTAAATAAAGTTCTGGGTTTAGTATAAACTTCTAAAGGTGTTCCGATGTGTTCAACATTTCCCTGGTTCATCACAATCATACGATCAGCTAAGGTCATAGCCTCAACTTGATCGTGCGTAACATATAAAGAAGTAGTTTTTAATTGAGTTTGAAGTTTTTTAATCTCTAATCTCATTTGAACTCTTAATTTTGCATCAAGGTTTGATAAAGGTTCATCAAATAAAAAAGCTACCGGATTTCTTACAATTGCTCTTCCCATCGCAACTCTTTGTCTTTGTCCGCCAGAAAGTTGATTTGGTTTTCTTTGTAGTAGTTCACCTAACTCTAAAATTTCTGCTGCTTTTTGAACTCTAGTTTCAATTTCATCTTTAGGAACTTTTGCAATTTTTAAACCATAAGCCATATTATCAAACACTGACATATGGGGATAAAGAGCATAATTTTGAAACACCATAGCAATGTTCCTTTCCATTGGTTCAAGCTCATTTACTTTTTTGTTATCGATTAAAATATTTCCCTCATTAGCGTCTTCTAATCCTGCAACCATTCTTAATAAAGTTGATTTTCCACATCCAGATGGACCAACAATTACAATTAGCTCTCCATCTTTAACATCTATACTTAAGTCGTGAATAACTTTTGTTTTACCAAAAGATTTTTTTAAATTTTGTAAACTAATTTGAGACATTATTTATCACTTTCTAATAATCCTTTAACAAAAAACTTTTGCATACTTACTACTATTATTACCGGGGGCACCATAGCCAACATTGCTGTTGCCATAATCGTTGGCCAGTGAGCAAAGTCATCTCCTGTTGGTATCATTGAGTCTATTGCCATTACAATGGTTTGCATGTCCGGATCGGTTGTCATTAATAGAGGCCATAAATATTGGTTCCAACCAAAAATAAATAAGATAACAAATAGAGCTGCTATGTTCGTTTTGCTTATTGGAACTAAAATATCAAAGAAAAATCGCATTGGACTGCAGCCATCCATTCTCGCTGCTTCAACCATTTCATCTGGAATGGTCATAAAAAATTGCCTAAACAAAAACGTCGCTGTTGCTGAAGCAATTAATGGAAAGATTAATCCTGTGTAACTATTTAATAAATTTAAATTTGCAACAACTTCATAAGTTGGAACTATTCTTACTTCTACTGGTAACATTAAAGTTATAAAAATTAACCAAAAACATAAATTCCTAAATGGAAATCTAAAATACACGAACGCAAAAGCTGATAATAAAGAAATAACAATTTTTCCCACAGTAATTCCAATAGCCATAATTGCTGAATTGATCATCATTTGCATAACAGGAACTCTAGCTCCATAACCCTCAGGAGCTCCTCTAAACAAAGCATTTGCATAATTTTCAAAGAATTCTCCACCTGGTATTATTGGTAATGGCGGTTGTATTATTGCGTCTTGCGTAACTGTTGATGCAACAAAAGTTAACCAAACTGGAAAGAAAATAAATAACACTCCTAGAATTAATCCAAAGTGTGTTAACCAGTATCCTGATTTTTTTTTCTCAACCATTAATAATGAACCTTTCTCTCTATATATTTAAATTGAATTACAGTTAAAATTCCGACTAATACTAAAAGAATTACAGACTGGGCTGCACTAGATCCAAGGTCTTGGCTTACGAAACCATCTGAAAATACTTTATATACAAGTATTGTGGTTGATTGTTCAGGTCCGCCTGAAGTAATCGTGTGTATTACTCCAAAAGTATCGAAGAAAGCATAAACAATATTTACTACTAATAAAAAGAATGTGATGGGTGAGAGCAGAGGTATTACTATTGTTCCAAATCTTTTCCAAAAACTAGCTCCATCTATTGCTGCAGCCTCAATAATTGATTTTGGAATGGCTTGTAGTCCTGCTAAAAAAAATAAAAAGTTATAGCTTATTCTTCCCCATGATGAGGCTAAAATAACTAGAAACATGGCTTGATCACCCTTTAAAGTGTGATTCCACTCGTAGCCTAAAGCTTTAAGGTAATAGGAAGCCAAACCAATATTTCCGTTAAACATAAATAACCATAAGACCCCCGCAATCGCTGGTGCTATTGCATAAGGCCAAATTAATAATGTTTGATAAACACCTGCTCCTTTAATTAATCGATCTGCTAAAGCTGCTAAATATAAACCTATAGCCATAGACGAAACTGATACAGCTGTAGAAAAAAATATTGTAGTTTTAAAACTGGCTAAATAATAAGGATCAGATAATAAAAATCTAAAATTATCTAAACCTACAAATTCTGTTTTTAATCCAAAAGGGTCAGGTAAAAATAAAGAATTCCAAATTGCTTGACCTGATGGATAGAAGAAAAAAATAAAAGAGATGATTAGTTGTGGCGCAACTAACATGGCTGGTAACATCCAACCTTTAAAAAATACTCTTTTTTCCATTTGATATTAAGAAATATTCTAGGGGTTTTCACCCCTAGAATATCAAATTGATTTATTTGTTAGCTCTTTCAAATCTTCTTAAAAGAACGTTACCTCTTCTTACAGCGCTATCTAAAGCTACTTGAGCAGTTTTCTTACCACTGTAAACTCCTTCCATCTCTTCATCGATAATTCCTCTTATCTGATCAAAAGATCCAAGACGTAAGCCTTTAGAGTTTTGTGTAACTTTATTTCTCATCATCTGTATTCCAGCTAAATCAGTTCCAGGATTTTTCTTATAGAAACCTGAACTTTTAGTTTTTTTAGCGGCTGCAGTTGTAACACCTAAATAACCAGTGTCCTGATGCCACTTAGCTTGAATGTCAGTTGTTGATAGAAAAGCTAAAAAAGCTGCTGTAGCTTTATTTTCCTCTTTAGATTTTCCAGAAAGCGCCCATAGAGAAGAACCTCCGATTATAGTATTCTGAGGTGCTTCTGTCGCTCCGTAGTAAGGTAAGTGTCTGATACCAAATTCAAATTTCGCTTGTTTTTTAATACCAGCGTAACCTGCAGAAGATTCTGTCATTAACATACATTCGCCGGCTCTAAAATTTTTACCAGCTTCGTTTCTTCTACCCATGTATTTAAATTTACCTTCTTGTGCCCATTTACCTAAAGTTTGGATGTGTTTGATATGCACTGGGCTGTTGAAAGCCAACTCAGTATCTAAACCAGCAAATCCATTAGCTTTAGTCGCGAATGGTATATTGTGATAGGCTGAAAAATTCTCAAGATGAACCCAACTGTGCCAACAAGTACAAAAAGGCATATCAATACCTTTTGCCTTAGCAGCATCAAGCGCGTTTCCAACTTTTTTCCAAGTACTTAAATCCATTTCTGGATCCAAACCTGCTTTTTTCATTAAGTCTTTATTAACCCAAAGTACCGGTGTTGAAGAGTTATATGGCATAGATAACATTTTACCATCTGTAGTGGTGTAGTATCCACTTACCGCCGACACAAATCCTTTTGGATTAAATTTTTGACCAGCATCTTTCATAAGTTGGTACATAGGAACATAAGCTCCTTTAGCTGCCATTAAACTGGCTGTACCGACCTCAAATACCATAAGTATATTTGGATGTTGTCCTGCTCTAAAAGCTGCAATACCAGCGTTTAAAGTTTCGGAATAATTTCCTTTTCTTGTGTGAACAACGGTATACTTGTCTTGGCTTGCATTAAATTTTTCTACTTGTTCGTTAAGTAGTTCACCTAATCTTCCACCAAAAGCATGCCACCATTGTATTTCAGTTTTTGCTTGAGCTGCAGTCCCCGCAAACATTGCGAAAAGCGCAATCGAGCAAATTAATGCTTTTAATTGTTTCATTTTTATTCCCCCAATTTTCTTTATTTTTAAAAAAGCTAGCATAAAAAAAATATAATGAGGAGTCTGATAATAAAATTAAAGATTCTACTGTAGGTTTTATTTTACTTTTCCAAGAGTATTTAAGAGGATAACACCGAGAATAATTAATACTAATCCAGCGGTTCCGTAGAGATTTGGAGTTTGATTATATTTTAAAATTCCAAACAGTGTGACAGCAGTGATTGTTAGAGCTCCATAAGTGGCATAAGTAAATCCAACAGGTATTACTGTCATAGCTTTCGAGATACAAAATAAGCATAAAATAATGCTTGCTACGCAAAATATAGTTGGGTTTAATTTTGTAAATCCTTCGGTAGTTTTTAAAAATCCATTTGAAGCTATACCAGTGAGTATTGCTATGACTAAATAAATATATCCTGATAATAAACTAATATTTTTCATTCTACTTTTGCAAATTGTCCGCCATCTCTATATCTCCATAGCCATTTTTTCATAGCTTCCTCAATGTCAGAAGGTTTTACATTAAGATCTTGTAATGTTAAATGATTATTTGAAACTACGTTATCAGCCTCAGATAAGATCTCACATTGATCCCGAGTTAATATCGGATTTATAGGAAGCAAGCTCATAACACTGCTTTGAATTTTCGCAAGCGACATTGGCATCTCAACTACAAATCTTTTTTTGTTAAGTGTTTTCATAATTGATTTAACCATATCACCAAAACTTATCACCTGAGGCCCTCCTATTTCGTAAATTTTTCCGTGATTGTCTTTTGTTTCTATTGCCTTAACAATTGCATCAGCTACATCTGAAACTAGAATAGGTTGAAAATTGTAACGCATTCCAACAATTGGGATTATTGGTAAAAAACTTAATTTTGAAAATAAATTTGTAAAATTATCTTCGGTACCACAAACAACGCTTGGTCTTATAATTACAGTATTTTTAAAATTTGTAAGTGCTTTTATTTCTCCTTGAAATTTGGATCTTTGATATAAAGATTTTGAATTTTCATTTGCTCCAATTGCACTTACATGAATAAATTTTTTTACATCAGATTGAGCACATATTTTTGAAATCGCTTCGGGTATACCTGCATGTATATTCATAAATTTTTGTTTTCTTGTTTCATAAAGAATTCCAATTAAATTAATTACTATATCTGAATTTTTAATTGATTCTTTTAATTCATCGAAATTATTCGGATTCCAATTTATTAATTCGATAGAGCCTGGTGTAGCCTGTGTCTTTAAATAGCCTTTTTGAAAGGTATTTCTTGTAAAGATCATGGATCTATAGTTTTTCTTGGTCAAATTTCGAACAAGATATCTTCCTATAAAACCACCACCACCTAAGATTGTGCAAATTTGGTTTTTCATGATATTTAGAAACTATATATGAAAATAATTAAGATTAAAGAGGACATAACTTCAGAGATAGCTAATTCATTTAAAAATAGTATTGCAATTGACACTGAGGCTACTGGTTTACAAATCCCTGAAAGAGATAAATTAAGTCTTATTCAAATTTGCGATGAAAAAGAAAATGTTTACATCATTCAACCAAATAAAAAAAATTACAAAGCTCCAAATTTAGTCTCAGTATTAGAAAATGATAAAATTCTTAAGATTGGTCATTTTTTGAGGTTCGATAAAAGCGCATTAGAATTTTTTTTAAAATGCAAAATGAAAAATATTTTTGATACTAAAATAGCATCAAAAATTGTAAGAACTTATACTGATGCTCATGGTTTAAAAAATTTAGCTCAAGAATTTTGCAACAAAAATTTAGATAAACGTCAAGGTAGTAGCGATTGGAACAAAGACATCAATGATCTTTCTGATAAACAATTAGAGTATGCAGCTAATGATGTAATTTATTTACACAAAATTAAATCAGAATTGGAAAAAATGCTCATTAGAGAAAATCGAATGGACTTATTTAAAAGCTGTATAACTTTTTTAAATACAAGAGTTGAACTTGATCAAAATGGATTTAAATTTGATATTTTTGAACATTAATGAATAAAAAAAATTATATAAATCTAGCTAAAAAAGCAGCCAATATACAAATTAAAGAGTTAAAAAAAATAAATAAAGTTTTTAATAATTCTTTTATAAAAGCAATCGATTTAATTTTAAATTGTAAAGGTAAAGTTGTTTTTGCAGGCATTGGTAAATCTGGACTAATTGCAAGAAAAATTTCAGCAACTTTTTCAAGTGTAGGAATTCCAAGTTTTTTTTGTGATCCTGCCCAAGCTCTACATGGAGATATGGGACAAATTGAAAAAAAGGATATATTAATTGTCTTTTCATATTCCGGTAATACTTCTGAGCTTACTAATATGCTTAGGTATGCTAATCGATTTAGAATTAAGATTATTGGTGTTGCTTCAAAATCTGATAGTCTTCTTTTAAAGGCTAGTGATATAAAAATTTTATTACCTAAAGTAAAAGAGTCAGATATTACAAAAATGGTTCCAACGACAAGCACATCTCTAACTTTGCTTTTAGGAGATAGTTTGGCTACTACTGTCATGTCTTTAAGAAAATTTTCGAAAGAAAAGTTTAAAGTTTTTCACCCAGGTGGGAACATAGGTGGTTCCCTACTTCTAGCAAAAGATATAATGGTAACGGGAAAAAAATTACCTTTAATAAATTATAAAAAAGATTTGAATGATGCAGTAAAAGTAATGAATCAAAAAAAATTAGGTATTATTGTAATTCTAAAAAATCAATATATCGCTGGTCTAGTTACTGATGGAGATTTAAGAAGAGAAATGAAATTTCTCTCAAAAAGAACAAGCTTAGAAAAATTTATGACTAAAAAACCTTTGGTGGTTAATGAAAATATGCCTGCTTCAAAAGCTTTAGCTGTAATGAATGAGAAAAAAATTACAAGTTTGCTTGTAGTCTCAGATAAAGATTCTAAGAAAAAGAAAAATCTAAAATTAAAAGGAATTATTCATATTCATTTTTTATTGCAGTATGGATTAAAATGATTAGTAGAAAAAAAAAATTAAGATTTATTCAACTATTTTTATTAATTCTAGGCATTCTGATTATCTATAATACCTATTATAATAAAGACTCGGAATTAAAAAACAAAATCATATCCAGCACAACTAAAGAAAAAGTAAAAAAACAATCTGACAAGGACTCAGAAAATGATGGAAATACTTTTTACAATATTGAATATACAGGTTTAGATCTAAATGGTAACAGATATATCTTGAAATCAGAGGAGGCTACTTTGGACAAATCAAAAGTAGAAATTGTTCATATGAAAATTGTTAGTGCAACTTTTTATTTTAAGGACAACACAATACTATATATATGGTCTGACGAAGCTGATTATAATAATAAAACTTTCGATATGAAATTTGAAAAAAATGTAAAAGCACAATACGCAGATAGCGAACTTTTTGCAGAAAAAGCTGAATTTTCAAACACTAATAACTATCTTATAATTCATGAAAATGTTAAAATTAATAATACTAGAGGAAACGTGATTGCAGACAAATTATTATTTGATATAACAAAAAAGAAATTAGACATTAGTTCTTTTAACAACAACAAAGTTAATGCTAATATTAATTTAAATGAAAAAAGGTTTTAGAATTTTAAAATTTAAAAAAGATAGGCCTATCTTTGAAGTAAAAGATATCAGCAAGTCTTTTGATGGAAGACCAATCTTAAAAAAATTATCACTTAAAGTTTTTCCAGGAGAATGTGTAGGAGTACTTGGTCCAAATGGATGTGGTAAAACAACTCTTTTTTCTATGTGTATAGGAGAACAAAGTTCGGAGGGCGGAAAGATCTACCTAAATAATAAAGCAATTGATCAAATACCTATTCACTTAAGATCAAAAGAAGGTCTTGGTTATCTTCCTCAACAAAGAAGCGTATTTAACATGAGTGTTTATGACAATATATTAGGTATAGCTCAAATAAGTATTAAAGGTGCAGAAAAACAAAAAACAGTAACAGAAAAATTACTAGACGAATTTAATTTACAACATCTTAGAAGTTTAAATGCTTCTGTGTTATCCGGTGGAGAGATTAGAAGATTAATGATGGCAAGAGTAATGATAGGCAAACCCAAAATAGTCTTGCTTGACGAACCGCTCGCAGCCCTTGATCCTCTAGTTATTCAGGATATTCAAAAATACATTTTAAAAATACAGGCTAGCGGCACTGCTATTCTCGTTACAGATCACAACGTTAAAAATTTATTTGATATCACTGATAGAAACTATGTGCTTGGCGAGCACACTGTTATAGCAGAAGGAACATCTAGAGAGATACTTAAATCATCAAAGGCAATAGAACATTATTTTGGATCACAGTTTTCATAAGATTCATGCCTAATAAAAGTTTTTCTTTAAATATAAATCATAAAATAAAACCTTTTGTTAAATCAATTAAAGTTGACTCGGACAAGTCCCAGTCGATAAGAAGTTTTTTAATAGGCTCAATATCTCAAAATATCTCAATAACTAGAAATGTTTTGGAGTCAGAAGATGTCTTTTCTACTATTGATTGTTTAAAAAAACTTGGCGTTCAAATAAAAAAAGTAAAACCACAAAAATATCGTATTCATGGAAAAGGCTTGGGTTCATTATTTGCTAAAAAGAATTTAGAATTAAATTTTGGAAACTCAGGAACTTTAGCTAGACTTTTAATTGGAATATTATCAACAACTCCTGGCATAGAGGTAAAAGTTAAGGGAGATAGCTCGTTGAACAAAAGAAGTATGCAAAAATTAATTTTATTAATGTCGGAATTTGGAGCCGAATTTTTACCAAAAAATAAATTTAAATTTCCTCTAAAACTTATTTCAACTGAAATGCCCATTGGTATTAATTACCAAGCTGGGGTATCTGCTCAATTAAAGAGTGCAGTTATTTTAGCAGGTTTAAATTCTTATGGGATAACAAAAATTGTAGAAAAAAATAAAAGTAGAGATCATACAGAAAATTTACTTCAAAAAAATTCTCAAGCTATTAAAATAAAAAAAGGGAAAGAAAAGATAATTAGTATTTTTGGCAAAAAAAATTTAGAGCCAATAAATGTCGTAATACCTGGAGATCCATCTTCTGCTGCTTTTTACACTGCCTTAACGTTATTGAATCAAAAATCAATCCTTAAAATGAAAGATGTTGGTCTAAACCCAACAAGAATAGGATTTTATGAATTGTTAAAAAAACATGGAGCAAATATAAAATTTAAAAATAAAAAAAAACAAAATAATGAAATTATCGGAGATATAATAGTGAAAAGCAGTAGATTAAAAAAACCAATAATAGCTTCTAAGAATTTTTATGAAAAAACTACAGATGAATTTCCTATATTGTTCTGTATCGCGGCTTTGACAAAAGGTGTTTCAATTTTTAAAGGTATAGAAGACTTAGCTAACAAAGAAAGTAATCGAATAAAAGAAATGCAAAAAGTTCTAAAACAAATAGGTATTAAAAGTATTTTTTCGAAAAATAAATTAAAAATTTTTGGAAATGATTTAATAAAAATTAGAAATAAAAAAGTTAAGATTCCTAACTTAGGAGATCACAGAATTTGTATGTCTTCAACTATTCTTTCTTTAATAACTGGGATCAAAACAAAAATTAATAATTTTGAAACAGTTAAAACTTCTTCACCAAATTTCTTAAGAACAATAAAATCTTTAGGAGCAAAATTTGAAGTTGCAAAATAAAAATTTTCAAATTTCATGTGACGGTGGTGCAGCCACAGGGAAATCTACTGGGGCAAAAATGATTTCTAAAAAATATAAACTTAAATTTTTATCATCTGGTCTATTATATAGATATGCAAGTTATCTTATTATTGTACATCAGCCCAAGAATAGAGTTCATTTTTTAAAGAAAAAATTTAAAAATTTAAATTATCAAAAGATAGAAAGAATAAATTTACATTCTCAAGAAATATCAAAGGAAAGCGCTATAATAGCAAAAGTAAATAAAATACGGCAAATTTTAAAAAAATATCAAACAAATTTTTCAAAAAAATATAAAAATTGCTGTTTAGAAGGAAGAGATATCTCGACAAAAATTCTTCCAAACTCAGATGTAAAATTCTTTTTCGTATGTAATTTAAATACTGCAGCTCGAAGAAGATACAAAGAACTAAAAAAAAAGAATAATAAAATTAAATTTAAAGATGTTAAAAAAGCCCTAAGAATAAGAAATAAACATGACATAAAGAGAAAAAACAGTCCTTTACTCCAACATAGAGATGCGATAAAAATCGACACCGGAAAATTAAATAAACAAGCTATGCTGGTTAAAATGTCTAAATATGTAGACAGAGTAATTAAAAAAAAATATGGCAATTGAACAAGAATTAAAAAAAGTAAGTCCCTCACTTAAAGAATTCCAAAATTTATTGGAAGAAGACTTCAAAGACAGAAAATTAAAAGAAAACGAAATCATCAAAGCTACTGTTACGGAAATAACAAAAAATTTTATAGTAGTGGATTGTAAAGCCAAAATGGAAGGCATGATACCTATTGAAGAATTTAAAAACGATAATGAATTATCAAAATTAAAAGTTGGCTCAACCATTGATGTTTATTTGGAACGTATTGAAAGCTACAAAGGAGAAATAATCATCTCAAGAGATAAAGCTAGAAAAATGAAAGCTTGGAAAAAAATGGAAAAAGTTTTTGATACGCAGGAAGAATTGACTGGCTATATTACTGGCAAAGTTAAAGGAGGATTTATAGCAACAGTTGAAGGTTTACCGTGTTTTATGCCATCTTCACAGATAGATGTTAGACCTCTTAAAAATATAGATCACTTACTAAACGTGCCTGTTAAAGTAATTGCCACAAGAATTGATAAAAATCGTGGTAATGTTTGTGTTTCTAGAAGAGCGGTTCTTGAAAAAAGTAAAAATGCAGAAATCATTGAAGCTCTTAAAAAAATTAAAGAAGGCGATATAGTAGACGCAATTGTTAAAACTACTGTTGAATGGGGAATCTTTTTAGACATTAATGGTATTGATGCACTCTTGCATGTAAGTGATTTGAGTCACGGAAGAGTTAAAAAACCATCAGATTTAGTAACAATTGGACAAAAATTAAAAGTAAAAATCACTAAAATAGATCCTAAAACTAATCGGGTATCAGCCTCAGTAAAAGCTTTAACGGAAGACCCGTACTCAAATATAGAGGATAAATATAAGGTTGGGGGAACATATCAAGGCACAGTAACAAAGATAATGGATTATGGTTGCTTTGTGCGAATAGAAGATGGAATAGAAGGTTTAATTCATAATTCTGAATTAGACTGGACTAATAGAAATGTAAAACCAAGTAAAATCCTATCTGTTTCTCAAAGTATAAAATTTAAGATTGTTAATATTGACAAAGACTCGAAAAGAATTTCACTGTCTTACAAAGCTCTTTTGGAAAATCCTTGGGATAAACTCAAAGAAAAAATTGGAAAAGAAGTTAAAATTAAGATTAATAATATTTCTGAAAAAGCAATATTTGGACAATTGACAGAGTCTGGTTTAAACGGAATGCTACATTACAAAGAAATTTCATATAATGAAAATATTGAAGATCTCAAAAAATTTAAGAAAAACGATGTAATTAATGTTAAAATTATTGAGATTAAAGATGACAAAATTAGATTTTCTAAAAGAGCTTTAGAAAAAGATCCGTTTGACTGGTTTGCAGAAAACAAGAAAAAAGTTGGTGATATAATCACAACAAGAATTCACGAAGTTTTAAAAACAGGCGTTAAAGTTGCTATAGATAAAGAAAAAAAACTAATTGTGAATATTAAAAAAAATGACCTCGCTAAAGACTCTGTTGATGCAAGACCTGAGGTTTTTTCACCAGGAAATGTTTTGGATGCTAAAATTACAGATTTAGATACAAATACCAGAAAAATCAAACTAAGTGTTAAAGCTGCTCAAATAGATGAAGAAAAATCCCTAATTGCTAAATTTGGTGAAGGAGCTACAAAATCAGGAGCAACATTGAAAGGGATATTTGAAAAAGCTATTGGTAGCAAAAAAAAGAAGAAAAAAGAAAAATAATTGTCAAGGCCCGATCTCATTAAACTGTTAAAAGAAAAACATCCTAAACTTAATAAGAATCAGTTAGAAATAATTGTTGATAATTTTTTTAAATCAATTGAAAATGCTCTTGTTAAAAAAAAATCTATAGAGCTAAGATCTTTTGGGACTTTTTTTATTAAAGAAATTAAAGAAAAATATTCAGCAAGAAACCCAAAAACTGGCGAAGTGATTTATGTGCCTAAAAAAAACAAAGTAAGATTTAGAGCTAGTAAAAAATTTAAACAGTTTTTAAATAAATGAAAAAACCAAAAATATTTATAGCTTGTGACACTACGAATTTAACTAAAGTTAAAAAAATAATAGCTCAATCACAAACAAATAAGATAAAAATTGGTTATAAATTTGGATTAGAATTTATGAACTCAAAAAAAGGGAGGCAGTTTATATCTAAATTAAAAAATAAGATTATTTTCATTGATTTAAAATTAAATGACACAGTACACACGATGTTATCGGCTGTGAAGGCATTAAAAGATTTAAGAATAAATTACCTTACAGTTCACGTATCATCAGGCTTAGCAGCTCTTAAAGCAGTTAAAAAAGTTTCAGGATCAATTAAGATTGTAGGAGTAACAACTCTAACATCGTTAAATGATAAAGATTTGAGAAAGATAGGATACAATAGATCAGTTAAAAATTTAGTTGCTCATCAAACAAAACTTGCCAAACAAGCCTCATTAGATGCTGTAGTTTGTAGTCCTTTTGAAGTGAATATTGTGAGGAAGATTTTCAAAAAAGAAATTATTACTCCTGGTGTACAAATAGGTAAAAAAAATTATGACCAAAAACGATCTATGGAGGCTAAAAAAGTCAAATCTGATTGGCTCGTTATCGGGCGATCTATTACCCAAGGAAATATTAAAAAAAATATTCAAAAGCTAATAAAATCATTATAAAAGAATTAATAATGAAAATTAAAAAAGGCATACCGTTAATCGATCAGCATGACAAAAACTATATGTATGGTGGTAAGTTTGGTGGCAATTTTATTCCTGAAACATTAAAAAAACCTATTGATGATTTAACTGAGTTATTTTCAAAACTAAGAAAAGATAAAAAATTCTTAAAAGAAAGAGATTTTTATTTTAAAAACTATGTCGGAGCTCCCACTCCTTTTATAAAGCTTGAAAATTTAACAGAACATTTGGGTGGAGCACAAATCTATGCAAAGGTGGTATCAGAAGCAAATGGTGGCGCCCATAAAATTTATAATGCAACAGTGCATTGTCTAATAGCTCGGAGAGCAGGACTCCGGGAGATTGTGGGGGATACCAGGCGCCGGTTACGCAGGTAAAATGCTCTCAATGGCTGCAAAAAAATTTGGTCTTAAATGCAAAATTTTTATGGGAGCCAAAGATATTAAAAGACAAAGACCTAATGTCGAAGCAATAAGAAAAAACGGTGCAACGATTGTTCCTGTAACTACAGGAAGTCAAACTTTAGTCGATGCTGTAAGTGAGTGTATGAGATACTGGGTTTCAAACTGTAATGTCTCAGCAATGTGCGTGGGCAGCACAGTAGGCCCTAATATTTTTATAAAAATTTGTGCATGGAGTACGGCACAAATCTCCCGTGAGTTGATAGTTCAGCTTAAAGAAGAATTTGGAAAAATTCCAAGGAAGATGAAACTATTAAATTGTGTAGGTGGTGGAAGTTCGGCTATGGGATTTTGGAATGAATTTATGGATACTGATGCAGAGTTTATAGGTATTGAAGCTGGAGGACCGAAAAATAGCAAATTGCATGCAGCTCCACTAACTAATGGATCCAAAATTGGAATTCTACATGGTGCTGCACAGTACGTAATACAAAATAAAGAAGGACAAATTGGTTCAACTGAGTCAATTTCTGCTGGATTAGATTACCCAGGAATCTCTCCTTTACATTGTTTTTTAAAAGATTCAAAACGTGCAAGATATACTTCAGCAACGGATGAAGAAGCTTTGAATGCTCACAAGCTTGTTTCAACACTAGAAAATATTTCTCCTTCTCTAGAACCTTCACACGCGTTTGCCGAAGCAATACGAATAGCTCCTAGATTAAGTTCTTCTAATGTAATCATAGTTAATAGTTGCGGTGACTCATTGAAAGATAAAGATATTATTAAAAGTAGATTAGGTGATTATGTGAGATGAAATCAAAAATTAGCTCGGCTTTTGAAAAATGTAAAAAAGAAAAAAGACCTGCTCTACTCACTTATACTGTAGCAGGGGATAATACTAAAAAAAATTCACTAAAAATATTAAATTCTATTGCAAAACATGCTGATATTTTAGAATTAGGTTTTCCTCATAACACTCCAATTGCTGATGGTGGGCAAATTCAAGGAAGTTCTCATAGAGCTTTAAAAAATGGAATTAAGTTAAAAGATATTTTTCAAATCATCAAAAGTTTTAAAAAAACCAATCCCCTAAAACCTCTAATTTTGATGGGGTATTATAATATTATTTATCAAAGTGGAGAGAATAATTTTTTAAGAAATTGTAAATCTTCAGGTGTAGATGGTCTTATCATTGTAGATTTACCATGGCCAGAAAATAAACATTTTGCAAAAAAGTGTAAAAATAAATCTATAAATTTTATTCAACTCTTATCCCCTACAACATCAAAAGATAGAATGAAAAAAATTATTAAAGAATCACATGATATGATTTATTATATAAGTATGCTGTCTACAACAGGTGGAAAATTAAAAGTCTCACCGAGAAAAATTCTTGAAAACTATAAAAAAATAAAAAGGCTTAATAATAATAAAAATTTAGTAATAGGCTTTGGAATTACAAATAAAACTATATCTTCTCTAAGATCGGCTGATGGATTAGTAGTAGGTAGCCAGTTATGCAAAACTATTACAGATTCTATAAAAAAAAGACAAAATCCTGTCATAAAGTTAAGTAAATTGGTATACAGTTTAAAAAATAAGATTCTATGAATTGGATAACAAAATTTATAAAACCAAAAATCAAATCACTATTTGAAAAAAGATCATCAAAATCAGAGGAAAATCTTTGGACTACTTGTGGCTGTAAAAATTTAATTTATAAAGAAGATCTTCAATCCAATCTTAACTGCTGCCCTAAATGTGGAGCACATCATAAATTATCTTGTAAAGAAAGATTTGATACTTTTTTTGATAATAAAGAATACAAATTGATAGAAACTCCACTGCCAAAGGATGATCCTTTAAAATTTAGAGATAACAAAAAATATACTGATAGATTAAATTCAGCACGTAAAATTACAAAACAAAATGATGCGATTGCAATTGCTAAAGGGAAAATTCAAAATATTGATGTTATAGTAGGTTCTCAAGATTTTAGATTTATCGGTGGATCTTTTGGAGCTGCTTCCGGAGAAGCATTCATTGCAGGTGTTCAGCATTCCATAGAAAATAATATCCCATTTATTTTTTTCAGTTGTAGTGGTGGCCAGCGTATGATGGAAAGTTCAATTGCTTTAATGCAAATGTCTAGAACTACTTTAGCAGTTAACGAGTTAAAGAAAAAAAATATTCCCTATATTGTTGTTTTAACGAATCCAACTACAGGTGGAGTAACCGCTTCATGGGCTATGTTAGGAGACATTTTAATTGCAGAGCCTAAAGCAACTATTGGTTTTGCAGGCCGAAGAGTCATTCAAGACACTGTAAGAGAAACTTTGCCAGAAGAATTTCAAACCGCGGAATATGTTAAAAATCATGGTGGCATTGATTTAGTAGTAGAGAGAAAATACTTAAGCTCTACAATTGGTACCTTGCTAAATGTATTGTTGAAAAAAGCAGAGGCTCGGGTTAAAAATGAGTCATCTAATGTCACAGTCGATCAATCTCTACAATCAGCTAGCTAAAAATAAATTATTTAGCAAATCAATCAATTTTGATCTTAAAAGAATAAAATTAGTTTTAAAAAAATTAAATCATCCAGAAAAAAAACTGAAAAATGTTATCAATATTATTGGGAGTGATGGTAAATACTCACTTTTAACTTCCTTAAGATATTTTATTGAAGCAAATCATCAAAAAACATCAGCTTATATTTCACCTAGTTTAAAAGATATTAGAGAACGTTTCTGGATGGGAAACAATTTTCTAAGTTATAAAGAAATTAAAAAAACTGTAAAAATTATTCAAAAGCAGAAGATAAACTTGACAATTTTTGAAGCTTTAACAGTTATATTTATCTTAAATGCAGCCAGAAGAAATAATGATTATAATCTTATCGAAGCTGGTGCATTATTTGCTAAGGACTCAACTAATCTTTTCAATTTCCCAAAATTACAAGCTGTGGTGAACATAAATAAACAGCATTTAAATTTTTTAAAGAAAAAAACTTTAAATGAAGTTATTTACCAAAAAGTAGGATTTTTAAGTAATTTTACTAATATTTATATTGGAAAACAAAAACCTTTGGTTTTAAAAAGGATTAAACAATTATTAAAAAAAAATGGTAGTTTGATTAAATATCCAAATTCTTGGAAACTAATTAAATTAGGTAATAATTTTTTTTATAAAGATAATAAAACCAAAATTAAATTAAATACAAAATATATTCATTCTAAAGGATTGCTAGAAAATCTTTGTCAGGCAATCAAAATTGCTTTAGATCTAAAAATTCATAAAAAGATAATAGCAAAAACTATTCCTAAAATTAAGTTTGAAGCTAGAATAGATTATATAATGAAAGGTAGATTAACTAAAAAAATATATAGAAATGAAAAACTTTTAATAGACGGTTGTCATTCTGAAACAAGTGCTAGAAATTTAGCTAATTATCTTAAGACTCTAAAGATCCCAATTTATGGTATTTGGGCTATGACAAAAAATAAAGATCCTGATAGATTTATAAAACAGTTTAAAGGAATATTTACAAAAATTGTAACTATACCTATAGAAAATGAGTCTGGATCTTTATCTAATAAATTATTATTAAAAATAGCAAAAAAAAATAATTATAATTCTGAAACTTGTAAGAGTTTTGAAGAAGCATTAAGAAATATTACTTCGAAAGAAAGAAAAATTATATGTGTTTTTGGGTCTCTTTATTTATGTGGAAATATCTTAAATAAGAATTAAATATTTTCCTTAATCCAAGAAACAATATTTGATTTTGTAGTTGCTCCTACTTTAGTAGCCTTAAGCTCACCGCCTTTAAATAATAACATAGTGGGTATGCCTTTAATTCCATACTTTGTAGGCGTGTTTGGTTCTTGATCAATATTATGTTTTGCAATAACAACTTGATCTTTCATTTCTTCAGATATTTCTTCCAGAGCTGGACCAATTTGTTTACAAGGCCCACACCATTCAGCCCAAAAATCTACTACAGTCGGCTTGTTTGACTTGATAACATCGCTATCGAAACTTTCATCAGTGATTGCTTTTGTAGGCATATATTCTAAATAAGTGTTTTTGATTTAAAGTCAACTACGCAGAAGAATAAATTTTTTCTAATTCTTCAACGTATGCGTTAATTTCATCGAGAATAACTAATTTTTCTGGCTGTTCTTCTTTTTCAAATTTAACCCTTAGAGTATCTATTTCAGAAAAAGTTCTTGGGATCGTGTTCCATTTTTCATTATTGGTGCTTAATAGTTTTTTTGCTATATCCTTATGAATTAAATTGTAGTCTGACTTACTTAACATTTCAGGTTTTTCCATATAAAGAAGTTTTTTTCCAAAGTATTGAAGTCTTTCATCTTTAAATTTAGTCAGCACAGATAATTTTTTATCCCAATCTACCTTATGAAATTCAGGCATAATCTTATTGTCTTCGGTTGAAGTAAACTTAGCATAAATACTTTCTTCGTTATGCAAATCTTCTTGTGATTTAGACTGTTCTTTTTCTTCTACTTCCGAACGTTTAATAGATATAATTTTTTCTGCAAATTCTTTATTTTCTTTTACAAGTTTAGCTCTTGCTTTTAGTTTAGTTATTCCAATCATTTTATATTCATCAAATTTATCTCCATATGATGGGTTCATTATAATTGGGTGCTTATTATGTCTAACAGTTCTGACAAATTTAGGTTGTTTTTTCATTGCAGCTGTCAATTCTTGGATTGGCATCTTTAGATAAATGTTAGGATCATGTCTTAAATCAAAGCATAAGGGCCACTGGTATTGAGGATGTTGACAAATAAAAGTTTGAACATAAGGTCTGCTTTTTCCATAAAAATATTCATTAGTACAAAATAATAATTCTTTTTGAATCAAGTTTAACGATTGATTTTTATCCATTGTCAACATGCTAGCTTTCCAAACATTAGGAGCTTTGTTTACAATTAGTTTTGCTATACCAACTGTAGCCAGAACATCTCCGATTGCACTGTGCGCATCACCATGTTCAATTCCATTTAAAGGTGCCATCTGATCCAATTTATAAACGTCATTGCCCTTCTCGTTCACAGAATTTTTGAGTGTTTTGGGATAATAAAGATTGGCTGCACGTGCAAGACTAAGAATGTCTCCTCTTGTATTACCATTAGTGCTAGTAATGTATGGATACTCTAATGTTTGAAAAAGAGTACACCTTAAAAATTCTTCATCAAATTCTATACTATTAAAACCAATATAAGTTGCTTTACCCCATCTCTTTAATGTTTCAACAAATTGTCTAATCATTTCATAATGAGAAAGATTAGATTTCTTTAACATATTAGGTGAAGTTTTATTTACTATTAAAGCCATAGCCTCAGGTATTATTCCGGGACTAAGTCTGCATCTTGAGTCAAATCGATCTAATTCTTCTAAATTATCATTAGTTAAAACTGCGCCGATTTGAATTATTTGACCCCAATATTTATTAGAGGAACTGGTCTCAAAATCGTAAAAGACAAAGTTAGACATAATTTATGTTTACTTAAGAACTTTTATCTTTTCTGGATTTTCTTTCAAGGAGTCCGTTACTTGCTCTGGATCTTTGATGTTTCCAAGTGTATTCATTATTGATCTTGCGTCTCTACCAAAGCCGTCCGTTGCGGTCATAGCTTGCTCTAATTTTTTTCTCAAATCTTTAATTCCATCAAAATGTTTTTCAAATCTTGAACTAATATTTCTCAAATCGCTATAAATTTGCGTAGCGTGTTGCTGAACTTTTAATGTTTGAAATCCTAAATGGTAAGATTGTAACAAAGCAGATAAGGTATTAGGGCCCGACACTGTTACTTTATATTTTGTTCTAAGTTCTTGTAATAATAATTCTTTTGTTTTTGGATCTCTATAGCTTGAAAGTTCTGAGAATAATCCCTCAGTGGGAACGTAAACAATCGCAAAATCTGTACTTTTAGGTGGAGCTATATATTTTGCATTCACTGTTTTAGCTTTTAGTCTAAATGCAGCAGCTAAATCTTTTCTCGCTTCAGCTTGTGCCTCTTTATTATTAGCATTGTAGGCATCATCAATTGCTTTATATTTCTCAACTGGCCAATGACTATCAATAGGTAATAAAACATCTTGAAGCTTGATAGCAAATTCGACTGTCTCAGATGTATCGTCTTTCATTTTTGCATTAGCTATAAATTGTGATGCAGGGAGTAAATCTTTTAGGAGAGCGCCTAATCCAAATTCTGCAAGTGTTCCATATGTTTTAACGCCACTTAAAATTCTACTAAAATTATCTTGGCTTTTATTTAATTCACTAACTTGCTGATTAAACACAGAGACTTTTTCATCAACTTTAGTAAGTGCGCCTGTCATATCTTTTGCGATCTCTTTACTCATAGAACCAAAAGATTGGCTGAAAGAATTTTTTAAAGAATTCACTTCATCTTTAAATACTTGTTCGTTATTAATTTGTTCAGGTTGTTTACGTTTTAATAATATTATTAAACCAACTAAATTGGCTGCTAATAGTAATAATATTACTAAACTTACTATCGAATCCATAAAGCATTATATAACATTTAATTATTTTATGCTTTTTTATTTGCTAAAGAACCACATGACGCATTAATATCTCTACCTCTACTTCTTCTAAACAAAGAGAGAAACCCTGCATCTTGTATAGTCTTTGAAAATTTATCTATATTCTCCTGAGTTGCTGCCTTTAAACTTTTATTAGAAAGTGGATTAAATTCAATTAAATTTAATTTTGAAGGTACTTTTTTCATAATCTTAATTAACTCTTTAGCATGATCATCTGTTAAATTTTCATCCAAACATATCCACTCAATAAAAATTGGTAATTTTGTTTTTTCATAATATTTTTTCAGTTGAGGTATCAATGAATTAATTGAATACTTATCGTTAATAGGCATTAACTCTGATCTATGCTTTGGTATTGAGCTATGTAAACTCCAAGCAAGATAAACATCTAATTTATTTGCAGCCCACTCTATAGCATCTATATCATCTTTTTTAGTTCCAACCCCCACAGTACTTACAGTTATTCTAGTTCTACCATATTCTAAACCATCTTTATTTTTAGAATTATCTATGGCAATTTTAACGTTGTCTAAATTTAAAAAAGGAGAGCCTTCTCCCATTAAAACTTGATTGGTAATCTTTTTTTGAGTGGACCAATCGTCAACATAATCCTTACATAAAATTATTTGTGAAATAATTTCACCTGGAGACAAGTTTCTTACTAATTTTTTAGAAATTTGAGCAGTTGCACAAAATTCACAAGAAAGATAGCAGCCCACAGAAACTGATAAGCAAATCGTATATCTGCTTTGTGTTTTATCCGGAATTAAAACTGTTTCTACATTTCTTTTGTCTTTAAGTTCTAAAAGAAATTTGATTGTTCCATCTTTAGATTTTTGAATATCTATAATCTTTGGTTTATCTAAACTAATTAAATTTTTAATTTTATTTCTTAACTCAGTTCCAAATGTTGTTAGTTCATCAAAACTTTTTATATTTTTCTTATAAACAGCATTGAAAAGCTGTTGAGATCTCATTTTAACTTTTGTCGGTTCGACTTCAGCACTTTCTAGCAAAAATGCCTTAAGCTGATCAAAGTTTAAGTCATAGAAATTTTGTTTTTCCATTTTAAAGATTGTAAGATCTTGAAAGGGGTTTTAAAACCCCTCTCTATAAAAGTTAAATATTCTCAGATGATTTTTTTAAATGCTTAAGAATTTTTCCGGCATTTGAACCTTCTTTAATTCTATATCCAGAAGTTCCATTAGCATTTACTTCTACAGCTTTTCTGGCCTTTTGCATTTTGTTAAGAAGTTCAGCCTGAGATTTGCTTCGGCTGAATTCATTTAACAATTTTGTGTGTCTTTTCATAACACTCTCCTTGTTTTGTATTATTCAACCTACTTTTAACTCATGTAGATGAGCCACTTTCTTACCATGTGGATGGTAATAGTAATATAATATATAATGATTAAACGATCAATGGTTGAAAAATGAATAACAAAACCTTAGGAATAATTGCAGTAGTATTTGGAAGTCTAGTCTTATACAGCGAACAGGAATATGCCTGGATAATATCTGCACTTTTTATAGGAGCAGGTACTGGTATTTGGTTTTGGAAAGATAAAAAAAGCGATACAGAAAAATAATATGTCTAAAAGAATCTTTGTTGTTTACGGTCATCATAATACAAAAAAATCTTTTAACCAGGAAATTAGAGATACTTTTATTTCTGAAGCTAAAAAATTAGGACATGAAATCGACTTAATAAATTTACATGAAGAAAAACCTATACCTTTTTATGATGGTTCAGAGCCTAGTGAACAGATTTTGAATTATAGAAAAAGATTAGAAAAAAGTGATGTGCTATTTATGATCTCACCATGCTACAATTTAAGAGCAACAGCTATTTTAGAAAATTGGATAGATCTTGTTCTAGCTCCTAAATGGTTTTTTTCTTTCAAAAGACTTGTTGGAAATTGGGGATACCCTGTTGCTGGTGCGATGAAGGATCGTCAAGCGATTATGTCAATGAGTTATGGAGGTAACTGGTTTAGTATTCAAACTTGGTTTCAAAATATTCCTTTTAGAAGAATAAAAGCAGGGGTTCTCAAACTTGGAGGCATGAAGACAACCTATATAAGATTTTATGAAGTGTTACCTGGAATGAAAGAAGAAAAATTTACAAAACATATGGATAGGGTAAAAAAATTAGTAGAAAAATTATGAAAGAAATAAATGTCTAAAAGATATAGTGGTAAGAGCAATAAAGATAGAAGCTTTATGAAAAAAGCTAAACTTAGTTTTAAAGAAAAAAGAAAGCTTAAGAGAGAAAAGAAAAAAAAGTAATGTGTGGAAGGTATAAGATTTGTAAGCCAGTAAGTAAAACGGTTGATATTGTTAAAAAAAATATAAATGTGGAAGACACGGATAATTATAATGCTCATCCTTCCCAGAAATTACCTATTATAAAATCTTACTCCAATGGAAAAGCTTTAGAATCATATGAATGGGGTTTAGTCCCAAGCTGGTCTAAAAAAATAGAAAAATTTTCTCCTCTCATTAATGCTAGAAAAGAAACATTAATGGAAAAAGTTACTTTTAAAAATTTAATTCAAACATCTAGATGTGTGGTAGTAGCAGACGGATACTATGAGTGGGCAAAAAAAGAAAAAGGTAAAGTGCCCTACTATTTTACCAAGGAAGATGATGAAATAATGTTTTTTGCCGCTATTCATCAAAATAATCAATTTTGTATTATAACAAGAGAAGCTAGAGAAAATATAAGTAACATTCACCATCGAGAACCTTTAATTATGAAACAAAGCGAAATTAATAATTATTTAAATATTAAAAAAGATGCCTTAGAAACTTTAAATGCTATCAAACCTCCAGAATTAAAATTTCATGAAATATCAAAAAATGTTAATAACCCAGAAAATAATGATCCTGCTTTAATTAAACCCATAAATTAAATGAGCTCTCTATCTATTACTCCTGGAACAAATAATGTTGGTGCTTACATTAATAGTATTGAGTTAAAAAAGATAAATCAAAAACAGATAGATGAAATAAAAGCTACTTTAAGCCAATTTGGAGTTATTTTTATAAAAAAACAAAATTTAGATCCTGAGTCTTATCAAAATTTTGCAAAAAATATAGGAACACCAGTTGTCTATCCACGATTAAAAGGTTTAGATAAAAAATTTCCATTTATCAATGTCATTGAAAGAAAGCCAGATGATAAAAATTTAAGTTTTGGTTCTAGTTGGTTGCATCAAGACACAAGTTATTTGGCTAATGATAGGCCTCGTTATACTATGCTAATGGGAATAGAGATTCCTAACGGTCAAGGAAATACTATTTTTTCATCAGGATTTAACGCCTATGAAAAATTACCTAAAGAAATCAAAAATAAAATTAAAAATGCTACCGGCATTTTCTCTTCAGCTGGCCCTATAGCAGTAACTAGACTTGAAAGAGAAAAAGATATGGGAATTAAATCTTCTGACAGCATGGAAGCTGAACATCCAATTGTGAAAATGGTAAACGGTAAAAAAACTTTATATGTTTCACCAGGTCATTTAATGGAGATCAAAAACGTTGATGAAAAGGATGCAGATTATTTAAAAAAATATTTAATAGAACATGTTAATAAAAAAGAATTTATTTTTTCTTATGAATGGTCAAAAGGCGATATTTGTCTTTGGGACAACTTAAGTATCTTGCATATGGCTAGCGAAATTAAAAACTGTAGAAGAGTAATGTATCGTATTACTTTAAAATAATTATTTCTTTAAAATAGTTAGATGACCCATTTTTCTTTTATCTTTAATTTTCTTTTTTCCATAATCAAAAAAGAATTCCACATCGCTAAAAGACTTGCTTCTATATTCTTCAATTTCTTTACCTAAAATATTGATCATTTCAGCATTAGATATTTTTTGAACTTTTTCATTATTTAAACCACATACTGCTCGCACGTGATTTTCAAACTGACTAATATTGAATGCATTGATGGTTAAGTGTCCAGAATTATGAACTCGAGGAGCAATCTCATTCAATAATAAATTATTATTTTCATCAATAAAATATTCGACACACATAGCACCTATATAATCTAGTTTTTCTGCAATTAATTTTGCATTAAATTGTGCTTTTTTAAATATTTCGTCAGTAATATCTGCAGGTATTTTGGAATGTTTTAAAATTTGATCTTTGTGAATATTTTCGATGGGTTCATATGTATAAATATTATCATTATCAAATCTTGTGATTACTACTGATATTTCTTTAATCAGATTAACTTTTTTTTCTAAAATATAATCAGCTGTAAAACACCAATCTTTTTTAATATCCTGTAATGAATTTAAAACAAATTGACCATGTCCATCATAACCAAGAGTATTTGTTTTTAAAATTCCAGGCAAAAGTCTTTTGTTTTTTTTTACATCTTCCACAGATTTTATGAAAGCCCACTCTGTGGTCTTAATACCAAGATCATTTACAAAAGTTTTTTCTAATTTTCTGTTTTGAACTGTCTGATTTATACGTGGTCTAGGTAAAACTTTTCTCTCTTTATCAATACTTTTTAATATCTCTATAGGAATGTTTTCAAATTCATAAGTTACTATATCTACTTTACTTATAAATTCTCTTATTTTGTCTTTATTATCATATTTAGTAAATATAAATTGATCTGAATAATTTTGTGCAGGACCATGTTCATCGTCAGAAATAACGACCGTTTTGATATTAAGCTTTTTGGCAGCTTGGCATAATAAAGATCCTAACTGACCAGAGCCTATAATTCCTAAAGTAATGTCTGACATTAATTATTTAGGTTTTTTTTTAATGGATTGAGTTTGAATACGTCTCCACTTTTCTAAATTAGATTTTATTTTTGAGTCTGAGTTGCCTATGATGGATGCTGCGAGCAATCCAGCATTAAATGCGCCATCAATTGCTAAACAACCTACTGGAACAGATTTTGGCATTTGTGCCATTGATAGTAAACTATCAAGGCCTTTCAATTTTTTAGTTTCTATAGGCACTCCCAAAACTGGTAATGTTGTTAAAGATGCTACCATACCAGGTAAGTGAGCCGCTCCACCAGCACCAGCCACGATCACTCCAAAACCATTTTTTTCAGCGGTTTCTGCAAATTTAAACATACGTTTTGGCGTTCGATGAGCGCTTACGATTAAAACTTGATGTTTAACTTTAAGAATTTTTAAAATTTTTTCACAGTCCTTCATAACGGGATAATCAGATTGTGACCCCATTATGATTGCTGCTTTATTATTTTGTTTATTGAGTTTCACAAACCAATTTAATCAATTTTATAAATAAAAACAATAGAGTTTAATTTCTTTTTTTGGACTAATTTATGCCAATCAAAACACAGATTTTTTTATCAAATTAATATTATGAAAATATTATCTATTTTATCTTTGTTGTTTTTGTTAACTAATTGTGCTGGTAGCAACTTGGCCAAAGTAAAATTTGGAGAGCGTTGTACCGCTTCTGACACAAAACAACTGCAGGAAAAATCTTACGTGTGGTTTGTGAGTAAAGATGCCGCAAAGGATTTTGACAAAAGAATAAATAAAGCAAACTGTTTAGATAGCTAAATTAATTATTAATTTTTGTTATTTATGTTAATAAGGGGTTTATGTATAGACCCCTTATTATTTTTTCTATATTCTTCTTTTTTTTTAACTCAAATTTAGTAGCTATGGATCAAAAACCCTATCATCACATTTACAAAGACGGAAAGCTATTTGCTTTTAGAAATTTAGAGGGTGGTCCAAAGAGAGATCCTAATTTTAAATGGAATTGGAAGCTTTTTAGGGAAGAAAAAAAGAAACTTAAAATTGATTATCCTCCTGGGCATGTCATTGATAGACAAATAGTTTTAAGAAATCTTGAGAAACATAAATCAGACTCATATGTTATGTGGCTTGACCATGCGAGCTTTATTATTAAGCTTGGGGATACTACAATTATTACTGATCCGGTTTTTGAAAAATATTATGGTTATTTTGGTTTCGGTACAAAAAAATATATCAAGCCTCCTTTAGAATTAAAAGAACTTCCAGAGATAAATTTATTTTTGCTGAGCCACAACCATCTTGATCACATGTCTCAAAAAACAATAAATAACTTTCCTTACAAAAATACAAAAGTTCTCGTACCTTTAAAGCTTGGAAAATATTTTACAAGAAATGGATATAAAAAAGATAAAGTAAAAGAGATGGACTGGTTTGATAAAATTGAAATTAATGACGAAATCACAATAACAATGCTACCAGCACAACATTGGAGCAAACGTTGGATTTGGGGTGATGGAAATACTAATAGAAGTCTTTGGGGGAGTTTTTTAATTGAATATAAAGGTAAAAAAATCTTTTTTGCCTGCGATACTGGACCAGCACCTTTTTATAAAGAGTTGGGAAAAAAATTTGGTCCAATTGATTTAGGTTTTGGAAACATTGGTGCTTATAATTTCTTTCCAATTATAAATGTTAAAGATAAATCTACAGCTCATGCAAACCCTGAAGAACTCTTGTCACTTATGAAAGATCTTAAAGTTAAAAAAGTAGTTGGAATGCATTGGGGTACCGCAATATTAAGTTTAGAACCGATTTGGGAACCACCAGTAAGATTTAAGGCAAATGCTGAAAAGTTTGGCTACAAAAAAGAAGAAGCAATTATATTTAAGATAGGTGAAATTAAAAAATTAGATGAATTAATTAACTAGCTTTTCTTTTATTTCTCTCTTTATCAAGAAGCTTTGTCAAAACATCGACCATCATGTCAGAAGCTTTAAATATCTCATTAGATTTAAACTCATGAGAAATATTTCTTTCAGGATCGGTTTTGTCTTCTATGATTATTCCTTCATCTGGTGAATTATTTTTAAGATAAATCAAAATTAACCAATCTTCATCAGGTGCATCATCCCATTTAATAAAAATTTCACTTGTCTCAAAACGTCTGTCAATTAACCTCAAAATACTTAGATATTTTGGAATATATCTTTTATTAATTTGAAAACACAAGCTATGCGCAGATCTATAGAAACTTTCTAAGGCAAATTCAATTTTTTGTCTTTCTAGATTATAAATTCTTTCTTTTTCAAGTAACGCTGCTCTATCATCACCCTCCTCAACTTTTACTCCAAGTTGTTCAACTCTTTCTCTTATTTTTTGATCCCTTAAAGCTTGATATTTTAGTTTAATTTTATCAATACGTTCTTGGACATCAACGTAAGACTCTCTTTCCTGGCTTAATACGTATTTCTCAAGATTTTTTATTTCTAAAGCTTCACGCTTTCTAAATTTTTCAATTTTTTTCTCTAATTTAATTTGTTCTAAAAATTTTCTTTGTTTTTCAGCCTGTTCTTTTCTTACTTCAGCTTGTTCAAGTTTAATGAATTTTTGCAATTCTTGTTTTCTCTCTTTTCCAAGTTTAATCTCTTCTTTTAATTCCTGCTCTTTAGCTCTAAGCTCATTCTCTTGCTCAGTCTTGAGTTTATTCTGGATCTCTTTTTTCTCTCTTTCCATGGATTGAAGTTTAAGACGTATTTGTTTTTCTTTTTCTTCTTGAATAACTTTTTTAATTTCTGAAATTTTATTAGATATTCCTTGAAAGAAATTTTGAAGTGATCGATCTAAATTAAAATTAAATCTAAAAGCCGATTTAAATTTCTCGTTCACTTTTAGTAGACTGAGTATTACTGTTCTTGTTTTTTTTTTAGATTTAAATCTCTTTTTTGCTTTATCTTTTTTTGCTCTTTTTTTTCTTCTTTTTTTTAAAATCTTTTTATTCTTTTTCTTTAAAGAAGTTTTTCTAACCTTTTTTTTGAGGTATCTTTTTTTAAATTTTCTTTTCTTTTTTTTCATACCTGTATTTAATTAAATATCAGGTTTTATGAATATATATAGTCTCTTGTTCTATGTGCTGACTGGAAATTTTTCACAATTTGTAATTGAAAAACAGCTAGGTCTCTATATCTGAAAGCAGCAGCACAACTAGCTAAATAAAACTCCCACATTTTTACAAATTTCTCATCAAAAAGGTCTTTTACCTCTTTTCTTTTTGCTAAAAATCTTTCTAGCCATTTTTCCAGCGTTTTATCATAATGTCTAATAAGCGTCTCAGAGTCTGCAACTATTAATCCTGTTTTTTCTATAGGTTTTATAATTTGACTAAATGAAGGACACACACCTCCTGGAAAAATATATTTATTTATAAATTTATTTGGAGCAGAAGGTTGATCGACTACACCAATAGTATGTAGTAAGAATATACCGTCATCCTTAAGCAGATTATTCATTGATTCAAAAAAAGTTTTATAGAACTTTTTCCCTACGTGCTCAAACATTCCAACAGAATATATTCTATCATATTTACCCTTAATTTCTCTGTAATCTGCCAATTCAAAATTGACTTGATTATCTAATTTCATTTCTTTGGCTTTATTTTTGCAATAAGCAATTTGATTTTTACTTAAAGAAATACCTGTAACTTCACAGCCTTTTTGTTTTGCAATTTCAAAAGCCATTCCACCCCAACCACAACCTACCTCTAGAATCTTGTTGCCTTGTTTGATGTCCAATTTTTTGACTATGTGATCTATTTTATTCTGCTGGGCTTCTTCTAGAGTTTTTGTATCTTTCTTCCAATAGGCACACGAATAGAGTCTGTGAGTTCTATCTAAAAAGATATCATAAAGCTTTTCTCCTTTTATACCTCCAATATCATAATGGTGTTCTACATTTTTTCTAGAATTTCCTGGTAAATTAAAGTTTGATAAATATCTCCATAATTGAAATATTTTTTTAGAAATATAGCTTGCTGAATTTACTTCTCTTCTTCCCAAATTTTTTACTAAGTCCATTAAAAACTCTTTCAATGATGCATTCTCAATTAATATTTCATTTCTCATATAAGCTTCGGGAAATTCTAACTCGGGATCTAAAATAAGTTTCCAATTAAGATTCTCTTTTAATAACTTAACTGTAATAGGATTATCTTTTTGTGGATTGCCACAAATATATTTTTGACCTTTTGAATCTATAAGAATAATACCTCCTTCTCTATAAATGTTTGAAAATACTCTGGCTAAAATCATATCTAAGCTGCTAAATTGTTCTTTATTACAAATTTCAAATTATCTAATTTACTAATTAGTTCTTTTTTTTCCGTTGAGTTTAAAAGAGTTAGGGGAGGTAATAAATTTTTAAAATTATCATCTTTTACAGACATATAGCTATGTAAAGCTGATATTAAATTATAACCATCAAACACATCTCTAACTGCAATTAATTTATCATTATGTTTTTGTTCTTTTTTGTTTTCAAAATCGTCAAACACTTTTCTAGCAAGTGAAGCTGTCACATTACAAATAGCAGAGATGATTCCACTATTACCTAACTCTAATCCTTTAAGTAATTTTTTTTCAGTTCCTGGAAATATCAAGAAATTTGGTAATTTTAAATTTTCATATAAATTTGAAGTTGAGTCTTTGCATCCAATAATATTATTTGGAAAAGCCTTAACAAGTTTAGTAACGGCTTCAACAGAAAATTTATATCCACTAAGTAATTCAAAATTATATAAAATAATTTTAACTTTAGGAATCTTAGAAATGATTAGTGAATAAAAATTAAATACGCCTTCATCAGTATTACCTTTATAATATGCTGGAGGCATAATTAGGAAGTCTTTAAAACCATATTCAAATCCATATTTTATTAAATCTATTGTCTCTTTTAATGAATTGCTTCCTGTGCCTAAAAAGAATTGTTTTTTTAATTTATGGTTTGCAATTTTAGCAATTAGATCTTTTTTTTCAGAAATTGAAATTAATTGACTCTGGCCTGTAGAACCAAAAAATATAGCCCCATGTAAACCATTGTTAATTGTTGACGCTGCATGAGCAATGGTTGCATCCACATTTAATGAATAATCATTGTTCAAAATACTACAAGTAGCTGAATATACCCCTCTAGTTATCATAATCTTACCTAATTTATTTTATCTAAGTTATATAGTTAGAATCAAGTATGCAAATTTTAATTATACAACCAAAAATAGGTATGGGAGATATGATTATTTATCTTCCATATATTCATGCTATCTCAAAAAAGTATAAAAAATCAGTTTCACTATTAGTTAAAGATAACTCTAGAGCAAAAGAACTTCTTGCGGATGATAATCACATAAATGAAATAATTACTCTTAAAAAAGAAATGGATGGTTTGAGTGGAATTTTTAAATTATCCAAAGAATTAAAAAAAAGAAATTTTGATAGAGTTTTCATTTTTAATTCATCGTTAAGATATAATTTAATTGCTAGACTAGCAGACATTAAATCAATTTATCAATATCCACTCTTTAGATCTAAAGATAATATCGTGCATAGCGCAAAAATTTTTACTGAAGATATGATTGGTGAAGTTGTCTCAACAGAACCTAATTTAATAATTAAAAAAAGAGAAAATAATTTAGATAAAAACATTAAGCATATTTGTCTTGGAATAAGTGCCTCTGGCCCTACCAAAAGATGGAATGTAAATAATTATATAAAATTAGCAGAAAAAATTAATAAGGAGATAAAGTGTAAATTTTATATAGCAGGAGGAAAAAATGATATTGATCTTATAAATAAATTTAAAAATTCAAACGTAGGAAAAGATTCTTTTTCTTTTGATAAAATGGATATTAAAGAAACTTTACAATATATTTTAGGTTGTGATTTATATATAGGAAATGATACAGGTTGGGCACATATATCTGTGGCATTAAAAGTAAAAGCTCTTACAATTTTCTGCGATAGTCCTGTTGCTGCATATGGGTCATATAGTTCAAAAATGATTACAGTTGAGCCAGAAGGAGTAATAAAAGGAACAACTACTCATGACACTCTTGGAAAAGATAAAATTTCGTTTGATGAAGTTTACAATAAATCAATTCAAATACTTAACTAAAATCTGTTTTGATTATTTTATCTACTGCTTGATTGACAAGTTTACTTAATTCTTCGGTTTGAATCTCTGTGTTTTTATCTGGATGAATTTTCTGTTGTAATTTTTTTGCGACTTTTAACACATCATCTTTAGAACATCCTTTCTTTAATCCTAACAATTTGTAAGCCTCATCAATAGATATGCTTGATGATCCTTGGGGTTTATTAAAATGCCCTTGTGAAAATCTTCCTGAATTTTTTAAAAATTGAATTAGTCTCCATAACTGAAACATTTGTAAGGCAGTAAAACCTTTTATCTTAAGGCCAGAAAGTAGAATTAACCAAAAAGGTAGGGAAAAAAGAAATTTACCCCCTATTGTAAATACCACTGTTAAAATTAAAGACAAATACACTGCAATTTTTTTAAGAGTAAGAGCAATTTTTTTTGAGCTTGCCCTGGCAAATGCATTTAATAAAAGATAAATAATGACAAAGATGATAGTTCCAATCAAAATCAAATTCATATAACTTTTTACCATGAAAACTCCTAAATTGAAAAAAATAGAATCTGTAAAAAAACATCATGGCATATCATTAGAAGATGATTATGCATGGGTAGATCAACCAAATATTTTAGAAGTTTTAAAAGATCCAGGTAAATTATTACCGGATGTTAGGAATTATATTGAAGAAAATAATTCTATTACAAAGGATTATTTTAAAGATGTAAAAAATTTACAAAAAAAACTTTTTAAAGAAATTAAATCTAAAATAAAATTAGATGATACCTCATTAAAATTTAAAGATAAGAAATATTACTACTGGTCTAAAACTGAAGCTAAAGGAAATTATGGAAAAAATATTAGGCAACTTATAGATGGCTCTAAACCAGAAGAGATCTATTTTGATGGTGATCTTGAGAAAAAAAAATGTGGCTCAGAATATTTCGGTTTAGGAAGTATAAGCGTTTCTCACTGTGATAAATATATGGCTTATTCTTTAGACCTTAAAGGATCTGAATATTTTACTATTTATCTTAGAGATCTTAATAATAACAAAAATCAAAAGGATATCATTGAAAATACTAGTGGAAGTATAACTTGGTCTTTAGATAATAAAAGTTTTTTTTATTCAAAACTAGATAAATTTCATAGACCTCGGCAAATCTATAAACATGAAATTGGAACACCTGTTAACGGTGATAAATTAATATTTGAAGAAAAAGATGAAACTTTTACTTGTGGTATAAGTTTAAGCTCAGATGAAAAATTTTTCATAATTTCATCTTCAGACCATATCACTACTGAAGAATATTTTTTTCCATCAGATACAAAGTCAATTAAACCCGTTCTATTCAAAAAAAGAGAGAAAGATGTTCGTTATTCGATAGACTCTTGGAAAGATTATTTTTATATCCAAACAAATAAAGATGCTAGGGATTATAAAGTTCTTAGATGTAAAATTGAAAATATAAATAAATTAGAAGAATTTATTCCTCCAAAAAAAGAAACTATTATTGGATCACTAGAATTTTTAGATGATTTTATTATTCGAGGTGAAAAATCTGATGCTATTCCTAAACTATTTGTAAGAAATATTAAAACTAATGAAGAAGAAGAAATAAAAATTTCAGATGAGACAATAGGATGTCCCGGGGCCTCACTAATGCAGAAAGATAGAAACACTTCTAAAATTAGAGTTGGTTGGGAAAGCATGAAAACTCCTGGTAAAATTTATGAATATGACATTTTAACAAAAGAAAAAAAACTTGTTAAAGAAACAGAAATTCCTTCTGGTCATAATCCAGATAAATATATTGTTGAAAGAATTAAAGCTAAATCTCATGACGGTAGAATGATTCCTATTAGCTTAGTACGTTTAAAAAATTCTAAACAAGATGGAAAATCAAAAATCTTACTTTATGCTTATGGAGCTTACAAACATAGTATCTCACCATCATTTAGCGCCTCTAGATTTTGTTTAGTAGATCGAGGAATAACTTTTGCAATTGCACATGTTAGAGGAGGAGGTGATCTTGGTGATGTATGGCACGAAGAGGGGAAAAAAAAATTAAAAAAAAATACTTTTTTAGATTATATAGCTTGCGCTAATCATTTAATTGATCAAAGATATACTTACAAAGGTGGAATTTGTTTCTATGGCGGATCAGCAGGTGGACTAACAGGTGGAGCACTGGCTAACATGGCACCTGAATTATTTTTTTCAATGCTTCTGCTTGTGCCTTTTGTTGACACAATGACTACTATGCTTAATGAAAAACTACCACTTACACCTGCTGAATGGGAACTGTGGGGAAACCCAATCGAAAGTAAAGAATACTTTGAATATATTTATTCTTACTCTCCTTATAACAATCTTGATAATAAGTCCTACCCTTCAATGCTGATTACTACTTCTCTGTTTGATAATCGTGTCTTATACAGTGAGCCAGTAAAATATATTGCTAAGCTAAGAGATGTTAAAAATGATAATAATATCCAATTGTTAAAGTGCAAAATGGAAGCAGCTGGCCATGGTGGAATGAGCGGTAGAGATAACGCTATCACTGAATTAGCAGAAGAATATAGTTTTATTTTAAAAACTTCTAAAATTTTTGAGTAGAAATTTTAAAAACAATTTTTACTACTAAAACCAATAACCATATTATTAGGGTTGATCTCAAATTTTCTTTCACATTTAATCTTAAATTTTTTAGATATGTAAATGTAATTTCTGTTTCTTGTTTCTAAAAATTCTATTTTATCTGGTTGCCCATAAACAATTTTTAGCTCTGACTCTGGTTTGTTTAGCCATTTACTTAATTCTTTTTCTTCTTGGATTGTTTTTTCGTCTATTTTCTTTGATACAGACTGGCAAGCAGTAAGTGCTAGGGAAGAGAATATAATAAAAAAAACAAATTTAATTTTAGTCATAAAATAGTTAGTCTATTTTATACCTAAAACTTATAAACAGAAATATTACCCCTGGGTTGTAAAATGAGCTTAAACCCTACTTTTAAAGGGATTTTCTCATCGAATCGGAGTATTCAACATCAACGGGAGGTTTTTCTATGATGAATAAATATTTTGAATACAGAAAACACAAAACTAACTTTAGAACTGAAGTAATTGCCGGAGTAACAACGTTTCTTACAATGGCTTATATCATGTTTTTAAATCCTTTTATTCTTTCTGGCGAGTTCGCTGGACCAGAAAAAGGTTTCTTTGACTTTGGGGCGGTATTTACTGCAACGATAGTTGCAACAGCAATTGCCTGTTTTATAATGGCGTTCTACGGTAAAACTTGGCCAATAGGCTTGGCGCCTGGAATGGGGATCAATGCATTTGTTGCATTTGGAGTTGTCGCTGGGATGGGTTATACACCTGAAGCAGCGCTTGGAGCAGTCCTAGTTGCAGGTGTGTTATTTTTAATTATATCTTTAACTCCAATTAGAGCATGGTTAATCAATTCAATTCCAAGAAGTTTAAAACTTGGAATAGGTTGTGGTATTGGATTGTTCCTAGCAATTATTGGGCTTGAGATTATGGGAGTCGTTGGAGATCATCCAGTAACTCTTGTTACTATTGGTGATCTTAAAAATCCATTAGTGCTTCTTGGATGTTTAGCATTTGTAGTGATGATTGTTTTAGAAAAAATGAAAATTAAAGGTAATATAATAATTGGTATTTTAGTTTTCAGTGTTATTGCCTGGGTAACAGGATTGGCGAAGTTCAATGGCGTTGTGGGATCTATTCCACCAATGACTTATCTTTTTGCTTTTGATCTTACAGCTGCTTTTACTGCTGGAATGTCAACAGTAATCTTTACGCTTTTGTTTATTGATTTCTTTGATACTGCAGGAACATTAACTTCGGTTGCAAATGTTGCAGGCAAAGTAGACAAAAAAGGTAAAGTTCAAGATATTAATAAAGCAATGCTATCTGATAGTGTTGGAACGGTTGCTGGTGCTTTCATGGGAACTACAACAGTAACAAGTTATGTTGAGTCTGGTGCTGGAGTTAAGGCAGGTGGTAGAACTGGAATGACTTCTCTAGTCATTGGAGTTTTATTTTTATCTTGCTTATTCTTTGCTCCTTTAGCAACTAGCTTGCCAAAAGAGATTGATGGTGCCGCATTGTTATATGTCGCTATTCTTTTTGTTAGAAATATCACTGATATTGAGTGGGATGATATATCTGAATCTGCCCCAGCTGTTTTAGCTGCTATCACTATGCCGCTAACCTACAGTATTTCTAACGGTATCGCTTTAGCATTTATTGCTTATGCTTTAATTAAATTACTTACTGGAAAGTTTTCAAAAACATCTCCAGCTATTTGGGTTATTGCAGCTTTAAGTGTTTTAAGTTTTTATGTAGCTTAATTAAATTAAAGGGCCGGTGAAAGCTGGCCCTTAATTCTTGTGTTTTTTAATTAAATCTTCTACTCTTATCTCTTCATAACGTTCAAAAGGTTGAACAATCCAAGGATTGCCGTCTAACTTTTGGGCACAAAAGTCTGGTTCAAAAGTAGAGTCTTTCTTTTTCCAAAGAACAGCTGTTTTAATATTTTTAATGTTTTCTTTTAGAGGAGGATAATTTTTTAACCAATGAATACTTTTGTTTAATGTTACGCCAGTATCTGACAAGTCATCACATAATAGAATATTTCCTTTCATATCTTGAACAGTTGAACTCATTTCTCTAGAAAATACTAATTCTCCCTGTTGATCTTCAATCCCTTTACCAGAGTAAGATTCTACAGCAAGATAAGCACATTTTAATTTAAATATTCGACTTAATACATCTGTGATGGGCAAGCCACCTCGAGCTATTCCGATTAATAAGTCTGGTTTATAACCGCTCTTATGTATTTGAATTGCTAATTTTTCTACAATTAGATTATACTGTTTCCAATCTATGATAAGTTTGTCAGCCATAGAAAAAACTAAATGATTTTAGAGGAGTTGTAAATGAAAGCTTATTGGGTGTGTGTATACGAAAAGATTGATAATGCAGAAAAATTAAAGGAATATGCAGTTAAAGCTAAACCAACAGTAAAAAAATTTTCTGGAAAATTCTTGGTTAGAGGTGGAAAAAATAGAATAAACGATGGAATTGAATCTCCTAGAACTGTAGTAGTTGAATTTCCTGATTATAACACTGCTATAGAGTGTTATGATTCAGAGGAATATCAAGAAGCGCATAATATTCTTAAAGGACATGTTTTAAGACATCACCAGATAATAGAAGGTAGTTAATATTGGATAGGCTCATTATCTATTGATCTCCAAAGATACCACGTAGCTACAGAGCAATAAGGAGAGAATTTCTTATAAAGTTTATTTAAAAAACTTTTTGGGGGAAAGTATTTCTTATTATAATTATTTGATATAGCGCGTAAAAGTCCGATATCCTGTAAAGGCCAAATATTTGATCTATTAAAAGTAAATAACAAAATCATTTCTGCTGACCACCTTCCTATTTGCCTCAATTCAGATAAATATTCTATTGCTTCTTCATCGTTCATTTTTTTTATTAAGTTGGGATTGAAACTTTTGTTTAAAATCCTTTTAGCTAAATTTTTTATGCCTTTCACTTTTTGTCTACTAAGACCACAACTTTTTAAAGTACCAGAAGATAATTTGTTAACAACTTTTGCAGTGATCTTATTCCTGCATTTTTTTTTAAATTTTATAAAAACAGAATTTGCAGCTGCTACACTAATTTGTTGTCCAATAATACTTTTGCAAAGTGAAAAAAAAATATCATTTCTTGTTACTAGTGATCTATCTTTATAATTATGAATTAACTTTCTCATTATTTTATCTCTTTTAGACAAAATTCTCTTAGCCTTATTCCAATATTCGGGTTTGCCGCTCATGACCTGGGAGCAATGATCTGTTTTTTTAATTGAGACTCTCTAATAAAAATAATCAAAGAACTTAAAATAACAAGAGCAGCACCTAGTAAAGTTAAAGCTTTGGGTATTTCGCTCCATATTAAAAAACCAAAAACTATTGCAAAAACTAAACTAAGATATTTTATTGGAGTGACAAGAGAAGCTTCTGCGAGTCTATAACTTTGTGTTAATAATAAATTTGCAATACTTCCACAAAGAGCCATAATAACAAAAATTAAGAAATCAATTTTTGTTGGCATAATCCAATCAACAAAAAATATTGAGCCCAATCCTATTATTGTACAT
>CACAIN010000002.1 GCA_902532595.1 uncultured Pelagibacteraceae bacterium
AAAATAGCTCTTAATGTAATTGTGAAATTTAATGTAATTGGTGGTGATATTAAAGGTGAAATTAACTTGTCATCAGAAGGTGATTACTTAGTTGGAGACAACAATTCAATTACTATATCCAACGAAAAGAGAGTTGTTGATAATTTATTAGAAAATATTTCTAAAAAAATACTAGATGAGATAAATTTTAAATTGTTAAATGATACTTAAAAGTTACATATTAGAAAAAAATTTTAACTATTTTGAAAATTACAAAATATTTTTATTTTATGGAGAAAACCAAGGTTTAAAAAAAGAGTTTAAAGAAAAGTTAAAAATTCAAAATAAAAACCAAGAAATTCTCAATCTATTTCAGGATGAAATAATTAAAAATAAAAATATTTTAGCAAATGAAGTAAGCAATAAATCTTTATTTAACGAAAAAAAAATAATTTTTATCGATCAAGTAAATGATAAAATTTTAGATACGATCGAGGAAATTATTGAATATATACAAAATGAAAAAATTTTTTTATTTTCAGATATTCTTGATAAAAAATCAAAATTAAGAAGTTATTTCGAGAAATCAAAATCTTGTGGGGTTACTCCTTGTTATCAAGATAACGAAATCACAATTAGAAAAATAATTATGGAAAAATTAAATGGATATCAAGGATTATCAAGTCAGGTTACAAATCTTATTATGCAAAGTACTGGGTTAGATAGAAATAAAGTTAATAATGAGATTGATAAAATCATATGTTGCTTTGAAGATAAAAAAATAGATTTAAAAAAAATAGATTTATTGCTAAATGTTAGAACAAACGATGACTTTAACCTTCTTAAAGATGAGGCAATAAATGGTAATAAAATCAACACTAATAAGCTGCTTGCTGACACAGTTTTTGAAATAGAAAATAATATTTATTATTTAAATTCAATAAATCAAAGGATTAATAAACTTAATGAAATTGAAAACATGAAAAAAGAAAATTCAAATATCGAATCGCTAATATCTGATCTTAAGCCTCCTGTATTTTGGAAAGATAAGCCAATGTTGATTCAGCAGTCAAAAAAATGGAATAAAAATAAAATTCAAGAAGCTTTAGAAAAAACATATAATACTGAAATAGAAATTAAATCAAACTCTTCAATAAGAAAAGATTTATTGATCAAAAATTTAATAATAGAGTTATGTTCAACAGCTAATTCCGCTTAAGTAAATTTGAAACAAGTTCAAATTGTTCTAAATCCTTATATAAGATAGTAATTTTTCCAGAGTTATTTTTTTTGTTCTGAATGTTTACATTCATGCCTAAGCTTTCTTGGATTTTATTTTGTTCACTTAATATATTAGAGTCTATTCTAATTTGACCAGATTTTTGTGGACCTTTCTTACTTCTCACTAAAAGTTCGACGCTTCTAGCACTTAAGTTTTTAGCAACAATTTCTTCTGCAATATTTGTTGCACTCGGTAAGCCTATTAAAGGTCTTGCTTGCCCTGCTGTTAAATTACCCTCCTCTATCAAACCGATAACATCCTTTGGTAAAGTTAGAAGACGCAATGTATTACTAATATGACTTCTACTTTTAGACATAAACTTAGCAATTTTTTCGTGATCGTAACCAAATTCTTCTGATAATCTTTGATATCCTCTAGCCTCCTCTATAACATTAAGATCATCACGCTGGATATTTTCAACAATAGCAACTTCTAGAGTCTCATTATCATCTAAATCTAAAATGATAATTGGTACTTCATGCAAGCCAGCCTTTTGGGCTGCTAACCACCTTCTTTCTCCTGCAATAATCTCGTATCTACCTGGATCTACTTTGTCTTCTCTCACGGCTATAGGCTGAATAATCCCGTTTTTTCTTATAGAATTAGCCAATTCTATTAATTTTTCTTCATCAAAATGAACTCGTGGCTGATATTTATTTGGACTTAAATCACTGATATTTGCTCTAAGTCTATTATGATTGGTTTTTTCCTTTTTTTGCACCTCTTCTTTTTGATCTCCAAAAAGTGCCGTTAAACCCCTACCTAATCCTTTCTTTTTGGACGTGCTCATGCTGCGCTCTCTACGTTAAGATTTTTTTTAACCAAAAACTCGTCTGCTAATTTAAGATAGGATTTACTACCTAAACATGTTTTGTCATAGATAACACAAGGTAGTCCATGTGATGGAGCTTCGGATAATCTAACATTTCTTGGAATTACAGTTTCGTACACTTTTTCTTTAAAATAATTTCTTGCCTCTTTATCTACTTGTGAAGATAGCTTATTTCTTTTATCAAACATCGTAAGTAAGATTCCTCTAACCTTTAAATCTGGATTTAAATTAACTTTGATACGGTCAATAGTTTTGACTAATTGCGTTATACCCTCTAAAGCAAAAAATTCAGTTTGAAGAGGAACCAATAACTCACCGGATGCCACTAAAGCCATAATCGTCAATAGGCTTAATGAAGGTGGACAGTCTATAAAAATATTATCGTATTTAGATAGCAAATCATTTGTTTCTTTATCTAAAATTTTTTTTAAAACGAATGCTCTATCTGAGTCATTTGCTGTTTCAACTTCTAGACCAGATAGATTTACATTCGAACCTATGATATCTAGATTTTTAATATCTGTTTTTTGAATTGCTCCCTTTAATTCAATTTTTTTTATTAATAAATTATAAATATTATTTTCTTCATCATTATTAGATCTGCCCAAACCGGTAGTGGCGTTACCTTGAGGGTCTAGATCTATGATAAGATTATTCTGACCCAAAATGGACAATGATGTAGCTAAATTGATTACAGTTGTGGTTTTTCCTACTCCACCCTTTTGGTTGATCACTGCAATAGTAGATCTATTCTTCATTTTATTTTGCCTCGACTATGATTATTTTAGAATCATCGTCTGTTATGCTTTTTTCTAGTTTATAGCTATAATTTGGGTCTAAAGATACATTATTAATCTCAGACTGTGCATTTTTTCCCTTGAGAATTATCAATTTATGTGGTTTTTTCACTATTTCACGTGAAATATCTATTATTTCTTCTAATTTTTTAAAGGCTCTACATACTATAACATCGGCTAATACTTCCTTTTCATATACATTATTTTCGATAGAGATATTTTTTATATTCAAGTTATTCTTCACATATCTCAGAAAATCCCTTTTTACTGGAGACTTTTCATATAATTTCACGTGAAATGATGGATTTTCAGCATGTAAGGCTATTATTAGTCCAGGAAAACCAGCTCCAGAGCCAAAATCTGCTAAATTATTGATTTTTGAGAAGTCTATATATTTTATTATCTGAGCTGAATCTAGGATATGTCTATACCAAATGTTATTTTCAGTGCTTTTAGAGATCAAATTATACCTTTTATTGTATTCTAAAAGGTAATTATTAAATTTTTTGATCTTTTCTATAGAAGAATCGGAGAATACAAGATCATTTTTCAGTATTTGAGTAACTTTTAACTCATTCATTAAGCCGAAGCTCTTTTTCTAGATTTCTTTAAGTGAGAAAGTATTAAAATAGCAGCTGCAGGTGTTACTCCATCGATTCTTAATGCTTGCCCCAGTGTGTTAGGTCTAATCTTGTTTAGTTTAGACTTGATTTCATTTGAAAGGCCGCTTAAAGAATCATAATTGAAGTGTTCAGGTATATTAATTGCTTCATCCTTCTTAAAAGCTTCTATGTCATTGGACTGTCGAGACAAATATCCTAAATAGTGTGCATCGATTTCAACCTGCTTATCTAAAACGGTTCCAAACTTGGGTATTAAGGGAAATATGTGCCTTATTTTTGCCATATTCACATTTCGTTGTCCTATAATCTCTAGTGCGGATCTTTTTACACCGTCCATTGCAATTTTAATAGAATATTTTTTTGCCTCGTTAGGAGATAATAGACTTGAGTTCAATGATTTAGTTAAGTGTAATAATTTTTTCTGTTTATCTAAAAAAATATTTTTTCTATTTTTCTGAACCAAATTAATTTTTATTCCTAGAGGAGATAATCTTTGATCTGCATTATCTGCTCTCAACGTTAACCTATATTCAGCTCTTGATGTAAACATTCGATATGGTTCGGAAACACCTTTAGTTATCAAATCATCTATCATAACGCCTATATAAGAGTTTGATCTATTTAGAATAAATTCATCCATATTTCGGACTTTCAAGGCAGCATTGACTCCTGCTATGAGACCTTGTGCTGCCGCTTCCTCATACCCTGTGGTACCGTTAATTTGACCAGCTAGAAAGAGAGACCGAATTTTCTTTGTTTCTAAAGTTATTTTAAGCTCCCGTGGATCAACAAAATCGTACTCTATAGCATATCCAGCTCTTTTCATCTTAACCTGCTCTAAACCCTTGATTTTAGCCAGTATTTTCACCTGTATCTCCACTGGAAGAGAGGTAGAAATTCCATTTGGGTAAATAGTATTATCATTAAGTCCCTCGGGTTCTAGAAATATTTGATGTTTTTGTTTTTCTTTAAATTTAACTATCTTATCCTCTATAGCAGGACAATATCTCGGCCCAACACCCTTAATGTTACCTGAATACATTGCGCTTCTCGAAATATTCTCACTTATAATTTTATGTACTGAATCATTAGTATACGTCATACCGCATTTAATTTGTTTATTCTGTAGTTTGTTAGTTAAGAAAGAAAAAAAATAAGGATCATCATCAGCAGGCTGCATTTCTAAATCTTCGTAATTTATAGTATCTCCATCTAACCTAGGTGGAGTACCTGTTTTAAGTCTTCCAATTTGTAACTTAAATTTTTCTAGTTGTTCGCTTAATCCTGTAGAAGGTTTTTCATCAAATCTTCCTGCTGGTGTCTGCTTTTCACCAATATGAATTAATCCATTTAGAAATGTTCCTGTAGTAAGAATTAATTCTTTACACCTAACTTCTTTTCCACTCTGACAGATAAAACCAACAATTTTATTTTCATCAAATAAAAACTTTATAACTGGATCTGCTATAACTTCTAAATTTTCATAATTAAGTAAAATTTTCTGCATATGCTCTTTGTAAAGAGCTCTATCTGACTGAGTTCTCGGCCCCTGCACTGCTGGACCTCTACTTCTGTTTAATAATCTAAATTGAATACCTGATTTATCAGCTACAACACCCATTACACCATCTAAAGCGTCTATTTCTCGAACTAGATGTCCTTTTCCGAGTCCTCCAATAGCAGGATTGCACGACATCTCACCAATTGTCTCTATTTTATGTGTAAAAAGTGCAGTATTTACGCCCATTCTGGCGGATGCCGCTGCAGCCTCACATCCAGCGTGCCCACCCCCTATAACAACTACATCATAGCTTTGTTTGCTCATAAAATGAATGTAACCTGGTATATCAGGATTACAAGAGATATTTTATTTACCTATACAGAAGTCTTTAAATATAGATCCAAGTATTTCCTCGACATCAACTTTACCTACAATGCTTCCAAGGTGTCGTGTAGCCATTCTTAGATCTTCTGCAGCGAGTTCTAAATCTTTATTTTGATCTTTTTTAAGAAAGTTATCTATTTCTTTTAAACAATCATTAAGTTTTAACCTATGTCTTTCTCTTGTAATTAAAACGCTATTATTAGACATAAATTTTTTGCTTAATTTATCTTTAATACTTTTAATCAACTTATCTATGTTTTTATTTTCTTTTACTGAAGCTAGAACTGTTTCTGCATCAAATTTATGATTTTGTTTATCTTGTACGTCTGATTTATTTAGTAAAACTATTGTATCATTATTGATCATTTTCTTAATTTCATTATTAACACTTTTTGAAGAATTATCTATAACCACAATATTTAAGTCAGCTTCTTTTGATTTTCCTAAGGCTAAAGAAATGCCTTTTTTTTCTACCTCATTTTTAGATTCTCTAATTCCTGCTGTATCTGCCAAGATTACCGGATACCCATCTAAGTTTAGATAAGTCTCGATAACATCTCTTGTGGTTCCTGCCTCACCTGAAACTATGGCTACGTCTCTTTTAGCAATTAAATTTAATAAAGATGATTTTCCTGCATTTACTTCTCCTGTAATGGACACTCTAAAACCATCTCTTATTTTTTCTCCAATCTTATTGTCTTCAATTATCTTATGAATATCTTTATGAATATCTTTAATAGAGTTTTGTACTTCCTTTAAAACTTTTTCTGGTAAATCATCTTCTGCAAAATCTATTTTGGCTTCGATATAAGATAAAGATTTTATAAGTTTTTCTCTTAAATCATTATAATAATTTGAAGCATTACCCTGAACTAATTTAACTGCTTGTTCTCTCTGAAGATCAGTTTCTGCGTGAATTAAATCACCTATACTTTCTGCTTTTAAAAGGTCAATTTTATTATTTTGAAAAGCTATCTTGGTAAATTCACCTGGTTCAGCTAATCTACAATTATCTTGTTCCGATAATGCTTTTAATAAAGCATTGATAACAGCGTTACTTCCATGAACTTGGAACTCGGCTAAATCATCGCCAGTATAGCTATTAGGCTTAGGAAACAACAATAATAAAGCCTCTGGGTCTATAACTTTATCGTTTTTAGGGTCATAGAATTTACAATAATTAACCTCGTTAGAATTAATTGTTTTTAATTTAGTCAAATTCTTACAAATTTTTAGAGTATCTTTACCTGAGATTCTAACGATGGCTATTCCTGACGGACCTCTACCTGATGAAAGGGCGTAAATGTTCATTGAACTAAATTGACAAACCTTGATTAGAAATAAATTTGCTTATTTTTTTAAGAGTATTATTTTTCGAAATATTCTTCAAAATTGTTTCTTTAAATGGATCTAGTAATCTATTTTGTTTAAAGAAATTATGAGTTAAATCAATTCCTATACCGGTAATAATATTTTCGGATTTTCTATTATTTGTAAAATCTTCAAGCGCTGGAGTACTTTTTAAAGACATGCCTAGTCCAGTATAGTGCTTAAGTATCTCTTGTAATTTATTAATATCTCTAAGTACAAGATTGAAGCCTTGACCAGCTATAGGATGAACTGTGTGCAGTCCTTCACCTAAAATTAGAATATCATTTTTATAATATTTTCGTTTTAAATTAAGCATCAAAGGATAAGATTGCTGATTCGAAATCTGTATTTTTTTTGTTTTTAAAACTTCAGAAATTTTAGATTTAACAATTAAATTAATATTTTTTTTTGTAAAGTCTTTATCTACACTCCACACAAAAGAAAAATTATTTTTTGAAAAAGGGAGTATTACTAAAGGTCCTTCTTTCAAGAAATATTGAGCAGTATTCAAATTTTTTAAGTTATGCTTAACATAACCTGTGATAGCGATTTCTTTATAATCTTTCTCTAGTGATCTTTTATCAATTATCTTTTGATAGATTTTTGAGGATCTACCTAAGCAGAGCACTTTCATATCGTAATTATCTAAATCTTTTAGTTCATTAATATTTTTTTGAAGAGTTTTGATCTTTTGCTTTTTTATTTCTTTAATTAGAATTTCTTTAATTTTGTCATTTTCAAAAACGTACATGAGATTTTTGCTATCTTCATTAAAGTTTAAAAAATTTATGTTCTGATCTTTTGTCTCGTAGAAAAGATCTATCTTTTTAGAAGGCCAAAACAACTTTTTGTCGAGTTTATCTATGACTTCGTTAAAAAACTCATAGTTAGAGGTAGAAATAGCTGTCGTTCTTTTATCTTTAGAATGATTGTTTTTTTTAGATATTAGATGAACTTCTAAACGCTCTAATTTATTCAATGCCAAAGCAGTCATTAGGCCAGATAGACCATCGCCAACAATACATATTCTCTGTTTACTCATATAAAAATTTTTAACACTTTCATAAAAATGGTAAAAAGTACGTAAAACGATTCGAAATGAATACAAACTTTTTAAATAGTTTAACAAATTTTTTAAAAAAGCGAACCTTTGAATTATTGGGATTAATCCTAATATTAACAGGTGTTGGTCTAGCAATATCCTTTGCAACATATGTTCCAGAGGATCCTTCCTTTATTTATGGCGATAGTAATATAGAGATTAAAAATTTCTTTGGCATATATGGCAGTAGCATTGCAGACTTTCTTCTTCAAAGTTTTGGTTTAGCTTCTTTTTTGCTTTTAGCAAATTTTATATTTTGGGGGGTTAATTTATTAATAAAAAAAGAAATCAAAAGAGTAATTTTAAAATTATTTTTGGTTGTTGTTTATCTTACATTAGGATCAATCTTTATCTATTTAACATTTAATAATTCTTTTTGGCTTATAGATAATGGCAATGCAGGTTTTGTGGGTGAAGTAAGTTATAATTTTATTAGCGATATAGCTCCTTGGATTAATAATCAATATTCTCTTTTTGCTCTATTTTTTTTAACTATAGTATTTTTTATGTTTTCCTCAGATTTAAATATAAAAAAAATTATTTTACAAATATTTAAATCTTTATTCAAAAAAGAAGAAAAAACTCTTACGCCAACTAATCTGGTAGGTGATAAAGTTGTTGAAGAAGATTTTTCTTTAACTGCAAAACCTCAACAATCTTTTATTTTTGAAAATGAGAAAAAAGAATTTGCAGATACAACTCAATCAAAAATAAAATATAAATTACCTCCGATAGATTTTTTAGAAAAAAGTGCTTCAAAAACAAATTTGCTAGATGTAAATAAAAATCGTCCTGATGCTAAATTTGTAGAAAAAATTTTACTAGACTTTGGTATCGATGGAAAAATTAAAGCTATAAATAATGGACCTGTAGTTAGTTTATATGAATTTGAACCTGCTCCTGGTGTAAAAGTTTCAAAAATTATAAATTTATCTGAGGATTTAGCTCGTAATACTAGCTCAACATCAGCAAGAGTATCTGTAATACCTGGAAAAAATACAGTTGGTATTGAAATTCCAAATGAAACTAGAGAAGGCGTCTCTTTAAGAGAAATAATATCTAATGATAGATTTCAGAAAAAAGAAATAAGACTTCCCATAGCGCTTGGAAAAAGTATTTCTGGAACGCCAATAGTGGGTGATCTAACAAATATGCCTCATTTGCTTATTGCTGGAACAACGGGATCTGGAAAATCCGTATGTATAAATACAATCATTGTCTCATTACTTTATAAATTAAATCCTGATTTATGTAAGTTCATTTTAATTGATCCTAAAATGTTGGAGCTTTCTACTTATGAAGGCATACCTCACTTACTTACACCAGTAATTACAGATGCAAAAAAAGCAACCTCAGCATTGGCTTGGACGGTTAAAGAAATGAATAGTCGTTACAAACTAATGAGTAAAGTTGGTGTAAGGAACATAGATGGTTATAACGCTAAACATAAACTTAAAATGCCTTATATAGTTGTTGTTGTAGATGAAATGTCAGATTTAATGTTAGTTGCTGGCAAAGAAATTGAAAATTATATTCAAAAACTATCTCAAATGGCTAGAGCAGCAGGTATTCATATTATTATGGCAACTCAAAGACCAAGCGTTGATGTAATTACAGGTACAATTAAGGCTAATTTTCCAACACGTATATCTTTTCAAGTAAGTTCTAAAATTGACAGTAGAACTATATTGGGAGAGCAGGGTGCTGAGCAATTACTTGGTAAAGGTGATATGCTCTTTATGTCATCAGCAAATCGTATTGTTAGAATACACGGTCCTTATGTTTCAGAACAGGAAATTGAAAAGATTGCTAACACTTTGAGAGCTCAGGGCGAACCTAACTATATAGACGAAATCACAACACAAGAAAGTAAAGAAAGCACAACAATTTCAGCCGATGATGGTGATGAAGATGAACTTTACAATCAAGCTTTAGAAATTATTAAAGCTGAAGGAAAAGCATCTACTAGTTTTTTACAAAGAAAATTACAAATTGGATACAATAGAGCTGCTAGAATCATTGATATGATGGAGGAAAAAGGGATAGTGAGTAAAGCAAATCATGTTGGCAAACGTGAGGTCTTATAATCTTGTTTGTTAGGAAATTTTTATTAATTTTATTATTCACTTCATTTTCTTTTAGCTTGTCTGCAAATCAAAAAGATCAGATCATAACTCAACTAAACAATTTAAATTCTTTAGAATTTACTTTCAAACAACTTGTTAATGAAAAATTAGAAGAGGGTAGTTGTCTACTAGAATTCCCCGGAAAATTAAAATGTGAGTATTTTGATAGTAAACAAAAAGAACTTATTATTAATGATAAGAGACTAGCCATAACACAGAAAAAATATAATAAAACTTATTACTACCCTATATCAAAATCTCCTTTTTTAAATATTTTGTATAAAGATAAACTTTTAGAAATAGTTAAATCTGGAAAATTAGAACTAGGTGAGCAACTCATAAAACTCATTTATTCAAGTGAAAACGAGATAACTGTTTTTTTTGATATAAAAACATTAAATTTAAAAGGTTGGAAAATAGTAGATCAATACAACAATAACATAAATTTTTCTTTAAATATTGTCTCAAAGAATGACACCTATAAGAAAGATACTTTTAAAATTCCAAAAATAAATTAGGCAACAAAATCTATTTCTTCTTCTTTGAATATTTCAAAACCTTTGGATCTATAATTTTGCAGAGCGTACTTATGATCTAAGCTACAAGTATGTACCCACATTCTTTTGGGATTTTTTCTTGAAGCACTAGCTATAGCGTGGTTTAAAAGCATAGAACCTAGTTTTAATCCTCTAAACTCCTTTAAAATTCCCATATTTATCAATTCTACCTCTTTAGATCCCGGGTGATACTCTTGTTCATAAAATCCAACTAAATCCTCTTCTTTTTTTAAAATATGTGTCTCGAGATTCTTATTTTTTAAATACTTTAACCACTCCTTATCAGACCAGATCAATCTATCTCTCCAATAGTGATCGACTCCGATTTGTTTATAAAAAAATTTATTTAATTCAAAATTTTTTTTATCATCTAAGATAATTTGATAATTTTTTGGTATATTTAGTTCTATAGGATTGGAAAAATCTTTTATTTCTAAAAAATATCTTTTTACTCTTGAAATCATTAACTTACCATTTTTCCTATTTTTTCTCCTGCAAATATATGGAAATGTAAATGAGGAACTTCTTGTCCTCCATCACTTCCAATATTTGTTAAAGCTCGATAACCCTTATCTTTTGCTCCTAATAAATTTGAAACATTAGTTATAGCTTTATTAAGCTCAACTATTTCTTTGTCTGATGCCTTGTTATTAAAATCATTTAAATCGACATATTCACCTTTTGGAATAACTAAAACATGAACTTTTTTTTGGGGGTTAATATCATGAAACGCTAAAACATGGTCATTTTCATAAACTTTTTTACAAGGAATTTCTCCTCTAAGTATCTTAGCAAATATATTATTCTTATCATAACTCATTTCTGCCTTTTCTTTAGCTCACTCATTACGTCTTCGATCTTTATATCATTAGCTTCTAAATAAACCATTAAATGATAAATTACATCTGCAGCCTCGTGGATTTTATTAGAATTTTTCTCCACAGACTCGATTAATTCCCCAATCTCTTCTTTTACTTTCGAAACACTTAAGTTTTTATCATTAAGAAGTTTGTTCGTATAAGATTTATCGGGAGAAGAATTTTTTCTCTCTCTAATTGTTTTTATTAATTGTTCAAGGTTTTCAAACATTTTATAATCTTACCGATACATTCTTGGAATTCAAATATTCTTTGGCATCCTTTATTTTATGTTCGCCATAATGAAATATAGAAGCAGCTAATACCGCGCTTGCTCCTCCTTTTACTATACCGTCGTACAAGTGATCTAATGTTCCAACCCCACCAGATGCAATAACAGGAATATTTGTACTTGTTGTAATAGTTTTTAGAAGATCAATATCATAACCAGATTTTGTACCGTCTTTATCCATCGAAGTAAGTAGAATTTCACCCGCTCCATTAGTTTCTACCTGTTTAGCAAATTCAATAGCATCTATATCAGTTTTATTTCTCCCGCCGTGTGTAAAGACTTCCCATTTATTTTCTGAAACTTTTTTTGCATCAATTGCTACTACAATACATTGAGATCCAAATTTTTTGGAAGCTTCTTTAACAAAATCAACATTCTTAACAGCTGCAGTATTAATAGAAACTTTATCTGCTCCAGCTAACAATAAATCAGTAATGTTCTGAATAGTTCTAACACCACCTCCTACCGTTAGAGGAACAAAACATTCTTTTGCAGTTTTTCTAACTATATCAATTATGGTATCTCTATTTTCATTAGAAGCAGTAATATCTAAAAAACAAATCTCATCGGCACCACCATCACTGTAAATCTTAGCTTGCTCAACAGGATCCCCAGCATCTTTTAATTCAACAAAGTTAATACCTTTAACGACTCTTCCATTTTGAACATCTAGACAAGGTATAATTCTATTTTTAAGCATCAATCTCCTTTGCTAACTCATCAAGTTTTATATCACCATCATAAATAGCTTTACCAACAATGATGCCTTCAATTTTTTTATTATTTAATTCTTTTGCTTTCTTAACATCATTTATAGAGGATACTCCGCCTGAAATAATAACAGGACAATTAGAAGTTTCAGCAATTTTAATTGTCTCTTCGTAGTTAGGACTAGTCTTCATTCCGTCTTTATTTATATCTGTAAAAATAATTCTACTAACGCCAAAATCATTAACTTCTTTTAGAAAATCTATAGTTTTTATATTTAGATTTTCTTTCCAACCAGACACTGATAGATTTCCATCTTTTGCGTCTAATCCTAAAGCAATTTTATTTTTAAATTTTTCGCATGCTTCTCTTAAAAATTCTTTATTTTTAATAGCACCACTACCTAATATCACTTTCTCTACTCCTGCTCCGATATATTCATTAATGCTTTCTATGTTTCTCACACCACCGCCTATCTCAATTTTAAAATCGTATTTACTTACTATTTCCTTAATAATATCTAAATTCACTGTCTTACCTGTTAGAGCACCATCTAAATCAACGATATGTAAATTCTTAAAACCATGATCTCTATATTTTGCTGCTTGGTCTATTGGTGAAGTATCGTATTCAGTTTTTTTTTTAAAGTCTCCTTTGATTAACCTCACACATTTCTTATCTTTAATATCTATGGCTGGAAATATTTTCATTACAATTTTAAAAAGTTATCAATTATTTTTAATCCAGTTTTATCGCTCTTTTCTGGGTGAAATTGTGTTCCAAACAAATTTTCTTTCTCGACAGCACATACGATTTTTGATGAATAGTCTGTTGTAGCTGAAATGACTGATTTATCTTCAGGTATAAATTCATAACTGTGAACGAAATACATATGAGATTTATTTTTTATGTCCTTAAATATTTTACTTTCCTTTAGTATTTCAATTTCATTCCAACCAATGTGTGGAAGTTTAAATTTTCCATTTTGATTATTAATTTTAGAAACTTTCCCCGAAATCCAACCTAATCCTTTTGTCTCTGCCTCTTCGTATCCAACATCGGCAAACATTTGTAAGCCTACACAAATTCCTAATAAAGGCTTCCTGTTTGTAATTGCAAATTCTTTAAGCGTATCGACTAATCCATTAATATTGTTTAAAGAGTCTACACAACTCTTAAATGAACCTTGACCAGGTAAAACAATCTTATCGCTGGATTTAATTTTCTTAATATCAGATGTTACCTCTAGATTGACTTTGCCTTTAGAGACCTCTGTGAAAGAGTTTACGACTGAGCTTATATTGCCCGATTGATAGTCAACAATTGTGACGTTCATTTATTTTAAATAGAACCTTTTGTCGAAGGTATCGAATTTTTAATTCTTTTATCTATTGCTAGAGCATCCTTTAATGATCTTGCTAATCCTTTATAGCAAGACTCAACTTTGTGATGACTATTTTCACCATAAATATTTTCAACGTGTAAAGTAATTCCTGCAGATTGAGAAAATGCCTGGAACCATTCCTTAAAAAGTTCTGTGTCCATCTCACCTAATTTTTCTACTTTTAAATCTACTTTCCAGATTAAATAAGGTCTATTAGATATGTCTACTGAAACTCTGCTTAATGTTTCATCCATTGGTATCATTGTAGAGGCATATCTTGTAATTCCTTTTCGATTACCTGAAGCTTTTTTAATAGCTTCACCGATAGCTATACCTGTATCTTCAGTTGTGTGATGTAGATCAATATGCGTATCACCCTTTGCTTTAACTTCTAAATCAATTAACGAGTGCTTAGCTAGTTGCTCAAGCATATGGTCAAGAAAACCAATCCCGGTTTTAATTTTATACTTTCCTTTTCCGTCTAAATTAACTGCGACCGAAATGTTGGTTTCTTTGGTTTTTCTGTTTATTTTAGCTTTTCTTTTCATAATCTAAGAAAATTTATCTTTGATATATATATAATTGAGCATTTTATCAATAAAACTGAATTAACTATTGAAGAAATAGAATTAATCTCCACATATAACATCATGAATACAGCTGAAAAATGGCATGGCACAACGATTGTCTTGTTAAGGAAGAATAACGAAACAGTAGTTGCAGGAGATGGACAAGTTAGTCTTGGAAATACTGTTTTAAAAAGTAAAGCAAAAAAAGTTAGGAAAATAGAAAGCAGAGGCGTGATAGCTGGCTTTGCTGGATCTACTGCTGATGCATTAACATTATTTGAAAGACTTGAAGCAAAACTTGAAAAGCATGCAGGAAATTTACAAAGAGCAGCTGTTGAATTAGCTAAAGATTGGAGAAGTGATAAGTTTTTAAGAAGACTAGAAGCTTTAATGGCAGTCGCTGACAAAAAACATAGCTTTATTATTTCTGGCACAGGGGATGTATTAGAACCAGAAGATGGCATTATAGGGATTGGATCAGGTGGAAATTATGCACTTGCTGCAGCAAAAGTTTTAATAGAAACAGATTTAAAAGCTGAAGAAATAGCTAGAAAAGCTATTAAAGTTGCTTCAGATATTTGTGTCTTTACAAATAATAACGTTACGGTGGAGAAAGTTTAATAATGGTTAGTTCTAAAAATGTTACAAATTTAAATTTAGTTAAAAATACTAAAAAGAAAAGTTCTAGGGTAAGTGCTTTATCTCCTAGAGAAATAGTTTCTGAGTTAGACAGATATGTCATTGGACAAAAAGAAGCTAAAAAAGCCGTTGCGGTTGCTTTAAGAAATAGATGGAGACGACAAGCTCTTTCAGATGAAATGAGAGATGAAGTTCTACCTAAAAATATTCTTATGATTGGACCAACAGGTGTTGGTAAAACTGAAATCTCAAGAAGATTATCAAAATTGGCAGAAGCACCGTTTATTAAAGTCGAGGCCACAAGATTTACTGAAGTTGGTTATGTTGGAAGAGACGTTGAACAAATAGTTAGAGATTTGATCGAAATAGCTATTGCTATGGAAAGAGAGAAAAAAAGAAAAGAAGTAAAAGCAAAAGCTGAACTTAAAGCTGAAGATAAGGTATTAGATGCATTGGTAGGCAATAAAGCAAGTGTAGCTACTAAAGAAAGCTTTAGAAAAAGATTAAGAAATGGCGATCTTGATGACAATGAAATAGAAATTGAAGTTCAAGATAAAACTTCTGGCCTTCAAAGTTTTGAGATCCCAGGCATGCCAGGTGGAAACGTTGGCATGGTTAATCTTGGAGATATTTTTGGAAAATCAATGGGAAATAAAAAAGGCAAGAAGAAAAAAATGACTGTGAAAGAGTCTCACGATATTTTAGTTGCCCAAGAATCTGATAAGATGATTGAAGAAGATAAAATTATTAAAGAAGCTAAAAAAGCTACAGAAGAAAATGGAATAGTATTTTTAGATGAAATAGACAAAGTTTCAGCAAGAAGTGATAGGGTAGGTGGAGATGTATCTAGAGAAGGAGTGCAAAGAGATTTATTGCCATTAATTGAAGGTACAACTGTAAGCACAAAACATGGCCCAATTAAAACAGATCATATTCTTTTTATTGCATCTGGAGCTTTTCAACTTGCGAAACCATCTGATCTTCTCCCTGAATTACAAGGTAGATTGCCTATCAGAGTAGAACTAAATGCTTTAAACGAAGAGGATTTCAAAAGAATTTTGAAAGAACCAGATAATAGTTTGATTAAGCAATACAAAGAATTATTAAAAACTGAAAACGTAAATCTTGTGTTCACAGATGATGGTATAGACATGCTAGCAAAAATATCTGCCGAGGTTAACTCATCAGTTGAAAATATTGGAGCTAGAAGGCTTCATACTATCATTGAGAAAGTTTTAGACGACATAAGTTTTAACGCTACTGATAAGACAGGAGAAACCATTACTGTAGACAAAAAATATGTTAATGAAAACTTAGGTAACTTAGTTAAAGATACTGATTTATCAAAATTTATTTTATAGCTTTTTAAGCTTAACTATAATTGCTCCATCTCCTCCGTCTACTTCATCGGCTTTTGAAACTGAGATTACGGAATTTAATAAATCTGGGTCTGATTTAATATATTCTGGTACTGAATATCTTAACTTACTTAATTCATTAGAAACAAAAGAGTTTTTTTCTGTATTAGAATGAATGCCTTTCCCGGTGATAAATAAAATTTCTTTATAATTCTTTTCTAGGGATAAAAAAATAATCTCTTTAACTTTCTCATTGGCCTGAGACAAAGTAAAACCATGCAAATCAAATTTGAATCTATGTGGTCTTGACTTACTGGTTTTCTGAATTTTATCTTTATCTGTAATATCTGTGGGATTCTTAATATAATTTTTCCAAGTATCAATATCTTCTTGAGAAATATTCTTTTTTTTTATCACTTACTGACAATTTCAGATAAATACCAGTTAGGACCCTTTTTTAAAATATTTTTAGTAAATTTCCAATAATCTGTAACGAGTTTTATCTTATCTGGATTTCCTTCTATTATCTTATCATCCTTATCTTTTTTTACTGAAATAACTTCAGATACAAATTTTACTGATGCGAAAAGTTCATTTTTAATTTTTTCATATTTCTCAACGCTAGACTCTTTTACACCGATAAAAGTAAACTCGGATTTTATATTTTCTTTATTTCTTGCCTGTATAGCTTGTTCAAAGTTTGAAGCCATTTCAGGTGTCAGCAAACTTTTTAGTTTTTTATTATCTCCATCAGCAAAAGAAGTAAGAATTGTCTCGTAAGCAATTTCTGCTCCTTTAAGAAACTCTTTCTTTTCTTGACCTTCTAAAACATTAAGATTTTGTTTAAAGCTTGTTACATTGCCATTAGGTATATTAAATTTTTTTTCTTCAAAAGCTGGATAAATTTTAGTTTCATGACCAGTTTTTCTACCTAATATATTTCTAAGTCGCAAAATTATAAATCCTGCGATCATTCCAAGTAAAATAATGTCTATATATCCAAAATTGTTACTCATAGTTTGATAAATATACATTAATAATATAATTTTGTATCAGACAAATGAACTCATTTTTTTTACTATTTATCGGCGTACCAGCACTTGAGGTTTTCTTGATGATTAAAATCGGAGGAGAAATAGGGGCTCTAAATACTGTCTCACTAATCCTTTTAACAGCGATAGTAGGCATATATTTTGCAAAACTAGAAGGAATTAAAACTATGAGGTCTGGTGTCATGAATATGTATCAAAATAAGATACCGATTTATGAAATGATTTCTGGAGCGTCTATTGCGATTGCAGCTCTACTTCTTATCATTCCTGGTTTTTTTACAGACACAATAGGTTTTCTAATTTTAATACCTTTTACTAGAAAAATATTAATTAGTTTTTTTGTAAAGAAGAGAAACATATCATCAAATCAAGAAAGCTCAAAAACATTAGACGGAGAAATCGTAGAAGATAAAAAAGATGAGCTATAAAATTATTGGAAAGTATATTAAAGATTTAAACTTCAGCATACCAAATCCAAAAACATTTCTTTTATTGTCTAAAGATATTTCAAATTATAAAATTAATATTGATATAAAAAGTAATCAGATAAAGGAAAAAATTATCGATGTGCAAACAACTTTAAATCTTTCACCTATTAAAAATAATTTTGAGAAAATTAATACAAAAATTGTCTATTCTACTATTATTGAGTTAACAGATAGAATAACTGATAAGAAAGAAATTGAAAAAATAATATTAATTAATGTTCCTTCTGATATTTACCCTGAATTAAGAAAAATATTTGTTTTTGTCTTTGAAAATTCAGGATTTAAAAATATTAAAATCAGTGAAAATGTTGATTTTCAAAAACTTTATGATCTAAAAAAGACTCAATAAAAATTTTTCTTTAGTTCAGATCTTAAAAATTCCTTATGTCTTTTGGACTCATCTTCAGATATTTTTAATATTGTCTTATTATATTTTTTTTCTCTCTGGAAAGATTTTATTTCATCTAAGTTAGAAGAGGAAAGATTAAACTTAGGCTCTTTAGCGTCTAAAAGATTAATATAAACTTCTCTAAGTAACTCACAATCTAATAAAGCATTGTGTTTAACTCTTCTGGACAAATCAATGTTAAACTTTTTACATAATGCATCCAAAGAATTTGATGTTCCTGAAAATTTATTTCTTGCAACTTCTAACGAATCAATTACTACCGCTTTATCAATTGATTTTTTTTTTATTTTACTCAACTCGCCATTTAAAAAACTTAAATCAAAACTTGCATTATGAATAATAATTTTTTTTCCTTTAATAAAATTTAAAAATTCATCTGCTATTTGATCGAAAGTTTCTTTATTACTTAAAAACTCTTTTGAAAATCCATGAATCTTGAAAGCTTCCTCGGGCATATCCCTTTTAGGATTAATTAATTTGTGAAAAACTTTGTTTGTAGGGATTAAGTCTTGTGTTTCAATACATGCTATTTCAACAATTTTATGTCCATCTTTAAATGATAATCCTGTAGTCTCAGTATCTAAAAAAATCTCAGCCATATAAATTAATTATATTCAAAAGTTTCTTTTTTAAAATAACTAAAGATTTGTTGTTAACAACTACATGATCACAAAATTTCATTTTCTTAGTATCTTTTAGCTGATGTTTATCTAATAAAGAAAATAATTTAGTATTTCCCCCTTTTAACTTATATCTCTTTAATCTTATATCTTTATTAGCTTTTACAAAAATTATAATATCAAAATACTTTATAAGCTTACTTTCTATTAATAAAGGTATTTCAAAAAATAAGTATTTTTTATTTTTATTCTTTTTCAAAAAGGCAAACATTTTTTTTCTTACCAGCGGATGTATTATTTTTTCTAACTTTTTTAAATCTTGTCTTTTCTTTAAAATTTTATTTCTTATTTCATTTTTAAATTTTGAATTGTTTTGAAAATTTAACTTTTTAGCAATCAGCCTCTTAAAGGAGTCTCTATTATATAATTCTTTTACAACCTTGTCTGCGCTGAAAAGAGGTCCTCTTCGACTTGCAATAATCTTACTAGCAGTCGTTTTACCTGAAGCTATAGAGCCTGTAAGACCTATTTTAATCATTATAACTTTGAAGTTAATAAATTAATTAACTCGTCGTCTATTTCAGGGTTAATCTTGTTCCATAAATAAAAAGATTTTTGACCTTGATAAATAAACATATCTAAACCATTAAATGTCTTTATTTTATTTTCTTTTAAAAATTTTAGAGTTTTAGTTTCAAGTGGATTATATATTGTATCTATATAGATTAAATCATCCTTAACATTTTCAAAATTAAATTCAAAATCATTACCATTTTTTAATCCTAGACTTGTGGCATTAATAATAATATCAAACTTACTTATCTCTTGTTGTAAAGATTTCCATTCCAAAATACTTAAAAAGTTAAATTTTTTCTTTAAAAAAATAGATTTTTCATAGGTTCGATTAATGATTGATATATTTTGTATTTTAGATTTTTGTAATGAAAAAATAACAGATGGAGCAACACCTCCGGCTCCCATCACTAAAGCTTTTTTATTTTCTACTTGAACAATCTCTTTTAAATAAGCAGCTTGTATTCCAAATACATCAGTATTTTCTCCAACGAGAGTATTAGTATCATCTAAAAAAATCGTATTAACTGAATTCGTAGATTTAGCATCATTGACCAATTTATCAATAAATGGAATTACTTTCTGCTTGTAGGGCAAAGTTACATTTATTCCACTTAGTTCTTTGTTTCTTATTTTTTTAGTAATGCTTTCTATATCTTTTTCATTTACACCTAACGAAATATAATTTGCTTCAATCTTATATTTGTTAAACCAATAGTTATGTAAAACTGGTGATAATGAATGAGAAATTGGATTCCCGATGATTGCAAATGATTTTCTATTCATTTTTTTTATATTGCTTAATATAGTTCATTATTTGTTTTATAGGCAAACCCATAATTGAGTCTTGATCTCCTTTTATATATTCAAAAAGTTCGAGTCCATCAGCCTCGACTTGATAAACTCCGTACATTAACAAAATTTCAGTCTTTATTCTATTTAAGTATTGTAATAATTCCTCCTCTTTAAAATTTTTCATCTTTAACTCTGATTGATCAGAATGATTCCAAATCATTGCACCATTTTTTGAAATACAAACAGAGCTTATAAGATAATGTTTTGAATTGTTTAATTTTTTTAAAATCTCTAAAGCTTCTTTTCTTGATTTTGGTTTATTAATTAATTCATTATTTAATGAAATTACGCTGTCAGCGCCCAACACTAGACGATCAGGATATTTATTACTAACCTTAATAGATTTAAGTTCAGCTAAATTCTTAGATATAATTAGAGGTGTAGCATTCTCAGATGATAAAGCTTCCTTAACTTGATCTTCATCTACATTTGAAACAACGACATCTGATTCGATGTTATATTTATCTAATATCTTTTTTCTTACACCGCTCCCGGATGCTAAAATTATCTTCATTTATTTTTTTTTATTTCAAAAATTTTTAAAATCGACGCGGCAGTTTCTTCGACTGATCTTCTAGTTACATCAATTATTGGCCATTTATACTTATTGAAAAGCTGTTTGGACTTATTTACCTCTTCTTTTATAAAATTTAGATCTGTATATTCTTTAATATTGTTATCCTGCATGATTGCAACTCGATTTCTTCTAATATCTGCCAACCTCTCTGGGTCAGCTACTAGGCCGATAACGCATGTCTTGTTGTTGGGAGATTTCAAATCATCTGGAATTTTTTGGTCTAGAACTAGAGGAATATTAATTGTCTTGTATCCTCTATTAGCTAAATAAATTGAAGTTGGAGTTTTATTGGTTCTACTTACACCTAAAAGAACAATATCAGCTTTAGAAATATCATCTAATTTTTTTCCATCATCATGATGCATGGTGTATTGTATAGCTTCTATTCTTTTATAATATTCATCATCTAAAACGTGTTGCGCGCTAGGTTTATGAATAGCTTTTTGATTTAATAATTTAGAAAAACTCAATATTAAATTTCCTAATATCCCAAAACATGGAATATTATTTTTTTCACTAGAGCTTGACATGTATTTAGCTAATTTTGTTTCAACAATAGTATATAAAATTATTGAATTCTGCGACTCGGAGCATTCTTTAATTATTTTATCAATTTGCTGTTCTGTTCTAATAAAAACAAATTCCTTTTTTTCATATTCAAAATTTGAAAATTGAGATTTTAAAGATAAAAAAATTCTATCTAATGTTTCTCCAGTAGAGTCAGACACAAGATATACATTGTATTTTTCGTTCATATCTATGTTAATAATTATTTAATAAAACGAGCTTTTCCACTATTTTTATATTTAATAAAAATTAATTAACAATAATTAACATTATTTTAACATTTTGTTAGGTGTTGATATTATAATTCTATAATTGTTTATAATTTAAACAAAACCATTGAATTTCTACCATTAATTAAACGATTTATTAAAATCAAATTGTATAAAATATGTATAAATAGTTATATTAAAAACTAACAGGACCTATTAGAAAACCTATATTTATAAACTTAAATTATATTATGAGTACTCTTAGAAAAATATTAGTTAATAAAGATAAACATTGTAAATCTGTTTGGTTTATGAGACAAGCAGGTAGGTATTTACCTGAATTTAGAAAAATTAGATCTCAAAATCCAGATTTTATAGAACTTTGTTTAAATAGCGAATTAAGCTCAGAAATAACACTTCAACCTATAAAAAGATTTAATTTAGACTCAGCAATAATTTTCTCGGATATTTTAATGACGCCTTACGCCTTAGGCCAGGAAGTAAAGTTTATAAAAGACCAAGGACCAGAACTCAGCGATTTTAATACAGAAAGATTTTTAGACAAAAAAGAAAAAGAATTTTCTCATAAATTAAATCCAGTTTATAAAGCAATCGAAAAAACTAGAAAAAATTTAGATAAAGACAAATCTTTAATAGCTTTTATAGGTGCTCCTTGGACATTGTTGGTTTATATGATTAATATTAAAAAGAATAAAAATGAAATAAATTTCAATAAATTAAATCAAAAAGATATAAATATAAATCAAATCTTAGATAAATTAATAAAATTTTTATGTATCCACATTCAAAATCAAGTGAATGCAGGAGCAGACATAATACAAATATTTGACTCTTGGGCAGGATTATTACCTGAAAATATTATTAAAGATTATTGCTTTGTCCCAAATGCAAAAATAGTAGAGTTTTGTAAAAAAGAGAAAATTCCTAATATTTGTTTTCCAAAAGGAATTAAAGAAAAATATGAAGACTTTAATCGGATAGTAAATCCGGACGGGATAAACTTAGATTATGATATAGATCCTTTATGGGTAAAAAATAAATTAAAAGATGTAGTTATACAAGGCGGGTTAGATCCAAAAATTTTATTAAAGTCTGAGAAAGAAATGTTGGAGGGAGCGACGAAATACATTCAAGCGTTTAAAGATATTCCTTATATTTTTAATCTTGGTCATGGTTTACTTCCGGAAACAGATCCTGATAGAGTAAAGAAATTAATAGAATTTTATAGGAATAATTAATGAACAAAGATCATCCTGAAGTTAAATTTGGTAAAACAGGAGTTTTATTAATCAACTTAGGCACACCAGATTCTACAAGCTGGTGGGACATTAGGAAATATTTAAAAGAATTTCTTTCAGACAGAAGAGTAATAGAGTTAAACCCTTTTATTTGGCAAATAATTTTAAATTTATTTATTTTAACTTTTAGACCCTCAAAGACAGCCCATGCTTATAAAAAAATCTGGAGAAAAGAAAGCAACGAGTCTCCTTTATTGTTTTTCACAAGAAGTCAGGCAACCAAACTTAAAAACAAGATTGGGAACGAGAAATTAATTGTAGACTTCGCTATGAGATATGGGAATCCAAGTATAAAAACTCGATTGAACAATTTTAAAGAAGAGGGATGTGAAAATATAGTTATTTTACCTCTATATCCTCAGTATGCTGCTGCAACCACCGCCACGGTTTGTGATGAAGTTTATAGATCTTTAATGAAGATGAGGTGGCAACCAAGTCTTCAAATCATTCCTCACTATGAAAGTGAGCCTCGATATATTGACGCTTTAATAAATAGTATTGAAAAAAAGATTAAAGAAATAAACTGGAAACCAGACTTAATAATTTCTTCTTATCACGGCATTCCAAAGTCTTATTTTGACAAAGGAGATCCTTACCATTGCTATTGTCATAAAACTACAAGACTTATGAAAGAAAAGTTTAATAAAGTAGAAATTCAAACCACATTCCAATCAAGATTTGGACCACAAGAGTGGTTAACTCCGTATACTGACAAAACATTGGAGAGTTTACCTGAGAAAGGTATAAAAAATTTATTAGTTGTGTGCCCAGGCTTTGCTTCTGATTGTGTTGAAACTTTAGAGGAAATAAATATTCAAGGAAGAGATAGTTTTCTAAAAAAAGGGGGGAAAAATTTTGATTTAATCCCGTGTTTAAACGATAATTCTGATCATATTGAATTATTTGAAAAATTACTTAACAAATATTTATAAAATGAATTTATATTTATTATTTAAATCATTACATTTAATCGCAATTATTTCTTGGATGGCAGGTCTTCTATATTTACCAAGAATATTTGTTTATCATTCCGAGGCTGAAGACGATTCACAAAAAAAAGTTTTTAAAATTATGGAAAGAAAGCTTTACAACTACATAATGATGCCAGCCATGATGCTTTCTTGGCTTTTTGGAATTCTGTTAATACATAGCCTTGGCTTTTCAGTTTTTTCTGAAATATGGATGCAGATAAAAATTATTGCTGTTGTTATTTTGACTTATTACCACTTGACTTTGGGTAAATATCTTAATGATTTTGCTATAGACAATAACCAGAAAACCCCTAGATTCTTTAGGATATATAACGAAATACCGACAGTTATACTAATTGTAGTAATATTTGTTGTTATATTTAAACCATTATAATTAGGGGTTGAATTTCTTTAAAAAATCCCTATATTTTTATCACATTCCTTAATCAACAATAATCACATGAACTTACAAGAACTAAAGCAAAAAAACCCTGCAGAGCTTATTAGTGAAGCTGAGAAACTTGGTATTGAAAATCCTAGCACACTTAGAAAGCAAGAAATATTATTTGCAATATTAAAAAAACTCGCTGAAAAAAATGAACAAATAACAGCGACAGGTGTTCTAGAAGTATTGCAAGATGGTTTTGGATTTTTAAGAGCCATTGAGTCTAATTATTTACCAGGTCCAGACGATATATATGTTAGTCCTAGTCAAATCAGAAGATTTGGATTAAGAACAGGGGACTCTGTTGAAGGAGAGATTAGGGGCCCTAAAGATGCTGAAAGATATTTTGCTCTTCTTAAGGTAAATAAAATTAATTTTGATGACTCGGAAAAAGGAAGAAATAAAATTGCTTTTGACAATTTAACGCCATTATATCCTAATGAGAGAATAAGGTTAGAGGTCGAGTCAAATAAAGCTGAAAAGAAACCAGATAATACTGCAAGGTTAATCGACCTAGTAAGTCCTATTGGGAAAGGTCAAAGATCACTTATTGTGTCTCCTCCAAGAGCAGGTAAAACAATAATTTTGCAAAATATTGCTCAATCAATCACTGCAAATCACCCTGAATGTTACTTAATGGTTTTATTAATTGATGAAAGACCAGAGGAAGTGACTGATATGCAAAGATCTGTAAAAGGTGAAGTTGTAGCTTCAACTTTTGATGAACCAGCTTCAAGACACGTAGCTGTTGCAGAAATGGTTATAGAAAAAGCAAAGAGATTAGTAGAACATAAAAAAGATGTTGTTATTCTATTGGACTCTATTACAAGATTAGGCAGAGCTTATAACGCGGTCATCCCAAGCTCTGGAAAAGTTTTAACAGGCGGTGTTGATGCTAATGCGCTACAAAGGCCAAAAAGATTTTTTGGAGCAGCAAGAAATGTTGAAGAGGGCGGGTCGTTAACTATTATCTCTACTGCTTTAATAGATACTGGTAGTAGAATGGATGAAGTAATTTTTGAAGAATTTAAAGGAACAGGTAATTCTGAACTAATTCTTGATAGAAAAGTTGCTGATAAAAGAATCTACCCTGCTTTAGATATAACTAGATCGGGAACTAGAAGAGAAGAACTATTATTCGAAAAAGATGACTTATCCAAAATGAATGTTCTTAGACGAATTATAAGCCCAATGGGAACCATGGATGGTATTGAATTCTTAATTTCTAAATTAAAAAATACTAAAAATAATGCTGATTTTTTTAATTCGATGAATAAATCTGGATAACATCATTTTATTGAAGAGTTAGATTGTTAAAATTTATTTCGTGTAGATAAAAATCAATTATATCTCCAAGAGTTTTTACTTTTTCATTTAAAGTTATAGACTCTAAAAGCTTTTGTTTTTCCTGGTTAGTCACTGGCGCTATCATTGATAAAGTATCAATTTTTTGTAATTTGTTTAATTTATTAAATTCATCCCAATTTAATAAGATTCCATTCTTCTTAAAAAATACTTTAGCTTTTTCCATTAATTTTTTAATGTCTATATTTTCTGATTTTGGCTCTAAATCCGAAGTAAATTTTTTATAATCCACTCTAAATTCTCGATATAATTTTGAATTTTCTACCTCTTCCAACACCTCAAATCTTATAAGACCGGTTAAATTTATGAGAATTTTTCCATCAACGTTTCTTTGAATATCACTAATTTTTCCCAAACATCCAATTTTATAGATTTCTTCATTCTTTTTTTGCAGCTGTATCATTCCTATTAATTTATCTTTACGCATTGTATCGTTAACTAAATCTAAGTATCTTTGCTCAAATATATTTAATGGAAGATTAGTTTTTGGAAAATAAATAACCCCACCTAAAGGAAAAATCGGAATAAGATTTGGAAAAAATTTCATAACTCACTAATTATAGTAGAAATTTATATTTATCGATAGGTCATTTTATTTATGTTGACCGATTTAAAAGTATTATAATATACTCATTTATAATGCGGGCATAGCTCAGTGGTAGAGCGTCTCGTTGCCAACGAGAAGGTCGAGGGTTCAAGTCCCTTTGCCCGCTCCATAAAAAGAAAGAATATGACTGAACTGGCTGACAAAAAATGTGTTCCATGCGAAGGTAATACGCCTCCATTTGATACAAAAGAAATACACAAATATTTGAAAAAAGTAGATGGGTGGGATGTTAAAAGTGACAATGAAAAAAGTTATTTTTTAATAAAAGAGTTTAAGTTTAAAAATTTTCTAGAAAGCCAGGATTTTACAAATAAAGTTGGTATCATTGCAGAAAATGAAGGTCATCATCCAGATATTTCTTTCGGTTGGGGTTATTGTAAGGTAAAAATTTTTACTCATGCAATTAAAGGATTGGCTGAAAGTGATTTTATTTTAGCAGCTAAAATTGATAAAATTTAATTAGTGATTAAAATGACGAATACCAGTAAACACCATTTTAATTTTAGCCTTATTTGCTGCATTAATAACTTCTCTATCTTTAACTGAGCCACCTGGTTGGATGATAATTCTTACTCCTGCTTTGATCAAAGTTTTAATTCCGTCAGCAAAAGGAAAGAATGCATCAGATGCAGCTATAGAGTTTTTAATTTTGGAAGGTAAGAATTGTCTAGCCTTTTGAGTTGCTATCTTACAACTATCCAGCCGGCTTGGTTGACCAGCACCAATTCCTATTGTTGAAAAATCATTTGTTAAAACAATTGCATTAGATTTTACATGTTTACAAACATTAAATGCGAATTCCATTTCTAAAATCTCTTTTTTTGTTGGTTTAATCTTAGTCACACATTTTAATTGTTTTTTATTCAAAATTAACTCATCTTTTGTTTGAATCAAGAACGAACTGTTAAAAGATTTTATTGTTGTTAAATTATTAATTTTAAATTTAGAAATATCAATAATTCTCAAATTTTTCTTTTTCTTTAAAATATTCAGAGCATTTTTATCAAAACTTTTAGCTAAAATAACTTCAAGAAATTTTTTTTCTATTTCTTTTGCAATTTTTTTATTAATTTTAAAATTACAAGCAATTACTCCTCCGAAAGCACTGATTGGATCGCAGGCGTAAGCATTTTCAAAGGATTTTAATGAGGATTTGTTCCTAGAAACACCGCATGGGTTAGCATGTTTGATTATAACTGTGGCAGGATCTTTTTTGATAGATGACAATATTTCTAGAGCAGCAAACATATCGTTGTAATTATTAAAACTAAGTTCTTTTCCGCTTAGCTGTTTGAGTCCTAGATTTTGATCATCGTAGTTATTTATGTATAAAGAACTTTCTTGATGAGGATTTTCTCCATATCTTAGATTTTGAATTCTTTTACCAAAAATTGTTTTTCTTTCAGGAAATTTTATTTTTAATTTTTGATTAAACCAATTTGCAACCATAGAGTCATAGTAAGCTGTTAATCCAAAAGCTTTTGATGACATTAGTTCTCTAAATTTTAAAGATGTTTTTCCATTATTCTTATTTATTTCTTTTATTAGACTTAGATAATCTTTTTGATTTGTAATAATTGTTACATTTTTAAAATTTTTTGCAGCCGCTCTAACCATTGTAGGCCCACCAATATCAATATTCTCAATTATTTTTCCTTGATTGTTTGTTTCAGTCAGTGTTTTTTGAAATGGATAAAAATTCACTATAATTAAATCAATGGAGGGAAATTTCTCTCTCTTCATTTCCCTTTGATGTTTCTTATTTTGCCTATCATGAAGAATTCCTGCATGTATTTTAGGATGTAGTGTTTTAACTCGTCCATCGAGCATTTCTTTAAAGCCTGTATATTTTGAGATTTCTGAACAATCATAACCAAGTTTTTTAATTGAGTTATATGTTCCACCTGAACTTATAATTTTAATTTTAAATTTTTTTAAAATTTTAAGAATAGGAGATAACTCAGTTTTGTCAGAAACAGAAATTAGAGCATTTTTAATTTTTTGTTTCATGATTAAATATTTTTTCTAATTTCCCAGTGGATAGTTTTATCTTTATTAACTAAATTACCAGATACTGTTAAGCAAGTATTATCTAATATTTTATTTCCTCCTAGAAATATACTTTTTTCTAGAGTGATCAACTCCTCTTTAGCGGTAAATATAAGAGACTTATTTTTATTAATTCGAATTAAGACACTATTTCCACTCATAGTTTTAACTGCAGTGAGACCTGGGTAGAGATGAAATCTTAAATTAAAAGTAATTGGTCTTCCGTTCTTTTTTTTTATTAATTCATCAGATCCAATTAATTGATTAGTTAATTTATCTAATGAAATTACTCTTTTGTGTATGCAGCCAAAATTTTTTAAATAACCATCATGTGAAGCACTTAAAATAATTTGATTATCTTCTTCTTTGTAACTTAGATCTGAAATTTTGAATGTATTTTTAATTGAATTACCAAAAGCTTTATTTACTAGCTTATTTCTTTCAAACTTAGTAACCGAGGTATCATTAATGCTAAGTGTTGATTGAGCAGAAGTTAACCTACTTAAAAGTTTTGCTTTAGAAGAAATATTTGAACCAAATCCACAATTAGTAATTATTTTTTCGTTTTCTAAATAATATTCAAATGATAATGGACCTGATTGATATGAATTTGAAAAATTTTTTATTGGTGGTTCACCAGCGTCAAAAAAAACTATGTTATTTCGATTTTTAATTATTTGAATACCACCAACAGATTTTTTTTTATTTTTGGATTTATAATTTAATTCAACAATATATTTTTCCAAATCATCTAGATCTTCCTCAGTTCCACCATTAAAAAGAGGAGTTTTATTTTTTGTGGTGGAGATATTTTTAATACATGCAAGATTTTTATCAATTAAATCTTCTAAAAATTCTGGAATATATTTTTGTGCATCTTTTATACAGCTCTTGATTAGAATTAAAAATTTTGCAAAGTAAATCAATTCACTCGGATTTCTTGTTAATGGAAATCCATTCTCATCAAAATAATCTTTAACTAATTTTTCTAACCATTTTATTCCTATATCGAAATTATCTTCATATTCTTTAAATACTAAACCACACAATATAAGAGCAGTTAATATTTCTAATCTTTTACAGTAATTTTTTTCATATTTTATATTTTTCTTAAGGTGATTAGTTTGTGAAATTATACTGTCTAAAAATTTTTTTTTAAAATCAAATGAACAATTATTTATTATTACTTCTACATTTATAATCCAACTAATTACTCTTTTACTAATCACTGAATTTTCCCATATATTCTTTTTATATTTAGAGTTTTTTATCATCCAAACACTGATTATTTTCTGTAATGATTTACTATCACTTTTTCTATTGATCAAAGAGAGCCATAAAAAACTATGTAATTTTTCCTCTTCAAAGATATTTTTATGCTTTGCCCAAAAAACATTTGAATCTATTTCATTAATTTTAAATAAGTAATTTTTATAATTTGTGATTAAGCTTAATAAAAAAGGGTTAGGATAAAAGTAGAATTGTTGAGGTGTTTTTGAAATTAAAGATTTATTATAAATACTAGTAGAAAAATAAATCTTTTTTATAAATTTAACAATTGTTATTTGAATGGCTAAAAAGTAAAAATAGATACTTTTTAAATTAGACATCTATTAACTTGTTCTAAGAATTCCTATATTTTTTTTAAGGTCGCCTTGATTTTCTTTAAAAATAGTAGATCCTGAAACAAGTACGTTTACCCCAGCATCTTTTGCTATTTTACAATTTTCAAAATTAATTCCACCGTCTATTTCGATTTCAGTTTTTAATTTCTTTTTATCAATTAATTCTTTGATTTTTCTAGTTTTATCAAGAACCTCTGGCATAAATTTTTGTCCTCCAAATCCTGGTTCAACACTCATAATAAGAATTAAATCTAAAAGTTCTAAATGATTTTCTATCAACTCTAACTTTGAATTAGGTTTCAATGAAATTCCAACTTTTTTTCTTTCTTTTTTAATTAAATTAATAGTGTTTGATACATTTGGTGTTGCTTCAGGATGAAAAGTAATAATGTCTGCACCGGCTTCTGAAAAATCTTTTATAAAATTGTCAACCGGAGATATCATTAAATGGACGTCAAAAATTTTTTTTGTGAGTGGTCTTAATTTTTTAATTACTTCTGGCCCGATTGTTAAGTTTGGAACGAAATGACCATCCATAACATCAATATGTATGTAATCAGCTCCCGCTCTTTCAAGAGCAATAACTTCTTCACCTAATTTACTAAAATCTGCTGAAAGTATGGAAGGCGATATTTTGATTGGTTTACTCATTCCTTACTTATATTTTAATCAATAAATTTGTCAAAAAGATAAATTGTTAATTAAAAAGTTGGTAAAGTTGTTTTGAAAAATCACTTTCTAATGGAAAAGCTAACATTCCCCACACATCATAACCTAATAAGTATGGCATAGCATAAAATCTAAATAAGTAAAAAAACCAGGCTACATAAAGGGCAATAAATCCTCCAAATAAAAAACTAGGAGTTATAGGTTTAAATAATTTAATTATTGGATTAGTATATTTTACGAAGACCCTCATAAAGAAAAAGGTTGAATCTTCTCGCTGAAAGATATTCATGGCTGCTCTCCCAATTAAGGTCCACATTATCATTCCTAGAATGTAATCTAAAACAATAGCCCAAGTAGGTATCATGATTAAACAATATCATCATTTAGGTAAAAAAAAAGGGGCGAAAAAATCGCCCCTTTAATTTTTTTTATAGTTTACAACTAGTGTTGTTTACCTAAGACCGCTTTACCTGTAGGTATTCTAGTGTCGTCTACCATTTTTTGCGTAGCTGCATCTGGTTCTTTAGTCATTAAACTAACTACTACCATCACAACTAAACAAATTGGCGCTCCGATTAAACCAAATCTTAAGTGGTCGATACCCAAGAAAGGAGTATTTACACCACCAAATATTGGAACTGAAAACTTAGGATATACCCATAACAAGTATAACCATCCTGAAAGTATTCCAGACATTATTCCGGCTATAGCACCAGCTCTAGTAGCTCTTTTCCACCATACACCAAGTACAAGTGGGAAGAACAATCCTGACATTGCAAAGTCGAATGCCCAAGCAACCGAACCTAAGATACTTGTTAGCCTGAAAGAGGCTATGTAAGCACCAGCAGCTCCGATTATTACTAGAAGTACACGAGCAACTAATAGTCTTTTAGCAGTTTCTGCTTTAGGATTTATTATCTTGTAATAAATGTCATGTGATAATGCATTTGAAATCGCAAGAACTAATCCATCGGCAGTAGACATGGCAGCAGCCATACCTCCAGCAAATACAAGTCCCGAGATTACGAACGGTAGTCCTGCCACTTCTGGAGTAGCTAATACTACAACGTCACCTCTCATGAACCATTCATTTAACTGAAGTATTCCGTCACCATTAAAGTCTGCTATAAATACTTGTTTAACTTCAGACCATCTTTGTACCCACTCTATCGACTGAACTTCAGAAATAGATTTTCCGATAATTCCAGTTGGTAGATTTGGATCCATCAATGCTAATTTAGATAATGTCGCTAACATTGGTGCTGAAGAATAAAGCAAGAAGATAAAAAATAGCGACCATGCTACTGATTTTCTTGCTGCTTTAACAGAAGGAGTTGTAAAGTATCTCATTAAGATATGAGGTAACGATGCAGTTCCTACCATCATACAAATCGCTAACGATAAGTATTTCCAGACAGCCATTCCACCTTCAGGTACTCCAGAGTGAGAGCCAGAGATATATTTCAATCCTCCTGGTACTCCCGCTGCTTTCATATCTGCGGCGCTGTTTTTAACTAGTCCAAATTGTTGTTCAAGTTCACCCAATCTTGCAACTTCATCACCTAACATTAAGTGAGGGAATACTCCTCCACCTACTTTATTACTTATCCAGAATACTGGTATTAAGTAAGCGATGATTAATACAATGTACTGAGCAACCTGTGTCCAAGTTACGGCTCTCATTCCACCAAGCATTGAACAGATTAAGATACTAATTAATCCAACCCATACACCTGCTTCAAACGGAATTCCAAGAGCTCTAGAAGCAATTGTTCCCGTAGCGTTAATTTGAGCAGTCACGTAAGTAAATGATGCTATGAAAAGCACAAACACCGAGCAAGCTCTCACGAGATTACCACCGTATCGTGTTCCAATAAAATCAGGAACTGTGTAACATCCAAATTTTCTTAGGTACGGAGCCATCAGAGTTGCTACAAGCACGTATCCGCCTGTCCAACCTACTAAGAAGGCCATATAAGTATAACCTCCAAAATAAACTCCACCCGCTAAGGCTACGAAAGAAGCACCTGACATCCAGTCAGCTGCAGTTGCCATCCCGTTAAATACGGTTGGCACTTGTCTTCCAGCAACATAATAAGCATCTACTTGTACTGTTCTTGATAAATAACCGATAAAGGCATAAATCAAAACGGTGAACGCAACAAACATCACTCCGATGTTTTTTGCAGATACACCTGCTTGTTCAGCAATAGCCATTAGTAAAATGAATACTGCGAAACCTCCAGTGTAGAGACCATATATTTTTGGAAGATTTTTTATAAATCCACCTTTAAAGTCCATTAGTCCTCCTCTCTTTCTGAGAACCCATGTTCTTCATCAATCTTCTCTTGTTTATTGGCAGTCCAAAATAACATTATAACAAACGCAAGAAGTGAACCTTGTGCTGTCATATAATATGCTAATGGGTACCCAAGAAAAGACATCGTGTTCAGTTCAGAACCGAACATGAAAATGACTAATGAGAAGAAAGCCCAAAGAACCAAAGTTACTATCATATGGTTTTTGGTTTTCGCCCAATATGCGTCTTTGTTTGACATTTTTCCCCCTTTTTTAACTTTTTACGTAAAAAGTATTAATTAATGTCGAAGATCATACCCATATGGATCTTAATTAAAAGGGAAAAAATCTCTCCTAAAACCATAATGACGTGCTACAACATAATAAAATAGGGGATTTTTGCAATACAACGTGAAATTGAATCTAGAAAACATAGTAAATACCTTAAAAGCTGTTGGAGAATATCTTTTTCCTATAAGAAAAATTACTAGTAAATTTACTTCTATTAAATCCAAAAAAGATCTGGAAAATTTTATTAAAGAGAGAGCAGCTCACGTTACTCAGACCACACTTTATGGTTATTTAAAAACAAGAATTGGAACAAGATATGTTGCCATGCTTGAAGATGAAAAATTTACTGAGTCAATTAATATTGCGAAATGGAATATTTATGTTGTTGCGATTTCAGACCTAACATTTTACGTGTTTTCTTTTTTAATTGATAAAAAGAATTTAAAACAAAATGATGCAGAAGAAATATTTTTAAATATTATTAATGCAGAGTCCAAGAATGGTTTGAGTCAAACTATTTATGATAAATCAAAAAATGAATTTATTTCAAAAGCAAAAAATGTTAATTGGAATCAATATTATCTAAACAATCCATTTAAAGAGAGTGGATTAGCTTTATACAATTGGTCACCGATTGCCGATGAATTAAAAGTTTTAGATAAGGAGATAGTTTTAAACTCCATTAAACTAAAATGGAATCTTGTAGAAAATGAATTCAAAAATTTAACTAAAGATCTTAAATTTAGTTAACCTTTATTTTGTCTGTTCTCAATTAAGGACTCAACAACACTTGGGTCTGCCAATGTTGTAGTGTCGCCTAGATTATTAGGTTCATTAGCAGCAATTTTTCTTAGAATTCTTCTCATAATCTTTCCTGATCTTGTTTTAGGTAAACCCGGAGCAAATTGAATCACATCTGGCGTTGCAATAGGACCAATTTGCTTTCTTACCCAGAGCTTAAGATCTCTTTCAAGGTCGCCTGTTGCTTTTTCACCTGCATTTAGAGTAACGTAGCAATATAAACCATTTCCTTTAATACTATGAGGAAAACCAACAACCGCTGCTTCTGCAACTTTTGAATGAGCAACAAATGCGCTTTCAATTTCTGCTGTACCAAGATTGTGGCCTGAAACAATAATTACATCATCTACTCTTCCTGTAATCCAGTAATATCCATCTTTATCTCTTCTACATCCATCACCAGTAAAGTACTTGCCATCAACTTGAGAAAAATAAGTATCAATAAATCTCTGATGGTCGCCATATACTGTACGCATTTGACCAGGCCAAGATTGTGTCATACATAATCTTCCTTTTCCTTCACCTTTTATAACCTTTCCATCTTTGTCTACTATCGCAGGCTTAATCCCATAAAATGGTTTAGTTGCAGAACCTGGTTTAAGATCAATGGCACCGGGCTGAGGAGAAATTAGAATTCCTCCTGTTTCAGTTTGCCACCATGTATCGACAATTGGACACCTGGAATCACCAACTACTTTATAATACCACATCCAAGCTTCTGGATTTATTGGTTCCCCTACAGTTCCTAGTAATTTTAGTGATTTTCTACTAGTTTTTTTTACTGGCCCATCTCCTTCTCTCATCAAAGCTCTAATTGCTGTCGGTGCTGTATAAAATATATTAACTTTATATTTATCAACTATTTGCCACCAACGAGAACTATCCGGATAATTTGGTATGCCCTCAAACATAATAGTTGTAGCTCCATTTGCTAGAGGACCATAAATTATATAACTGTGTCCGGTTACCCAACCAATGTCAGCAGTACACCAATAAATATCATTACTTTTATAATCAAAAATATACTGATGTGTCATTGAAGCATAAACCATGTAGCCACCTGTTGTATGAAGCACTCCTTTAGGTTTACCTGTTGATCCAGAAGTATATAGAATGAACAATGGATCTTCAGCATTCATTTCTTCCGGATCACATTTATTACTTGCCGAAGAAATCATGCTTTTGTATGAAACGTCTCTTTCGTTGTTCCAATCAACTTGATTACCTGTTCTTTGAACTACAATACATTTTTTTACATTTGGACATTGGTCTAGTGCTTCATCAGCTATCTTTTTTAAAGGAATAATTTTACCACCTCTTACACCTTCATCTGCAGTAATTAAATAATCAGATTTGCAATCATTTATTCTTGTAGCTATAGAGTCGGGAGAGAAACCTCCAAATATTATTGAATGAACTGCTCCAATTCTTGCACAAGCCAGCATGGTATATGCAAGCTCTGGTATCATAGTTAAATAAATAGTTACTCTATCGCCTTTTTGAATACCTAGATTTTTTAATCCGTTAGCAACTTTGCAAACATTTTTGTGAAGTTCTCTGTATGAAATTTTTTTGGTATCTGCTGGATCGTCTCCCACCCAAATTATAGCCGTTTTACTAGGATTTTTTTTTAAATGACGATCTATACAATTAGCCGAGGCATTTAAAGTGCCGTCATAATACCATTTAATTTTTACTTCTTCTTTACTATATTTAACATCTTTAATTTTTTTATATTTTTTTATCCACGAGATCCTTTTACCTTCTCTGGCCCAAAATTTATCATTTTCTTTAATAGAAAGTTTATATTTCTTTTTATATTTAGACTCATTTACATAGGCATGGTTGGCCCAGTTATCAGAAACTTTAATTAAAGTATTGCCATCAGTATCTTTAGATTCAATTAATGTTTTAAGAATTTTTTTTCTTTTTGAAACTTTTGCTTTTCTATTTCTTTTTCTAGATCTTTTTACTTTTCTATTTCTTTTTTTAGATCTTTTTACTTTTCTAGTTCTTTTTCTAGATCTTTTTACTCTTTTCTTCCTTTTTTTTTTCGCCACTGAGTACCTCCGCTTAAATTTCTCTGATCTTACCCATGTTGTATATAATTTTCCAGCTTTTATAGTCTATAGGCATGACAGATAATCTACTTTGTTTAATAAGAGGTAGATGAGAAATAGCCTTGGTTTTTTTAATTTTTTCTAAGGAAATCGGTGAATTAAATTCTTCAAGGAACCTAACCTGAACAGCCACAAACCTCTTTTTTTTGTCAGTTTTGTCGATAAAAGCTCTTTTGATTACTTTAACAATGCCAACAATCTCTTTACCAATGTTTGAATGATAAAAAAAACAAAGATCACCTACTTTCATTTTTTTTAAATTGTTTCTAGCTTGATAATTCCTAACCCCATCCCAAGTTGCTCCTTTCGAACCTGCTTTCTTTTGTTGTGACATTGACCAGACATCAGGTTCAGATTTAAGTAACCAGTACTTCATTAAAGTTTTAAACCAGGACCTTTCATGTATGGAGCATTACTATCAAGTGGCCATCTAGATTTTGCGGAAATATCAACATTATCAATTAAATTTTTTTTAAATCTTTTTATTCCTGCCCAGGCTATCATCGCACCGTTATCCCCACAGAATTTTAAATCAGGATAAATAGTTTTAAAATCCATCTCTTTTGACAGCGTTGTTAAATTTTCTCTAATTGATTTATTTGCAGCTACACCTCCAGCCACAATTAATTGAACTTTTTTTTCTTTAGTTCTGTTTTTAAATTCTTGAATTGCTATTTTGGTCTTTTTATACAAGATTTTATTAATCGTATTTTGAAAAGATGCAGCAAGATTATATTTTAATTTTTCATTATCATTTATTTTTTTGGACTCTCTTAACACTGCTGTTTTTAAACCAGCAAAAGATAAATTGCATCCAGCTTTATTAATTATTGGCTCGGGCAATTTAAAGTAATTTTTTTCACCTAATTTAGAAAATTTTTCTACTGCTGGTCCGCCTGGATATCCTAAATCTAACATCTTTGCTGTTTTATCGAAAGCTTCTCCAAGTGCATCGTCAATTGTTGTACCTAGTTGTTCATAATGATTTACGTCTCTAACAATTAAATATTGTGTGTGACCGCCAGATATTAAAAGAAGTAAATAAGGAAACTCAATTTTATTTTCTAATCCAGGACTGAGCGCATGACCTTCTAAATGATTTACACCCACAAATGGTTTGTTAGAAAATGCTGCTATTGATTTTCCTATATTAAGTCCAACCGTAAGACAAACAATTAACCCAGGTCCAGCAGTTGCTGCAACCCCATCAATTTCTTTTAAGGAAATCTTGCTATCTTTTAAAGCCTTATCAATAATGAATTCTATATTTTCTAGATGAGCTCTCGCAGCTAGTTCAGGGACGACTCCACCAAATTCCTCATGTTCTTTTATTTGACTAGATACGATATTAGCTAATATGTCAGCAGTACCTTTTTCATTCTCTCTAATTACTGCGGCTGCTGTTTCATCGCAGCTTGTTTCAATTCCCAAAAAAGTAATCTTTTTTTTCATTATTTATACGTTAAAATTTAAAATAGTATAAAATACATTCATCAAATATATAAACTAATAATGAAAAAAATTACAATCGGCGCCAGGGGAAGTAAATTATCCTTAGCTTACGCAGAAAAAGTTAAGAATCTTATTTTAGAAAAATCAAAAAATCTTAATAATAGTGATTTTGTTATAACAAAAATTAAAACCTCTGGTGATATACACTCTGATATAAAATTGTCTGAGATCGGGGGCAAAAACTTATTTTGTAAAGAGATTGAGGAAAACTTATTAGAAAATAATATTGATATAGCTGTTCACTCTTTAAAGGATATGGAGTCCAAACAAAATGAAAAGTTAATGATCGGAGCATATGTTAAAAGAAATGATCCTCGCGATGTTCTTATCTGTAATAAAATTGAAAATTTAAAAGAGCTGCCTAAAGGAGCAAAGATTGGATCAAGCTCTAGACGGAGAGAGCTTCAACTAAAAAAGATTAATAAGGATGTTCTAGTATTAAATATCAGAGGAAATATTGATACTAGAATTCAAAAATTAGAAGATCGAAAATTAGATGCAATTGTTTTAGCTGCTGCGGGGGTAAAAAGCTTGAATTTAGAAAACAAAATAGGTTTAGTCTTTGATACAAATGAAATTCTCCCAGCAGTAGGGCAAGGAATTATTGCTGTGCAATGTAGAAAAGATGACGAATCGATTAAAAATATTATTAAAAAAATTAATGATACAGAAACTAGTCTTTGTGCAATAGCTGAGAGAACAATGCTTCAAACAATAGGCGGTGATTGTGAAACAGCAGTTGGTGGGTTAGCCGAAATTACCAATAATAGCCTTATATTAAAAGTACAACTATTTTCTGATAAAGGCGATGAAAGTTTTGATTATAAGTTTACTGGTCTTGATGTAGATGCTGCTAATATTGGCAAAACGGTTGGAGAAGAATTATTAAACTTAGCTGGTAAGAAATTTAAAAGAAGATGAATATTTTGATAACAAGGCCACTAATTGATTCAGAGGATTTAATGGGAAAACTTTTTTCTTTGGGTCATAAAATAATTCACATTCCAACTTTAAAGATATCGTCAATTAAGACAGAATCATTAGATATAAATAAATATGATGCACTTATTTTTACTAGCGCAAATGCAGTTAGGAGTCTTAAGGTTGTCAGCGAAGAAAAAAGTAAGTTATGTTTTTGTGTTGGTTCTATCACTGAAAAAATAGCAAGACAATCAGGTTATTACAATACTCTTTCGGCTGGCGGCACTGTAAACGCATTAAAAAATTTAATTATCAATTCTAGTCTAATTAATGAAAAATCTAAGCTAGCTTATTTTTGTGGAGATAATGTAGCTTATGATTTAGATTTAGATCTTAAAAAAGAAGGTTTAAAGATTGTTAAGATTGTTAATTATACATCTAAAAAAATCACAGATTTAAATGATCAAAATAAAAAAATAATTTCCAATCATTCTCCTGACATAATATTCGTTTATTCACTGCGTAGTGGTGAGAGTTTTATAGAAATAACAAGAAATCATTCTCTTTATCCATTAATGACAGGATCCAAAGTTATGTGTATAAGCGACAAGATAGCAAGTTTATTTAAATCTGATGGATGGAAAAAAGTAGAAGTTTTTAATCCTGGAGAAGAGCTATTAAAGTTATAGGAATTAAGAAATGAATATATTAGGAAACTTTAAAGATTTATTTTTAGAAATTTGGCGTCAAGGTATTGCTGGAGTTAATTTTACTCAAATTGGATTAGCAATTGCGATATTTTTATTTTTTTTACTGTTACGTGGTTTAATTGCAAAATTTATTCTTCAAAGATTAAAAAATTATGTTGCCAAAACTTCAAATAAATTTGACGATGCTTTGGTAGAGGCGTCGGCAGGCCCAATAAAATTTATCCCTATAGTGCTTGGTATATTTATGGCAACATCCTACATGGATTTCGAAGGTAAAATGTCTGTCTTTGTAGATAATATTAATCGTTCCTTAATCACAATCTTGATATTTTGGTTAATCCATCAAATTGTTGAACCTATAACCTTTTTAATAAAAAGAGTAGAAGAGCTTCTATCCAAAGATCTTCTTAACTGGGTTATTAAAGCAAATAAAATTTTAATTATCTTTTTTGGTTTTGCAGCTACGCTAGATATTTGGGGAATAAAAATTGCTCCTATAATCGCTGGTCTCGGTTTATTTGGTGTAGCTGTTGCTTTAGGAGCACAAGATTTATTTAAAAATTTAATTTCTGGTATTTTAGTTTTAGTTGAAAAAAGATTTAAAATAGGAGATTGGGTATATGTAGAAGGGATTATCGAAGGAGTCGTTGAAAGAATAGGATTTAGATCTACAGTAATAAGAAAATTTGATAAATCAATTGCAACAATACCTAATGCTTCGTTTGCAGAGAATGCAGTAGTAAACATTACGGAAACAACAAATTGGAGAATTAGTTGGATTATAACTTTACAGTACAGTTCTACAGTTGAGCAATTGAAAAACATAAGAGATCAAATAGAGAAATTTATAACTACAAGTAAAGATTTCAAAATTGGAGAAGATACAGAACATGCTATTAGAATAGATAAGTTTTCTGACAGCTCTATAGATATGTATGTAAGATGTTTTACAGTAACAGATGATTGGGGAGAGTGGCTTAAAGTTAAAGAAAGATTAGCTGTTAAAATAAAAGAAATTGTAGAGAGTAATGGAGCTTCATTTGCTTTCCCAAGCACATCTATTTATGTAGAGAAGAAGTAATGAAATCAATTTTTATACTATTTGACAATATTGTAAGCCTTTATATCTGGGTTTTAATTATAAATGTGATAATGAGTTGGTTAGTAGCCTTTAATATTTTAAATACAACTAATCGGTTTGTTTATTCTGTTTTGGATGTTTCCCATAAGTTAACCGATCCTCCTTTAAATTTTATAAGGAGGTATCTCCCTAATTTGGGCTCCATAGATATTTCTCCGATTATTCTTATTTTAGGACTAATGTTTTTAAGAAACTTGGTCTTTGAAATGTTTGCACCTTCCTTATTTTAACTATGATTATTGATGGAAAAAAAGAAGCAGAAGTTTTGAGAGAAGAAATAAAAAAAGAAATAACATCAATTAAAAACAAAACTAACAAAGTTCCAGGATTAGCAGTGATTTTGATAGGTGATTTTGTCCCTAGCCAAATATATGTCAGAAATAAAGAAAAAAGCTCAAAAGAAGTTGGAATTAATTCTAGTGTGATTAAATATTCAAAAGATGTATCAGAAGATGAGATTTTAAAAAAAATAATTGAGTTAAATAATGATAAAAATGTATCAGGTATTTTGGTGCAACTTCCTCTTCCAGATCAAATTAGCAAAGAAAAAGTTATTAACTCGATTGATCCATTAAAAGATGTAGATGGATTTAGTCCAACTAATGTAGGAAATTTAGCGTCGGGGTATGATGCAATTGTTCCCTGTACACCTTTAGGATGTTTAATGTTGCTAAAAAAAGTTGAAAAAAATTTATCAGGTAAACATGCTGTAATTATTGGTAGATCTAACCTTAATGGAAAGCCAATAGCTCAACTTTTATTAAAAGAAAATTGCACAGTTACAATTACACATTCAAAAACAAAAAATTTGAAAGAAAAATGTTTAAAGGCTGATATTTTAATTGTAGCAGTTGGACTAGCAAATTTAGTAAAAAAAGATTGGGTTAAAGATGGGTCAATCATAATAGATGTAGGAATAAATAAGCAAGGAGACAAAATTGTTGGCGATGTCAGTTTTGAAGAAGTAAAAGATAAGGCAAAAGCTATTACGCCTGTTCCTGGAGGAGTTGGGCCTATGACAATTGCTTGTTTATTAAAAAATACTTTAGAATGTTTTAAAAAGCTGAATTAGCAAATTTGCTATTCAACTTTATGTTTTTCTAGGATCTTTGATTTTTTTTAATTTCTCTGAAATTCCAGTTATTTTTAAAGTTATGTAAATTATGTAGAATATACTGAATCCCAAAAACATTGTAGAGAATATGGTGAAAATTGCAGTTAAAATTTTTTCTTCAAACCAGTTTTCTACTCCAGAATTAGATTGATATAAAATATTCCAAAAAAGGACAAATGCTATTTCGTAAATAATTATTAGTTTATACATCTCATCCTATGTTAGACCTTCCACCATCAACTCCAATTATTTGACCCGTTATCCAAGAACTCTCACTAGATAATAAAAATTTTGCTAATGCTGCGGAGTCTAATCCTTCACCAATTCTTTTAAGTGGATGTTGCTTAGCAATAGCTTCAGATATTTTTGGATTTTTTAGCATTTTATTTGCCATTTTCGAAGTACTCAAACTTGGCGCGATGCAATTTACTCTCACGTTAGGAGCTAATTCGGAAGCTAATGAAACAGTAAGACCTTCTAAAGAAGCTTTTACAGGAGATATAATGCTATGATTTGCAAAGCCTTGTTTCACTGCTACAGTAGAAAATAGGACGATAGAGGATTTGTTTCTTTTTAAGTTTTCCTGAAATTTTTTAATTATATCTACGATTGGGAAGAAATTGAGCTCAAAACTTTTTAAGTAATCTTTTTTAGTTATTAAATTTATAGGTTTTAAATCAATAGATCCTACACAATATGCTATCCCGTTAATCTCAACATCTTTCACATCTTTTTCAATTTTTTCTAAAAAATCTGATTGCAATACATCTGCAACAGTATAATTAAATCCTGTTTGATCACTTAATTTAGAAACCTCCTCTGCATTTTTTCCAACAAGATGTGCTTCGTTAGCCAAACGATCATCATCCTTTATCAATTTTACTAATGAGCTTCCGACCGCTCCTGTTGCTCCAATAATTAAGAACTTTTTACTCATAAGTATTTAAATTGTTTAAAGATCGTTTCTTTTTTTTTGATCTAAGTTAAGGTATTTACTATTTCGAAATCTAATCACAACAGTAGATAAAGCTACTATTAAGATAGCTAAAGATATGTATAGCAATGTTGATGGGTCGTCATTTTTATCCTGCAAAATTATATATCTGGCTAAAGCTGTGATTGCTATTACCAAAGGATAAGAAATTCTTACTGATCTTGTTTCCCAGTAAGATCTAACTAGACCAATTACCTCAATGTAAATGAACAATAGCAATAAATCTGCTAAACTAACTTTTCGATTTAAATACATTTCTTGTATTTCCAAAAAAAAAGCAAGCACTGTTGCTACGAGAACTATTAAAACTGCTACTAACTGTATATTTCTAATCGTTGTGTTCATTGTAGATTTATCTTTTATACTTTATAATTTATTCAATTTTTTTGAGTGGTACTTAATAAAGTTTTCAACTTTCTTTTTGTTAAAAGATTTATTTTCTTCAAAAGAAACTTTTTTCATCGAATATGCTTTATTATTAGTCTTTCTTGAAAGAAGTATCACATTTCCCTTAAAAATCTTTAGGACAACTTGTCCTACGACCAGATTTCTTTTTTTATCTATGATTTTTTGTAGCTTTACCCTTTTTTTTGAGAACCAATATCCGTTGTAAACTAGTTCAGCATAAACAGGCATTATTCTTTCTTTTTCGTGCATAGTTTCTTTATCTAGTGTTACTGACTCAATCGCTCTATGAGCAACATATAAAACAGTTCCGCCAGGTGTTTCATAAACACCTCTTGATTTTATTCCAATAAATCTATTTTCAACTAAATCAACTCTACCAACCCCATTATTTCCTGCTATCAAGTTTAATTTTTGTAAAAGTTTTTCTGGACTAAGTTTTTTTCCATTGATTGAAATTGGATCTCCATTTTTAAATCCAATTTTTATAATCGAAGCTTTATTAGGAGTTTTATCTAATGCTTTTGTTCTTTGAAAAATAAACTCTGGAGCTGAATTATTAGGATTTTCTAAAATTTTTCCTTCAGTTGAAGTGTGAAAAATATTATCATCTACAGAAAAAGGCGGTTCACCTTTTTTATCCTTAGGAATAGGTATTTTATTTTTCTTTGCATATTTAATTAAATCAGTTCTTGATTTTAATTTCCAGATTCTCCAAGGAGCAATAACTTTTATTTTTGGTCCAAAATAATAATAACCAAGCTCAAATCTAACCTGATCATTTCCTTTTCCAGTCGAGCCATGAGATACAGCAAAAGCTTTAAATTTTTTTGCAATAGCTATTTGTCTTTTTGCTATTAATGGTCTAGCTATAGATGTTCCCATTAGATAGGTGCCTTCATAAATTGCATGTGCTCTAATCATTGGAAAAATATAATCTTTTACAAATGTATTTTTTAAATTTTCTATAATAATTTTTTTGACACCTAATCTTTTTGCATTTCTAATGATCTTTTTCTTATCCATTTTTTGACCAATATCTGAAGTGTAAGCAATAACTTCAGCCTTATAGTTTTCTTGAAGCCATTTTAGAATTATTGAAGTATCAAGCCCACCAGAGTAGGCTAAAACAATTTTTTTCATTTAACTGCAGGTTTTTTTTGCGGTATTGTATGCTTTAGTAAATCCCATCATAGAATAATGATCAGTAGTTTCAGCGCCATTAGCTGTTCTTGCTTTAATAATTAGATTAGTTGCTCTTTTCATTAATTTTATAAAATTTCTTTCTTCCTGATCATCAAGAAGCCAAGCAAAATTTTTCTGTGAAAAAAAAGAATATCTTTTTTTACCTGAACTAGCAGTAACGGTTGATGATTTATAATTATGTCCACTTGTTAAACTGACTTCATCTTTGATGTTTTCAGAAGGTCTGAAAGTAACAAATAATTTTGATTTTTCCCTTTTAATTGAAGCTGGAGCTCTTTTCGTTGGTACAGTTTGTGCAAAGCATATTTTTCCCTTATCAGTTTCAGCTATAAAACTTTCCCAATTTTTGTATTTACCAGTTGATCTTGGAGTATTAGCTGTTGCACTAAAAGTGAATAAAGTAAGCAAAACTAAAATAAAAAATTTTTTTAATAACATAAATTTATTTTTATACTAAAAAAAAGCTATTTCAATGGTTTGAATTAAGGAGCAGGGTTTGGATTGTTATTATGTATAATATTGATCTTTTCTAATACTTCTTCCGTTAATTTAATATTGATACTTTCAATATTTTCTTTCAGTTGGTCCATTGTAGTAGCTCCGATAATATTGCTTGTTACAAAAGGCCTAGAATTAACAAAAGCTTGGGCAAGCTGAACCATTGTAATATTGTTTTCTGTAGCTAGTTTATAGTATTCATCATATGCTTTCATCGCTATAGGATTAATCATTCTTTCCCAGCCTTTAAATAAAGTTATCCTTGCATTTTTTGGCATTTGACCACCCCTATATTTTCCAGATAAAGCTCCAGACGCCAAAGGATAATAAACTAGTAAACCACATTTTTCTCTTATAGAAATTTCTGACATGCCTATTTCATACGTTCTATTTACTAAGCTATAAGGATTTTGTACTGACATCATTCTAGGTAAGTTTTTATTTTTAGATATTTCTAAATATTTTGATAGACCATAAGGAGTTTCATTTGATAATCCTATATATCTAATTTTTCCACTTTTAATAAATTTTTCTAATGATTGTAAAATATTCTCAAAATTGTTCCATTCTCTTTCATTTTTATTGATTGAATATTCTCGTCTACCAAAAGTATTTGTTGATCTTTCAGGCCAATGTAATTGATATAAATCTATATAATCAGTTTTTAATCTTTTAAGACTTCCATCAATCGCCTCTCCTAAATTTTTTTCATTAAAATTATTCCCGCCTCCTCTTATCCAATCGCAACCAGGGCCAGCTACTTTAGAGGCTAATATAACTTTCTTTCTATTTTTTCTTTTTTCAAACCAATTTCCAATCATTACCTCTGTTTTTCCATATGACTCAGCCGTTGGAGGAACTGAGTAGATTTCAGCTGTGTCAAAAAAATTGACACCTTGATCAATGGAATAATCCATTTGTTCAAAAGCATCTTTTTCAGAATTTTGAGTTCCCCAAGTCATGGTTCCAAGACAAATCGAACTAACGCTAAGATCTGTATTGCCTAATTTTTTGAATTTCATAAAATGTAATATTAAAGGTTTTTTTAAAGCAATTATTGGCTATTGAAAAGTTAATAAAAATTCATATATTGGTCTTATGGAATTTAATAAACAATCAAGTTCAGTAAGATCTACAGCTTCTGAAGCTATAATTGATCAAGGCTTAAGAGCCTACATGTTAAAAGTTTATAATTACATGGCTTCTGGTGTATTACTAACTGGATTCATTGCACTAGCATTTTTTAAAATGGCAGTAGTTTCAGACGGAAGTCAGATCATAGGATTAACAAATTTTGGAAACACAATTTATGCTTCCGGCTTAAAATGGGTGATTATGTTAGCTCCGTTAGCTGTAGTTTTTTATATGAGTTTTGGAATTGCTAAAATGTCTGCAGCAAAAGCTCAGACAACTTTTTGGGTTTTTGCCGCTTTAATGGGAGCTTCTCTTTCATCAATATTCTTGATTTATACTGGAGCAAGCATAACTAGAGTTTTCTTTATTACTGCAGGAACATTTGGAGCAATGAGTATTTATGGCTACACAACTAAAAAAGATTTAACAAAACTAGGTTCTTTTTTGATGATGGGTCTTTTCGGAATAATCATTGCATCAATCGTTAATATTTTTATGAAATCTTCTATGATGTATTTTGTGATTTCAATCATCGGAGTTTTAGTATTTGTTGGACTAACCGCTTACGATACTCAAAAAATTAAAAATATGTACTTAGTAAGTGATAGCGGTGAGTTAATGGGTAAAAAAGCAGTTATGGGCGCTTTAACGTTGTATTTAGATTTCATTAATTTATTTATTATGCTTTTAAGACTTTTTGGTCAAAGAAGATAATTATTTAATCAATTTTAAATTATTCCAGCTAGTTTTATTAATCAGTTTATCTAAATTTTCTGATTTTTTAAGAATAGTGCCGTTCTTATCTTTTATTAAGAATTTTTCATTATAATAATTTGGTTTAAGATTTTTTAATATTCTTAAAACTGGTTGGTCAGATGCTCTTTGATAGACATCAAATGATATTTCTCTGGATCCTGAAGAAAATGAATAATCTCTCCAAGTTCCATTAGAGACCATTTTTGCGTATAAATCTAAGATACATTGAAGCTCTCTTTTTATAAAAAATTTTTCTTTTTCTTTTTTAGCATCATTATTAATAATTAATTTTATATTGCTCATATTTTGTGTTTATTTATCATTGGGACTTGTAGAGCAGTAAATATAAAGGTTAAAGGTAATATACCCCAAACTTTAAAATTTACCCATGTAGTTTCTGGTTGAGTTCTCCAAACTAACTCATTTAAGATTGCTAAAAATATAAAAAAGTAAGCCCATCTATCATTTAATTTATTCCACCCTAATTCATCTAACTGAAATGCAGTCTTAAAAAAAAATTTAAGAAAATTTTTATTAAAAAATGTCTTTCCAATAATTAATGTTAATGCAAAAATAACATTAATTATTGTTGGCTTCATATACAAAAAAACTGGATTATTAAAATATAATGTTAATCCCCCAAACAAAGAGATAACTATACCTCCAATAAGTGGAATATAAGGTATTTTTTTTTCTAAAAAATAAATTACTCCTACTGCAATAATTGTTGAAATAATTAGTGGCGGGATTGCAACACTAAGATTATTTCCACTTTTGTAATAGATTGTAAAGAAAATTAATAAAGGGCCAAAATCAGCAATAAATTTTATAAATGACTTATTCACATTAAATGCTTAGCATAAAATAAATTTTTAATAAATTAGATATTGATTTTAATAAAAAAATTATTAACTATTAGATATGGCGTCTAGTAATAATGCTAAATTTTCAATTGGAGAAGTCGTTAAGCACAGGCACTTTGATTTTAGAGGTGTTATATACGATGTGGATTTTGAATTTAATAATTCAGAAGAATGGTATCAGTCTATCCCTAGAGAAGTCAGACCAAGAAAAGATCAGCCGTTTTATCACTTATTAGCCGAAAGCAATGATGTTACATATGAAGCTTATGTATCAGAGCAGAATCTATTGTTAGATAAATCTGGGGAACCGGTTAAGCATCCTTTGATAGAGGAGATATTTTCTGGAAAAAAAGGATGTGGCTATTTTAAGCTTTCTAATTAGTAAAATTCATCACTGCCTCAAATTTACCATCATTAATTCAAATCTATGTCATAGATTCATATTAAGTTTTGAGTGTTCTTGCCTAATTGGGAATTAACTCATACTTCTTTACTCCCTCTCAATTCTCAATTAGGCTCATATACGCTCTTCACAAAAAAATAATATTATAGTAGTCAGAAGATATGTTAGATTTAATAAATCCAAGTAGAATTTTTAATTTGATAGAAAAATTAATTAATTTTATTAATTCAATTTTTTTTGTTCTTTTAATTATTGCATTAACATTTGCTTTAGTACTATCACCACCAGATTATTTACAAGGTGATAGCGTAAGAATAATGTATGTTCATGTACCATCCGCATGGATAGGCTTGGCTTCATTCACAGCAATAGCTTTATTGTCGATATTAAGTTTTGTCTTTAAGATAAAAAATTTAAACTTGATTACAAAAAGTATTGCTCCCATAGGACTATTGTTTACTTGTATAGCAATAATTACTGGATCATTATGGGGACAACCAACTTGGGGTACTTGGTGGGCGTGGGATGCAAGAATAACTTCAATGTTAATACTTTCAATTTTTTATATTTTATTTATTCTTACACATAAGTTAATTGAAAAAGAGGATAAAGCTAATAAAGTTTCAAACATCATTGCGATTATTGGATTAATAAATATACCTGTTATTAGATATTCTGTTGATTGGTGGAATACTCTTCATCAACCATCAAGTATTAAACTAGACGGGACTAGCTCTATACACCCTTCTATGTTATTGCCATTAATGTTGATGTTGTTAGTTTTATTATTATATTGTGCGTTAATTTTGCTAATGAAATATAAGACAGAAATCATTAGAATAAAGAAAAAAAACATTAAAAGAATATGATCCAGAATTTCATTTCAATGAACGGTTATGGTTTTTTTGTATGGTTATCCTTTGCTATTACTTTTTTAGCTTGTGGAATAGTTTATTACAAAACTTATAAAACTTTAAAAAAATACGAAAAAGATTTTGCAAAAGAGTTAGACCAACTTTCAGAGGCAGAAAGAAAATTAGTTTTAGAAAAATCTAAAGTTGCTTCTCAGTTTTTAGCTTCGTACAACAAATCGATCTAAAGCATTTTAATGCTTACAAAAAAAGTTAAAAAGAGAGTATCTTTTTTAAGTTTACTACTTATTTTTTTAGTTATTGCAGTTTTTTTTATTTTAAAATCTTTAACCAGCAATATTCTTTATTTTAAATCTCCCACAGATATTCAACTGAGCCAGGATGTTATTTCTAAGAAAAAAATTAGAGTTGGTGGGATGGTAAAAAAAAATTCTATTAAAATTAATAATCAAGAAATTAAATTTGTAATTACTGATTTCAAAAATGAGATATACGTGAGTTATAGTGGTACAGTACCCAATTTATTTTCTGAAGGTAAAGGAGTTGTGGCTGAAGGAAAGTTAAAAGATAAAAATTTTTTTGTTGCAGATAGAATATTAGCCAAGCATGATGAAAACTATATGCCACCTGAATTAAAAGATTTAATGAAGACAAATGTTAAGTAATATAGGAAATTCTTTACTATCTTTAAATATACTAATAGGAATATTTATAATTTATTTTTCATTTCAAAATTTAACCAATAGCACAGTTTTAATAGGTAAAAAAATTTACTATCTTTGTTTATTTCAAAGTACATTTATAATAATTTGTTTCTTAACTTTAGTGACTGCTTTTATTGTTTCTGATTTTTCAATAATAAACGTTTATCAAAATTCTCATTCTTTAAAGCCGTTCCTTTATAAGATTTCTGGAACCTGGGGCAACCATGAAGGTAGTTTATTATTATGGGTTATTATTTTAACAATTTTTTCTTTCTTTTTTCTTTTGTATAATAAACATCATCCAAAAAATTATAGGATTTATAGTTTAATTATACAAAATATTTTAATACTAGGTTTTTTATTTTTTCTTTTCTTTAATTCAAATCCATTTAGTATAGTTTCTCCGATACCGAAAGAAGGTTTAGGTTTAAATCCTATTTTACAAGATCCTGCTTTAGCTATTCATCCGCCATTACTTTATGTTGGCTTCGTAGGTTCATCGATTTATTTTTCTGCAGCTATAGCTTCTTTATTAACTAATTATTCGGGTAAATTATTTGCTCAATCAATTAAAAATTGGGTTTTAATTTCATGGTCTTTTCAAACTCTTGGAATTTTAGCTGGATCTATCTGGGCTTACTATGAATTAGGTTGGGGAGGTTTTTGGTTTTGGGATCCTGTTGAAAATGCATCTCTTTTACCTTGGTTTGCAATGTCAGCTTTATTGCATTCATTAATTGTATTGGAGAAAAGAAATTTACTTTATTTTTGGGTTATCACACTCTGTCTTTTAACTTTTATTTTAAGTGTTACAGGAACTTTTTTGGTTAGGTCAGGAATTTTAAATTCAGTACATACTTTTGCTAGTGATCCCTCTCGAGGCCTTTATATATTAATATTTTTGAGTTTAATGATTTTTGCCTCCGTTTTACTTTTCTTTAATAAATTTAAAAATAATAAATATAATTTAAATTCTAACAGCAAAGAGACTTTTATCTTAATCAACAATTGGTTTATGATTTTTTATCTAATTACAGTATTATTAGGTACAGTCTATCCAATTTTTACTGAAGTTTTAACGGATCATAAAGTTTCAGTAGGGCCACCTTTTTACAATACGGTAATCATACCTATTGTTGTACTATTTTTATTTTTTATGTCAGTGGGTCCAAGGATTCAGTGGATTAAAAATAAATCTTATAATTTAAATCTATTATTTAAAATTCTAATAGCATCAATTTTTATTAACTTATCTATTATTTATTTATTTAAAAGCTATAGTTTGATATCCAATTTTATAATAATTTCTGCTCTTTTCCTTGTAATCGCTTCTCTGATAGATTTATATAAATCTTTAAAACAAAACATTGAATTTCCTAGAATAATATCTCATCTTGCTTTTGGATTTTTGATATTATTTATAGGACTTAATTATAACTTTTCTTTAGAACAAGATTTTAATTTAAAGCTTGGTGAGAAAAAAAATTTTGAAAATTATTCTATAGAGTTTAAAGATCTCAAGTTAGAAGATTTTAAAAATTATAAAGCCGTTATTGGAGAATTTAAATTAAATAACCAAGAAGAAAATTTAAATCAGTCTCTTTTCCCCGAAATAAGGATTTATGAAAACCCAAGCACAATAACTTATGAAGCTTCTATAAGATCTGGGTTATTAAAAGATTATTATATAACGATGAGTAATATTGATAGATCAGATTATTATAATATAAAATTTCAAAAAAAACCTTTTATGATATGGATTTGGATATCTGTAATTTTTATTTCATTAGGTGGTTTTTTAAGGTTGTTTAAAAATGCAAAAAAATATTATTAAATTATTTATAGTTTTATTAATTATATTTATTATCGGGGTATTTTTTATTGGTTTAAATAAAAATTCAATCTATGACACAAAAGATTTAGTTGGTCAGAAAATAACAAAAATACAACTAGATCATTTAACCGACAAAAGAATAATTACTGACGACGATTTAAAAAAAAATGATTTTACCTTAATTAATTTTTGGGCATCCTGGTGTGCACCTTGTCGAGACGAACATCCAATTTTGCTTAAATTGAGTAATGAGGAAAATCTCAAATTACTAGGAGTAAATTTTAAAGATAAAAAGAATAATGCTATAGAATTTCTAAACAAACTCGGTGATCCTTATGATGATTTAACAAAAGATGAGTTTGGTAAGCATTCAATAAATTTTGGAATTTATGGAATTCCGGAGAGTGTTTTGATTGATAAAGACTTAATAATTATAAAAAAATTTATCGGACCTATTTCTAAAAACGATTATGATTATATTAAGAATATTGTAAGAAAATAATGAGAATAAAAATAATAGCTTTTTTTATTATATTAAATTTTAATATTGTTAATGCTGAAACTTTTTCAGCAGACTCAAATAAGATTTTTAAAAATTTACGTTGTTTAATTTGTCAAGGACAATCAGTAGCTGACTCAAACTCAGAATTTGCCCAAACAATTAAATTAGTAGTTAGAGATCAAATTAATAATGGTAAATCAGAAAAAGAAATATATAATTTTTTGATTGAGAAATATGGTGAATGGATCGTTTATAATCCCCCGATTAATAAAACCAACTTTCTTTTATGGTCATTACCATATATAATATTTTTAATAGGTGGTTTTATAATCTTTTCATTTTTTCGAAAAAGTAAGAAGAATTAAAGATAATTGAATGTATACTTTTTCATGTTTAGGTTGTATTTTTTTTAAATGAAAAAATTTATTTTGTTTATTGCGACAATTGTTTTGCTTTCAAATGTTAATACTTTTTCTTCAGAGGAAGATAGAAGTTTATCTAGGAATGAAATTTCTTTCTACACTGGAACATTTGATGTGATCGACAAAGAAGGAGATGATAAAACAAATTTGTTTGGACTAGAGCATAAAAATCCAAATTTATTTAGAAATACTTTTCTTGGGAAATTTAAACCTGTTACTGGAGCATTTATGACTGGTGACAATGCAGTTTATTTATATACAGGCATAGAAGGACAGTATGGTGTTGGGCCTTTAAATATTTTACCAAGTTTTACTCCTGGGTATTATGAAAAAGGTAGCGGTAAAGATTTAGGAAGCGTTTTAGAATTTAAAAGTGAAATAAAAATAGGTTTAGATATTTTTGAAAATTCAAAACTAGGTTATAGTTATAGCCATATTTCAAATAATGATTGGGGTGATACAAATCCAGGTACAGACAATCAGCAGATAACATTTTCTAAAAACTTTTAATAACAATGAATTTAAATAATTGTTATAATTATGAAGATTTTAGAAAATTAGCAAAAAAGAAATTACCTTCCCCAATTTTCCATTATATCGACGGAGGATCAGATGATGAAAGCACTCTGAGAAGAAACACAGAATCTTTCAACGATTGTGATTTAATTCCAAACGTTTTAGCAGGAGTTGATAATATAGATTTATCTACTACAGTATTTGGAAAAAAAATTAATTTTCCATTATTTCTGGGAGCTACTTCTATGAACCGCCTTTATCATCATGAAGGAGAACGAGCTACTGCGAAAGCTGCAGAAAAAATGGGTACAATGTTTGGTACATCTACTATGGCCACTACCAGTATTGAAGAGATCGGAAATTTAACTAAAGGTCCAAAATTATTTCAACTTTATATTCATAAAGACAGAGGTCTAACAGACAACCTAATTGAAAGATGTGAACAAGCAAACTTTGATGCGATGTGTTTAACTGTAGATACAGTAGTAGCTGGTAATAGGGAAAGAGATCATAGAACAGGGTTTAGCACTCCTCCTAGACTTACATTAAAAAGTTTATTAAGTTTTGCACTTCATCCTGAGTGGAGTTTAAATTATCTATTTCGTGAAAAGTTCGAACTAGCGAACATTGTGCACATGACAGAAAAAGGAAGCAGCATTGACAGATCAGTTATTGGCTACATTAACGAACAATTCGATCCATCAATGAATTGGAAAGATGCAGAATACTGTGTGAAGAAATGGAAAAAACCATTTGCACTTAAAGGAGTTATGTCGGTAGAAGACGCTAAGAGAGCCGTGGATATTGGTTGTAGTGCAATAATGGTTTCTAATCATGGAGGGAGACAATTGGATGGTTCAAGAGCTCCTTTTGATCAATTAGCTGATATAGTTGATGCAGTAGGGGGCAAAATAGAAGTAATTTTAGATGGAGGAGTAAAAAGAGGAACCCACGTATTAAAAGCATTAGCACTTGGAGCAAAAGCTTGCAGCTTCGGAAAAGGATATTTATTTGCTTTAGCAGCAGGAGGACAGAAAGGCATCGAAGCTATATTGCAAAAAATGCATGACGAAATTAAACGAGATATGATACTAATGGGTTGCAGATCTGTTAAAGATCTCAATAAATCAAAAATTATTTATAGAAAATGAAATTAGCTAAAAACTTAGACAGACTTGGAACTGAATCAGCATTTGCAATATTAGCTGAAGCCAAAAAACTTGAGGCACAAGGAAAAGAAATGATTCATTTAGGCTTGGGTCAACCAGATTTTAAAACACCTCAACATGTTATGAATGCTGCAAAAAAAGCTATTGATGATGGGCATCATGGATATGTTCTGGCTAATGGAATTTTAGAATGTAGGCAAGCAGTATCGAGAAAAATTAAAAAACTTTACAATAAAGAAATAAGTCCTGAAAGAATAATGATAATGCCTGGAGGAAAACCAACAATGTATTACGCGATTTCAATGATAGGTGAACCAGGCTCAGAAATTATCCATCCTACACCAGGCTTTCCAATCTATGAGTCAATGATTAATTATAGTGGAGCAAAAGCTGTTCCATATGACTTAACAGAAGATAAAGATTTAAAATTTGATCCAGAAAAGATTTTATCTTTAATAACAGATAAGACGAGATTATTAGTTCTAATAAATCCTAATAATCCTACAGGGAGCTTTGTAGAAAAACCCGCAATAGATTTTTTAGCTGAAGGGTTAAAAAAACATCCGCACGTAGCAATATTAAGTGATGAAATATATAGTAGACAGATTTATGACGGAAAAACAATGCCCACATTTTTTAATTATCCAGATCTTCAAGAAAGATTAATCGTTTTAGATGGTTGGAGCAAAGCATACGCAATGACTGGTTGGAGAATGGGCTGGAGTGTGTGGCCAGAAAAATTAATTCCTCATGTTACTAAACTAGCAATTAATAGCTTTTCATGTGTTAACGCTCCATCTCAGTTTGCTGGAGTAGCAGCATTGGATGGACCTGATGATCCAATTCATGCAATGATGAAAAAATTTGATGAGAGAAGAAAGTTAATCCACAAATTATTAAATGATTTACCAGGAGTTGAGGCGAGCATGCCTGGAGGAGCTTTTTATATATTTCCTAAAGTTATTGGAACCGGCATGAATGGATCAGAATTTTCAAAAAAATGTATGCATGAAGCAGGGGTAGCAATAGTTCCTGGAACTGCATTTGGAGCAACATCCAAGGATTATGTTAGATTTAGTTTTGCTGCATCAAACGAAAATATTGAAAAAGCCCTAGAAAAAATCAAAAAAATGCTAAAGTAAGTAGGTCATTAAGGTATTTTGACCATTATCATTTAAATATATAAAGTATCAGATATGAGCACTTTACAAATGCCAAAAGTAGAAAAATCAATCATCTCAAACAAAAATGAGATTGTGTCTGATTTAGAAAAAATAGTTAAGTCAGAAAACATTTTATCTGATAAAGACGAATTGAGGCCTTACGAAACAGATGCTTTAGCAGCTTACACACAATCTCCAATGTTAGTAGTTCTTCCTGAAACTGTAAAAGAAGTAAGTGAGGTTCTAAAATATTGTAATGGAAATAAGATAAAAGTTGTCCCTAGAGGAGCTGGTACAGGATTATCTGGAGGAGCATTACCATTAGAAGATTGTATTTTATTATCTATGGGAAAGTTTAATAAAATTTTAGAATTGGATTATAAAAATAGATGTGTTGTTGCTCAGCCATGTGTTACAAATTTAGCTATCACTCACGCTGTTCAAGACAAGGGATTTTATTACGCTCCAGATCCTTCAAGTCAAATTGCATGTTCAATTGGGGGAAATGTTGCTGAAAATTCTGGAGGTGTTCACTCTTTAAAATATGGTGCTACAACAAATAATTTATTAGGCATCCAGGTTGTATTAATGGACGGTACTATTACAAGATTTGGAGGAAAAGCAATGGACTCCGAAGGTTATGATTTTTTAGGATTAATGACTGGATCCGAGGGTTTGCTTGGCGTAGTCACAGAAGTTACAGTAAAAATTTTAAAAACACCTGAAGTAATTAAGGCTGCTCTAATTGGTTTTTCATCAATTGAAGATGCAGGAAATTGTGTTGCACAAATAATTGCTAAAGGATGTATCCCTGCAGGCATGGAAATAATGGATAAAGCTTTGCTTAAAGCTACTAACGACTTTTGTAAAGCAGGATATCCAACTCAAGCAGAAGCTATGATGATAATTGAATTTGATGGAAGTGAATTTGAAGTTGAGTCTCATATAAAAACTGCAGAAAAAATCGCTAAAGAAAATAATTCATCCAGTATAAAGATAAGTCAATCTAATGAAGAGAGATTAAAATTTTGGTCTGGAAGAAAAGCTGCCTTTCCAGCATGTGGAGATCTAGCACCTGATTATATGTGTATGGATGGGTCAATTCCAAGAGGTAAACTTGCAGAAGTTCTTAAAGAAATAAATAATTTATCTAAAAAATATAAACTTCCTGTTGCTAATGCTTTTCATGCTGGTGATGGAAATTTACATCCATTAATTATGTTTGATGCGAGTGACAAAGATCAATTAAGAAGATGTGAAGAATTTGGAGCAGATATTTTAAAGTATTGTGTTAAAGTTGGTGGAGCACTTACTGGCGAGCATGGCGTGGGTATTGAAAAAAGAGAACTGATGTGCGAAGCATTCAATAACACTGATATCCAACAACAATTAAAAATCAAAGTAGCTTTAGACCCAAATTCTTTATTAAATCCTGGTAAAGTCTATCCTATTTTAAGAAAATGCGCAGAAGAAGGAAGGGTTCATGTCCATGGAGGAAAAACAAAATTCCCTGACATTCCAAGATTTTAGTCAATCTGTACTAAAACCAGAAACTAGAGAAGATATTTCTTATATTATTCAAGAGTGTTATAAAAAGAATATTCCAATCGAAATTAATTGTTTAAAATCAAAAGTAAATATTGGAAGAAATTTCCAAACGGAAAAAACATTAAATCTTTCAAATTATAAGGGCATAATTGAATACAAGCCTGAAGAACTTTATATAAAAGTAAAGTCAGGCACTTCAATAAAAGAGATCAAAGATGAATTGAATAAACATAATCAACAACTAGCTTTTGAACCTAATGACTTCGGTCCTTTATTTAAGGGAAATCATGATGAAGGTTCAATAGGTGGGGTTATTTCGTGCAACTTTTCTGGTCCAAGAAGATTTAAAGTTGGGAGTGCAAGAGATCATATTCTAGGATTTCAAGGAGTTAATGGAAGAGGTGAGATTATTAAATCTGGAGGGACAGTAGTAAAAAATGTTACGGGTTATGATCTTAGTAAAATATTATCTGGTTCTTTTGGCACTTTAACTGTATTAACTGAAATTTCTATTAAAGTTCTTCCCAAGCCAGAGTCCAGCAAAACTTTGGTAATTAAAAACCCCCATCTAATGAAAGCTTTAGATTATTTAAATATATCTCTTTCATCTTCAAGCGATCCATCCGGAGGTGTATTTTATCCTGAGTATTTTACTAACCACTTTACTTTTAACGACCTAACATATGAAGGACCTTTAACAGCTGTAAGAATTGAAGGACCTAAAGAGTCAATTGATCACAGAATAAAAAATTTGTGTAAAGAATTGAATCTTGATTTAAATGAAAATTTAGTTTTAGAAAACGAACAGTCTAGAATTCTTTGGGAAAGAACGAGAACACTAGAAGTATTTTCTAAGATAAAAAGTAACTTACTAAGGATAGTTGTTCCTTCAAGCGAGACATTTGATGTTATAAAACAATTGAGACCTTTTGAACCCAAGTATTTTATTGACTGGGGAGGCAGTTTGATTTGGCTTCAACTTGACAAAATTAATACCAAAATATTAAATGACATAAGAAAAATAGTGAATAAAGGTAAAGGATATTTAACAGTGATAAAAATTGAAGAAGACTTAAAGGCATCAGTAGATATTTTTTCTGTAGATCCTGTGAGATATAAAATATCAGAAAAATTAAAAAAAAGTTTTGATCCTAAAAGAATTCTCAATCCAGGCAAAATGTATTCAGGAATTTAATGCAAACAGATTTTAAAAATAAACAACTTCATGACACAGAGATAAAATCAAGTGAAAAAATTATAAGAAAATGCGTTCACTGTGGAATGTGCAATGCTACTTGTCCAACATATGGAATTAGCGGTGATGAATTAGAAGGACCTAGAGGAAGAATTTATTTAATTAAAGATATGTTAGAGAAAAATAAGCCAGCTAATAAAAAAATTGCTAAGCATATCGATAGCTGTCTTTCTTGTTACGCATGTATGACAACTTGCCCGTCTGGTGTGAATTATATGCATTTAATAGATCATGGAAGAAACCATGTAGAAGCAACTTATAAAAGACCGTTGTTTGAAAGATTAATTAGAAATGTTCTCTCTTACACTTTGCCTAGACCTAATATTTTTTTAATACTTACTGTATTAACAAAAGTTATAAAACCTTTTAGTTTTTTATTTCCAAGCTTCATTAAAAATTCTTTAAATCTAATGCCAAGTAAAATTCAATCAAAAAAAATAAAAAATAAAAGAATTCACCCGTCAGATGGAGAAAAAACTATTGCTAGAGTCGCACTTTTAACTGGATGTGTTCAAAGAGTAATATCTCCCGAAATTAACGACTCCACAATTAGATTATTAAACAGACATAATGTTGAAGTTGTAGTTTTACCAGAAATAGATTGTTGTGGTTCACTAAATCATCATTTGGGAAAAAAGAAACTAGCTCACTCATCATTTAAAAAAAATATAAATTTCTGGTATGAGGAGTATTCAAAAAATGGATTAGACGCAATTATTAGCAACACTTCAGGTTGTGGGACTACTTTAAAGGATTATGGTTTTATTTTTAGAGATGATAAAGAATTGGTTAAGAAAGCAAAAAAAATTTCTGAATTGACAAAAGATATAGCTGAGTTTTTAGATAACAATCTAAAATTAGATTTTAAAGAAAAAGAAAATGATGAAAAGAAATATAAAATTGCCTATCATTCAGCTTGTTCAATGCAACATGGTCAAAAAGTTCATGATCAGCCAATGAATATTATAAGAAAAACTGGTAATACTGTTGTAAATATTCCAGACGGACACCTTTGCTGTGGATCTGCTGGGACATATAATATTTTACATCAAAAAATGGCTAAATCTCTTTTAAGAAATAAAATAGATAATATTTTAAAAGTTTCACCAGATTTTATAGCTACAGGAAATATTGGCTGCATTAGCCAGATATCTAGTGGAACAAGTATACCAATTATTCACACAGTAGAAGTTATTGACTGGTTTACAGGAGGACCAAAACCCTACAAGTTGAAGAATTTATGAAAAAGATCTTAGTTACTAGAAGATTATTACAATCAAACGAGGAAAGATTAAAAGATCTATATGATGTAAAATTAAATTCAAATGATGAACTTTATTCTCAAAAAAAATTGATAGAATTAAGCCAAGGTTGTGATGGCATATTGTCAGCATTAACTGATAAATTAGACGCTGATACAATAAATAAATTACCTAAAAGTGTAAAAATTCTTTCTAACTTTGCAGTTGGTTTTGGAAATATAGATATAGAAGCTGCTAAAAAAATAAATATTACAGTAACGAATACGCCTGAAGTTTTGACAGATGCAACAGCTGAAATTGGGATCCTTCTAATTTTGGGCGCATGTAGAAGAGCATCAGAAGGAATTGAAAGCGCTAAGGCATCAAACTGGAAATGGTCCGCAGATTATTTAATAGGCAAACAATTAACTGGAACAAGATTAGGTATTTTAGGAATGGGTAGAATTGGAAAAAAGATTGCTAAAATTGCTAGATCTCTTGGCATGATTATTCATTATCACAATCGTTCAAAGTTGAGCTCAGATAAAGAAGAAGGTGCTACCTACCATAAAGAATTAAAAAGTTTATTGTCTGTTTCAGATGTTTTATCTGTATGTTGTCCAGCGTCAAAAGAAACAATAAATTTAATTAATAAAGAGACATTAGAATTTTTACCTAAAGGAGCTGTAGTTACAAATGTTGCAAGAGGAGATATTGTAGATGACGAGGCTTTAATTGATGCTTTAGAAAGACGGAAGGTGTATGCCGTAGGTTTAGATGTATACAAAGGAGAGCCAAATTTAAATCCTGGTTATTTAAAACATAAAAGTGCATTTATTCTTCCACATTTAGGTAGTGCCACTAAAGAAACGCGCACAGCCATGGCGAATCTAGCGATTGATAACCTTGAAGAATTCTTCAAAACAGGAAATTGTAAAAACAAAGTAAATTAGATATTTTTTGTACTACTTGAAGTTGTAAGCGTCAAAAGATTCTTGATTTACATAAAGACTCTTAAATTTTTATGTGCTTAAATATTTTTATTATTAATAAGTTAAGGGGGACATATGTCAAAAAAAACAATCAAAGGAGTTAAAACTCCTTCAAGACGTAAGTTCTTTAAAGCAGCTGCAGTTACGGGTGCAGCAGCGGCAGCTTCAGTTGCAATGCCTAATATTGCATTCGGAGCTCCGAAAACTTTAAAGATGCAAGCAGCTTGGCCTTCAGGAGCAAATATATTCTTCGAAATGGCAGGCGACTATGCAAAAATGGTTAGCGACATGTCAGGCGGTGAGTTGAAGATTGATCTTCAGCCGGTCGGTTCAGTTGTTAAAACTGGAGAGATTGGTCAAGCAGTAAGTTCTGGAGTATTAGATATGGGACACTGGGTAACTGCATACTGGTATGGTAAAAATGCTGCCGCTTCATTATTTGGTACTGGTCCATCATACGGAATGTCATCTCAAGAAGTTATGGGATGGATGGAGTATGGCGGAGGTAGAAAACTTTATAACGAAACACTTTCAAAAGTTGGTTTCGATTATGTTGGTTTCTTCCATATGCCAATGCCTGCTCAGCCATTTGGTTGGTTCAAGAAGAACGTAACTAAAGTGTCTGATGTTAAAGGTATGAAGTACAGAACAGTTGGTTTAGCGACTAACGTATTAACAGCAATGGGAATGGTAGTTAGACAATTACCAGGTGGTGAAATTCAACCTGCAATGAAAACAGGATTGATTGAAGCTGCTGAGTTTAACAACCCAACTTCAGACTCTCAGTTTGGTATGCAAGATGTTTCTAAGCATTATCACTTAGGAAGCTTCCACCAATCTCAAGAGATGTTTGAAATTCCAGTAAATAAAAAGACATTTAATGGTTTATCGCCTGCACACCAAGCGATACTAAAAAATGCTGCTTATGCTGCGAATACGGACAACTACTTCAAAGCGTTAGTTAGATACTCAGCTGATTTATCAAAACTGATGAATCAACATAAAGTTAACGTGTATCAAACATCTGATGAAATCTTGGCTCAACAATTAAAAGGTTGGGACAAAGTTATTGGTGACTTTGTGAAAAAAGATGCATTCTTTAAAAAGATTGTAGATTCTCAGAAGAAATACGCTAAGAGAGTAATGAAATACTTACTAATGAATCAGCCAAACTATAGATTGGCTTATGAAAATGAGTTCGGTTCATTAGCAAAAGTTAAAATTTAATTAACTTTTTATAAATTTAAAAAGGGGGCTAAAACAGCCCCCTTTTTTTATGGAAAAAAATAAGATTTTAGAATAGTTTATTTTTATGAGAGGATTTATCAGCTTCGCAGATCATTTAAGCACTTCAGTTGGAAAAGCATTTGCATGGTGTATCGTAATATTAATGGGTGGAACCTGTTACGAAGTGGTTATGGCTTATGCTTTCAATGCCCCAACTTTATGGAATTTTGATTTTAGTTTACAAATGTATGGAGCAATATTTATGATGGCAGGCGCATATACTCTTTCAACCGAAGCTCATGTAAGAGGAGATGTAATTTACAGACTATTTAAACCTAGAACACAAGGCTACATAGATTTAATTTTATATTTTATATTTTTCTTTCCTGGCGTGTTAGCACTAGCGTTTTATGGATATGAATATGCTGCATTAGCTTGGAAGATTAAAGAAACTAGTTGGAATAGTCCGGCTCAAATTCAGATTTATATGGCAAAAGCATTAATACCTTCAGCTGGAGTACTTTTAATCATTCAAGGTATTAGTGAAGTCTTTCGATCAATTATTTGTATTCAAACTGGTCATTGGCCTGCAAGAATGGTTGTAGCTGAAGAAACTGAAAAAATGTTAATGAGAACTTCACAAGATGAGGATCAAAAAGATGTTATTTAATTTAACAAATCCGGAAGTAGCAATTTTTATGATGGGCATTTTCCTATTTGCTGTACTTTTAGGATTTCCTATAGCATTTACTTTAATGGCGATGGGAGTTGGTTTCGGTTATTACGCTTACTTTGATCCAACTCGAATGGAACATCTATTAGATAATAGAATTTTTCAATTATTCGTTCAAAATACTTATACTGTAATGGACAATACTGTCTTAACCGCAGTCCCCTTATTTTTATTTATGGGATATCTCGTAGAAAGAGCTGGAATTGTTTCTAGATTGTTTTTTGCAATTAGATTAGCCTCACACAGATTGCCAGCTTCAATGGCAGTAGCAGCTTTAATTACTTGTGCACTTTTTTCAACTGCGACTGGGATTATCGGAGCAGTAGTTACTTTAATGGGTTTGTTAGCTTGGCCAGCTATGATCAAAGCAGGCTATGATAAGAAATTTGCTTCAGGTGTAATATGTTCTGGAGGATGTCTTGGTATACTAATTCCACCAAGCATTATGCTTATTGTTTATTCAGTTATTGCTCAGCTTTCACCATTAAGGTTATTTGCTGCCGCAATACTTCCTGGTTTATTGCTAGCCGGACTATATATAGGTTATGCAATTACTAGAGCGTATTTTAATCCATCCATAGCACCTAAACCACCAGAAGAAGAAATACCTCCAAGATCTGTAATATTGAAAGAGGTTTTAGTTTCTTTTCTTCCTCTCTTTTCACTAATTATTTTAGTACTTGGTACAATCTTAGGAGGCTTAGCAACACCTGCAGAAGCAGCAGGGGTGGGTGCCTTTGGAGCAATAGTTCTCTCGTATTTTTACAAGACTTTGAAATGGAAAAATTTTAAAGAATCAGTTTTTCTTACAGCAAAGACAACAGCAATGATAATGTGGTTATTCATAGGGTCTTGGACTTTTTCGTCTGTTTTTTCTTATCTAGGAGGCCATGAAGTATTTGAACATTTCTTTAAAGCCATGGATCTCGCACCTTGGCAGTTTTTAGTAATTACACAGATTATAATTTTCTTACTTGGATGGCCATTGGAATGGACGGAAATATTGATTATTTTTGTTCCAATATTTTTACCATTAGTTGAGTTTTTTGGAGTGAACCCATATTTTTTTGCTATGTTGATAGCTTTAAATTTACAAACATCTTTTCTTACCCCGCCTATGGCAATGTCAGCCTATTATCTGAAAGGGGTTCAATCAAAAAATGTAGAACTCATGGATATATTTAGGGGTATAATGCCCTTCCTCGGAATAGTGATTTTTGCTATGGTATTAATGTATTTGTTTCCGGGTATTGCTCTTTGGCTGCCGGATGTTTTATTCGCAAACTAATAATTTATAATGATAGATACAGCTTCTCTAAATGCCAATGAATTGGTGGCCAAGCTAAAATCTGGTGATATTTCTTCTGTAGATTTATGTAAAGCTTATATAAAGAGAATTGAAAAATTTGATAAAGAGGTTCAAGCTTGGGCATTTTTAGATAAGAAAATTCTTTTAGAAAAAGCAGAAGAAGCTGATGAATACAGAAAGTCTGGTAAACCTCTTGGCGCTCTGCACGGATTGCCTGTAGCAATTAAAGATATAATTGGAACATACGATATGCCAACCGAGTGTGGAACTGTTTTTAGAAAAAAAATGTCTAGCTCTCAAGACTCAGAAATAGTTAATTTATTAAAGACAGCGGGAGCAATTATTATGGGAAAAACAGTAACTTGTGAACTTGCTTACATTCACCCAAGTAAAACAAAAAATCCTCATGACTATTCAAGAACTCCTGGCGGATCTTCAAGTGGATCTGCTGCAGTTGTAGCTTCTCATATGGCGCATTTATCAATTGGATCACAAACAGGTGGATCAATTATTAGACCTGCTTCTTACTGTGGAGTTGTTGGTTATAAGCCTTCCTACGGATTAATTTCAAGAAATGGAGTTTTAAAAACTTCAGATAAACTTGATACAATGGGAGTATTTGGAAAAACTGTAAAAGATGTAGCTTTGCTTGCAAAAGTATTAATAAAAAAAGATTTATATGATCCCGCTACAGTTCATTTTGCTGCTGATGATATGATAAAAGTTTGTGAAGAAGGACCAGTTTTTGAACCAAAGTTTATATTTTATAAAACAGATAATTGGAAAAAAATCGACAAAGAGTCACAAAAAGCATTTGAATTTTTAATTAAAAGTTTCAAGAAGAACATTGAAATTTTTGATATGCCTTCATATTTTAAAGAAATACCCAAGTATCATCAAATCATCCATGAAACTGATTTAGCAAATAATTTTCAAATTTATTATAAAAAGGATAAAAATAAACTTTCCAGAGAAATGAGAGATGCAATTGAAAGAGGAATGAAATATTCTGCGAAAGAGTACACAGATGCAATAGATTTCATGAAACAAAGTTACGAGTCTTACAAAGAAGTTTTTGAAGACTATCATGGCATTATTACACCATCTTCTAGCGGTGTAGCTGACAAAGGTCTTAAATCTACTGGAAGTGCTGATTTTCAAAAATGTTGGACATATTTAGGTTTACCAACTATTTCACTCCCTTTACTAACTGGTGAAAATAACTTACCATTAGGCGTTCAATTAGTTGGAAATAAACTTGATGATTTAAGATTTTTAGGTACAGCTAATTGGATAGAAAAAAACTGTAAAGATGAATAAAATTACCTCAATAATTGGTTGCGCTTTTTGTATTGCCTTTCTTATTGGTCTGGCAACTACATTAACTAGATCAATGATGATTGGTTTTAAAGATGTTTTACCAGTTTATATTCTAATGGGCTTAGTAATAGTAATGATGTTATATGAAGCCTTTGGCGACAAGAAAAAATAATTTTTATCCTTATTTACTTTTATTTATTCAGCCAATTTTTATGGCTTCTAATATTATTGTTGCACGAGGAGGAGTTGAATATGTTCCCCCAGTATCATTAGCATTTTGGAGATGGCTCACAGTTTTTCTAATCTTAATGCCATTTTTTTTTAACGAAATTATAAAAAAGAAAGAACAATTTAAAAAAGAATCCTTCAAACTTTTTTTCTTAGGACTTATGGGCTGTGGTGTTTGTGGGGCTTTCCCTTTTATAGCTGGCATGTCTACTACAATGGCTAACATGGGAATAATTTATACATCTTCTCCAATATTTATTATTATTTTATCAGTACTATTTTTTAAAGATAAAATTAATTTATCAAGAGTCATTGGTCTAATACTATGTCTTACAGGTGTTTTAATAATAATTTGTAAGGGAGACATCTTTTACTTAGTAAATTTTAAATTTACTTCTGGAGATTTATGGATGTTGGGCGCAGCTATAGGATGGGCAGTTTATTCTATTTTTCTTATCAATTGGAAGAGCAATTTTAGCCTTATGGCAAGGTTCACACTTATAGCTTTTTTTGGAGCAATTTCTTTATTACCTTTTTATTTAATTGAAGAGTCTTATTTCTTTAATACAGCATTTAATAACAATTTTTTATTTTGGGTTTTGTTTGCAGCTATTTCTCCAGGAATAATAGCTTTTACCCTTTATACTAAAGTTCAAAAATTTGTTGGGGCCTCTTTAGCCGGATTCACACTTTATATATTTTCAATATATTCTGCTATTTATGGAATAATATTATTTGATGAATCTCTTTTAGGTTTTCACTATTATGGAGCAGCTTTAGTTTTTTTTGGAGTTTATTTAGCAAGAAAGATTGTTAAATGAAATATTTATACTTAACTTTATCTTCAGTAATAATTGCTTACTTAGTATTATTAATTTTCATATACTTTTATCAAAGAAATCTACTTTATCTTCCTTCAGAAAATAATTATCAAAATGATAAAATTCAATTTAGCTATGAGGAGATTTTTATAAAAGTTGATGACAAGATTACACTTAAATCGTGGCTAATAAATAAAGATTTTAAAGAATTTAAAACACTTGTCTTATTTCACGGAAACGCAGGAGATTTATCAAATAGAATTTATAAACTTAATGAATTAAATAAATTAGATATTAATATTCTATTAATTTCTTGGAGAGGATTTAGCGGCAATAAAGGATCACCAACAGAAAAAAATTTATATGAAGATGCAGAAGCAGCTATTAAATGGTTAAATGAAAAAAAAGTTGAAAATAATCAAATCATTTTATACGGAGAGTCTTTGGGCAGTGGAGTAGCAGTAGAAATAGGTAAAAAAAATAATTTTAATGGAATAATACTAGAGTCACCTTTTACATCAGTAGAAAATTCAGCAAAGATCTATTACCCTTACCTACCTGTAAAATTTATTTTAAAAGATAGGTATGACTCTATTAACAAAATTGATAAAATTCGTACTCCAATTTTGATAATGCATGGTAAAAAAGATGATATCATTCCTTTTTCAATGGGAAAAGAATTGTTTGAAAAAGCTAATAATCCAAAATACTCATATTTTACTTTAGACGATGTTCATATGATGGAATTTAATGATCAACTATTAAAAAATATAAAAAATTTTATTGAAAAATATTAAGATTCTAATCCAAGTAACGCCTTAGAAAAAAATTCAGCATTAAATGGATGTAAGTCCGTATCTTTTTCTCCCATTCCGACAGCGACAATAGGTAAATTATATTTTTTACAAATGGCTAATATGATTCCACCTTTGGCAGTACTATCAAGTTTTGTTACGATTAATCCAGTAATCTTCTGAATTTTACTAAATTCCTCAACTTGATTTAATGCATTTTGACCAGTAGTTGCGTCTAAAACTAAAATTACTTCATTAGGAAACTTTTCATCTATTTTTTTAAGGACATTAATAATTTTTTTATATTCATCCATTAAATTTTTTTTATTTTGTAATCTTCCAGCTGTATCTATTAAAGCAATATCAATCTGATTTTTTTTTGCAAATTCAGCAGTTTTAAAAGCCACAGAAGCAGGATCACTATTAATCTCAGATTTAATTATATCAACTTTGACTTTTGCAGCCCAAACTTGTAGCTGATCAATTGCTGCTGCTCTAAAAGTATCCGCTGCACCGAATACAACTGATCTACTATTATCTTTAAAGTATTTTCCTAATTTTCCAATTGTAGTTGTTTTTCCTACACCATTCACTCCGGACACAACTATAACTGACGAACTAGCATTGCCCATAAGACTTAAATCTTTTTCGTATTTAAGTAGGTTAATAGCCATCTTATCAGCTATTAGTTTTAAAATTTCTTGATGATTATCTAATTTTTTATCTATTTTAAAATTTTCAAAATCTTTTCTTAATTCTTTAGCCACCTCAACACCTGTATCAGCACTTATAAGTAAATCTTCGAACTCAGATAATACTTCTCCATCTAATTTTTTTTTTGAAAAAATATTTTTAAATCCATCTGCAAGACCAGAAGAACTTTTTCCAAGTCCTACTTTAAATTTATCGAACAATCCCATATTAAATTTCTATTTTTATATTTTTAATCTCTGAAACTGGACCAGTCATAAATATATTATGATTTTTGTCTATTTCTATCTTTAAGACTCCTTCATTAAATTTTATATTTACTTTATTATTAATCAATTTGTTTTCTAAAGCTGCAACAGCAGTTGCGCAAGCAGCTGTTCCGCAAGCTTTTGTAAGTCCAGCACCACGTTCCCAAACATTTACTTTAATATTGCTTTTGTCAATTATCTGAGCAAATGTAACATTAACTTTCTCTGGAAATAGATCATGATTTTCAATTTTAGGACCTATTACATTTAGGTCATGTTCAAAACAATCTTCAACAAAAAAAACTATGTGGGGATTGCCTACGTTTACACAAAATCCTCCAGTGAACAATTTATCATTAATCTTTAACGTTATATTACTCGGTTCTATTGTTTTTGATAATGGAATTTCATCAAAATTAAATAAAGGTTTTCCCATTTCGAGTTCCACATCAAAATCTCCTACTATTTTTGCACTAAGTAATCTATTATTTGTTTTTAATTTGATTTCCTTAATATTTAAATTTTTACCTAAAAGATAAGCCACGCATCTAGCTCCATTTCCACATGCGCTAACTTCACCACCATCAGAGTTATAAATTTTAATTGGGTAGGAATTACTTTCCAGTTTTTCAATAAAGAGAATTTGATCAAAGCCTAATATTTTTCTATCACCAAGTTTGATAATTTTTTCTTTGCTTAAGTTTATAGAATTTTCTCTTCTATCAACTATGATAAAATCATTGCCTAAACCGTCCATTCTATAAGCATTAATCTCTGACATATTTAGAGTAGTATAATTATTCGTTGACATTTAAAACCCCAAATTGTACTTTGCCTTCACTTTCCGCAAAATCACAAGCTTTTTGCGGTGCTCTTAGATTTAAGAGTGTCGACACTAGTCAGCGAAGGTTCGCCCACTAGTGCGATAGGTGTTGCGTGTAATGAAATGTTTGAAAATTTAACAAATAAATTAGAAAATATTTTTTCTAAACTTAAAAAGGCACCTTCGTTAACCGAAGAACAAGTCGATTCTGGGTTAAAAGAAATTAGACAGGCTTTACTTGAGGCCGATGTTGCCCTTCCAGTTGCTAAAGAATTTATAGCTAATATTAAACCCAAAGCTATAGGACAAGAAATAATTAGATCAACTTCTCCAGGTCAAATGATAGTTAAAATTGTTTATGATGAATTAGTTAATATTCTAGGAAAAAAAAACGAAGAATTAAATCTTAAGGCCGTACCGCCTGTTTCAATTCTCTTAGTAGGCTTACAAGGGTCAGGAAAAACTACTTCAGCAGCAAAACTTGCAAAATTAATTGAGAAAAATTTTAAAAAAAAAGTGATGTTGGTTAGTTTGGATATTTATAGACCTGCAGCCCAGGAACAACTAAAAACACTTGCAGAAAAAAATAATATTGAAAATTTGCCGATAGTAGAAAAACAACAGCCAATTGATATTACAAAAAGAGCTATTAACGCCGCAAATTTAAATGGATCAGACGTAATAATCTTTGATACTGCCGGCCGAACCCAGATCGATCTTCCAATGATGTCTGAAATAAAACAAGTTAAAGAAATAATTAAACCAGCGGAAACAATTTTAGTTGCTGACTCACTTACTGGTCAAATAGCAGTTAATGTTGCAAAAGAATTTGATACGGCAGTAAACCTTTCTAGCATCATTCTCACAAGAATAGACGGAGATGGACGAGGCGGAGCAGCTCTAAGCATGAAACACGTAACAGGTAAACCTATTAAATATATTGGTATAGGAGAAAAAATAACAGATTTTGAATTATTTTATCCTGATAGAATAGCCAATAGAATTTTAGGTATGGGGGATGTAGTTTCCCTTGTTGAAAAAGCATCCCAAGATTTAGATGAGGAAAAAATCAAGAAAACTGAAGATGAAATTAAAAAAGGCCTTTTTACAATGGATACTTATCTATCTCAATTAAGACAAATGAAAAAGATGGGAGGTATGGAGGGAGTAATGTCTTTATTGCCAGGAGCAAGTAAAATGAAAGCACAAATGGAAAAAGCATCTATAGATGAGAAAATGATAACTGAAAATGAAGCAATAATTTTATCTATGACAAAAAAAGAAAAAGAAAATCCGAAAATAATTAGTGGATCAAGAAGAAAAAGAATTTCTACAGGATCAGGAGTAGATGTTACAAAGATAAATAAATTGCTTAAACAATTCAAAATGATGTCAGACATGATGAAAAAAATGTCTCAAGGTAAAAAAATTCCATCTGGGGCAATACCAGATGAAATAATCAATCAACTAAAATGAAAGGTATAAAATGTTAAGAATAAGATTATCAATGGGCGGCGTAAGAAAAAGACCTGTTTATAAAATAGTAGTAGCAGATGGAAGATATTCTCGAGATGGTAAATTTATTGAAAAACTTGGATCTTATAATCCCTTGTTGCCGAAAGATAAAAAGGAGAGAATAAAAGTAGAATTTGAGAGAGTTAAGTATTGGATGAGCAAAGGGGCTCAACCTACTTTAAGGGTTTCTAGAATTTTAGGAGAAATGCAATTGATGCCGATGCCTAAACCTGGAAATAATCCACTTAAAGCTATTCCAAAAAAAGATAGAAAAAAGGAAGAGACTAAAAAGGAAGAACCTAAAAAGGAAGAGCCTAAAAAAGAAGAGCCTAAAAAAGCAGAAGCTAAAAAGGAAGAACCTAAAAAAGAAGAGCCTAAAAAAGAAGAGCCTAAAAAAGCAGAAGCTAAAAAGGAAGAGCCTAAAAAAGAAGAACCTAAAAAAGCAGAAGCTAAAAAGGAAGAGCCTAAGGCTTAGTTTGGAGACTAATATCTATGCTTGAAGTAAAAGTTTTTACTTTGTATCCAGATCTTTATCCAGGGCCGCTTAATACTGGCATTTATAAAAAAGCTCAGGAAAAAAAAATTTGGAATTTAAAAGTTATAAATATAAGAGACTATGCAACTGACAAGCATAATTCGGTAGATGACACTCCTTTTGGTGGTGGAAACGGAATGTTATTGAGGCCTGATGTTATAGCCTCAGCACTAGATGCAAATTTAGAAAATAATGAAACCACAATTTATTTATCACCTAAAGGAAAAAAATTTGATCAAAAAGTTGCTAGAGAATTTAGTAAACAAAAAAAACTAAATTTATTATGTGGTCATTTTGAAGGAATTGATCAAAGACTTTTAGAGAAAAGAAATATTGAAGAGTACAGTATTGGTGACTTTATATTGTCAGGAGGTGAAACAGCTTCATTTGTTTTTATTGACTCTGTAATTCGATTATTACCTAACGTTTTAGGAAATGATAATTCAACAAAAGAAGAAAGTTTTGAAAATTATCTATTAGAATATCCTCAATATACAAAACCTCAAAATTGGGAAGGAAAAAGCCCTCCAGAAGTACTTTTATCAGGAGATCACGCTAAAATTAAGGGCTGGCGTTTATCGCAATCTGAGGCTATAACACGTCGCCAGAGACCCGATCTTTGGAAAAAATATTTAAATAAAAAAAATGAAAAACATTGAAGATATAAATAAAGAGGCAATTAAAAAAATTGTTGCAAATAAAAAAATAACTGATTTTTCCTCAGGAGACACAATAAAAGTTGGTGTAAAGATTGTGGAGGGGAAAAGAGAAAGGATTCAGTATTTTGAGGGTGTTTGTATAGCAAAAAAGAATAGGGATTTAAACTCTTCTTTTACTGTTAGAAAAATATCATTTGGAGAAGGTGTTGAAAGAACTTTTGCACTTTACAGTCCAAACGTAGATTCAATTAAAGTAATTAGATCAGGAAAAGTTAGAAGAGCAAAACTTTATTATTTAAGAGACAGAAAAGGTAAATCTGCAAGAATAGCTGAAAAAGTTAAGAAAAAAATTGGAGTTGATATTTCAGCTCAACCAGTAGAACCTGTAAAAAAAGTTATTGTAACTGCTAAAGAAGATGTAAAAGCAGAAGAAGTAAAAGATAATCCTATTGTTCAGAAAAAAACTGAGACAAAAACTAACGATAAAAAATAATAAAATTTTCGATGTCACAAACTCTATATGATAAAATATGGGAAGACCATCTCGTTCATGAACAGTCCGATGGAACTTCACTAATATATGTTGATCGACATTTAGTTCACGAAGTCACAAGTCCCCAAGCCTTTGAAGGATTAAGACTCCAGAAAAGAAAAGTAAGAAGACCTGAATTAACACTAGCTGTACCAGATCATAATGTTCCAACTACAGATAGATCTAAAGGAATTGATGACAATGAGTCCAGACTTCAAGTAGATACATTAAGAAACAATTGTAAAGAATTTGGTGTAGAACTTTTTGACGTTAATGATAAAAGACAAGGAATAGTCCATATCATTGGACCAGAGCAAGGCTTTACTCAACCTGGGACAGTTATAGTTTGTGGAGACAGTCATACTGCTACACACGGAGCATTTGGCGCTTTAGCTTTTGGAATAGGCACATCAGAAGTGGAACACGTGCTTGCAACTCAAACATTAATTCAAAAGAAATCAAAAAATTTAAGAATAAATGTTAATGGAGCTTTACCCAAAGGAGTTACTGCTAAAGATGTTATCCTAAAAATTATTGGAACAATTGGTACTGCCGGTGGAACTGGTTATGTAATAGAATTTGCCGGAGAGGTAATAAAAAATTTAAGCATGGAAGAAAGAATGACTGTTTGCAACATGACTATAGAAGCAGGGGCAAGAGCAGGATTAATTGCTCCAGATGAAAAAACTTTTGAATATTTAAAAAATAAAACAATGTCTCCAAAAAACGATAATTGGAATAAAGCGATACAATTTTGGAAATCTTTGTATTCAGATAAAGATTGTAAGTTCGACCAAGAAATTAACATTGAAGGAAAAGAAATTGAACCTTTAGTTACATGGGGGACTTCTCCTCAAGATGTTTCACCAGTAACTGGTATGGTCCCAGATCCAAATAAAGAAACTAATGAAGATAGAAGAACAGCAATGAAAAGATCTCTAGAATATATGGGATTAAAAGCAAATACTAAAATATCTGATATAAAAATAGATAAAATATTCATTGGTAGTTGTACAAATGGAAGAATAGAAGATTTAAGGTTAGCTGCAGATCTCTTGAAAGGAAAAAAAATTGCAAATAATGTAAGTGCAATGGTAGTGCCTGGATCAGGACTAGTTAAAGCTCAAGCAGAGAAAGAAGGATTACACAAAATATTTATCGAAGCAGGATTTGAATGGAGAGAGCCAGGTTGCTCAATGTGTTTGGGTATGAATCCGGATCAATTGAAACCTAAAGAAAGATGTGCATCAACATCAAATAGAAATTTTGAAGGAAGACAAGGAAGAGGCGGCAGAACTCATTTAGTGAGCCCAGGTATGGCAATCGCAGCTGCAATTAAAGGTCGTCTTTCTGATGTTAGGGAAATAGAATAATGGAAAAATTTTTTAAATTGAAAAGCATACCATCATACTTGTCATTACAAAATATTGATACTGATATGATCATTCCAAAACAATTCTTAAAAACAATTAAAAGAACAGGTTTAGGAAAAAGTTTATTTTATGAAATGCGTTATGATGAAAATGGAAAAATAATAAAAGACTTTATATTAAATAAAGGCCCATATAATCAATCTAAGATCTTACTAGCTGGTAAGAATTTTGGCTGTGGTTCCTCAAGAGAGCATGCTCCTTGGGCATTGCTTGATTTTGGAATTAAATGTGTAATAAGCTCTAGTTTTGCGGATATATTTTATAATAATTGTTTTAAAAATGGTATTTTACCAATTAAGATAGATGAAGAAATTGTTTTGGAATTATCTGATTATTCAAAAAGACAAAAAGAGATCGAAATAAATCTACAGAAACAAGAAATATCTTTTGGAAACAAAGTGATTAACTTTGACGTAGATGAATTTAAAAAAAAATGTTTGATTGAGGGATTAGATGACATTGGATTATCAATGAAAAAATTAAATGAAATTGATAACTATGAGAAAAAGATTAACACAAATAAACCTTGGATTTTAAGAAATGGCTAAAGCTAGAAAAAGAAAAATTTTATTATTGCCTGGAGATGGTATTGGACCCGAAGTTGTCAGGGAAACAAAAAAAATAATAGAATGGTTTAACAAGAATAAATCTTTAGATTTTAGTTTTGAAGAAGAGTTAATCGGCGGGGCATCAATTGATGCTAACAAAACTCCAATAACTGACGAAGTTTTTTATAAATCTTTGGAGTCAGATGCTGTAATTTTGGGAGCTTGTGGTGGCCCAAAGTGGGATAATTTAGAGTTTTCTAAAAAACCAGAGAGAGGTCTTTTAAAACTTAGAAAAGAATTGAAATTATTTGCAAATCTTAGACCTGCAATTTGTTTTAAACAACTAGTTAACTCGTCAACATTAAAGCCAGAAATAGTATCTGGTTTAGATATAATGATTGTAAGAGAGTTAACAGGAGGAATATATTTTGGCGAACCAAGAGGAATTGAGCCAATAGAAAATAATCAAAGAAGAGGTATAAACACCCATTCTTATACTACAGCCGAAATACAAAGAATTGCTAGAGTTGCTTTTGATTTAGCAAAAAAAAGAAAGAATAAAGTAACGTCTTGTGAGAAGTCTAATGTGATGGAGGCAGGAGTTTTATGGAGAGAAGAAGTTCAGGCTTTAAAAGATAAAGAATATAAAAAAATAGAATTAAATCATATGTTGGCAGATAATTGTGCTATGCAGCTTTTGAGAAATCCAAAGCAATTTGACGTAATATTAGCTGATAATTTATTTGGAGATATGTTGTCAGATGAGGCAGCAATGTTAACAGGGTCTCTAGGCTTATTGCCTTCGGCTTCTCTTGGATTAAGAGATAAAAATGGTAAAATTAGATCTCTTTACGAACCTGTACATGGTTCCGCCCCCGATATTGCTGGAAAAAATGTTGCTAATCCTATTGCCACAATATTAAGCTTATCTATGGCTTTAAGATATTCATTAGATCTTGATAAAGAAGCGGATTTATTAGACGTCGCTGTTCAAAAGGTCTTAGATGATGGTCTGAGAACAAAAGACATTATGTCTGATGGCAAAAAAGAAGTCACTACAACTGATATGGGTGATGCAATTATCTCAAAATTGAAATAAAACAATTAAAGAATATGAATTTTGCAATAATCGGTGCCACTGGCAACGTAGGTAGAAAAACAATAGAAGTATTAGAAAAATCAAAAATAGAAATTGATAACCTTTTTTTAGTTGCATCTGAAAAAAGTGCTGGGCAGAAATTAGTTTTTAAAAAAAAGGAAATAATTGTTCAGCAATTAGAAAAATATGATTTTTCAAAGGCAGAAATTACGATATTTGCTGCAGGTAGTGAGATCGCAAAAAATTGGGCACCTAAAGCTTCAAAAAAAACTATTGTTATAGATAATTCAAAATATTTTAGAATGGATAAAGATGTTCCTTTAGTAGTCCCTGAAGTTAATTCTAAAGATTTAGGAATTCACAAGAATATTATAGCAAATCCTAATTGCTCGACAATTCAGTTAATGCTTCCTTTAAAACCTCTTCATGACAAGTATAAAATTAAAAGAGTAGTAGTTTCAACTTATCAAGGAGTTTCTGGAGCAGGAAAAGCATCAGTAGATGAATTGTTTAGTCAAACTAAAGATCACTTAGATGGTAAAAAAATTGAGTCTAAAAACTTTACTAAACAGATCGCATTTAATTTGATTCCCCACATAGATTCTTTTGTTGAAGATGGTTATACAAAAGAAGAATGGAAAATGGAGAACGAAACAAAGAAAATCTTAGATGAAAAAATAAGCTTAACCGCAACTTGTGTAAGAGTTCCGGTAAAAACTTCTCATGCTGAATCAGTAAATATTGAGTTTGAAAATGAATATGATTTGGAAAATGTTAAAAAGATATTGGAAAATGCTCCAGGCTGTAAAGTTATTGATGAAAATAAAGACGGAGGATATATTACTCCAATGGAGGCAGAAGGAGATTATTTGACTTTTATTTCAAGAATTAGAAAAGATCATTCTAATAAAAAAGCTTTAAATATCTGGGTAGTTTCAGACAATCTATTAAAAGGAGCAGCTTTAAATACTGTTCAGATAGCAGAGTGTTTAATAAAGAAAAATAAAAAGTGAAGAATTTGGTTTATAAATAATTTATGTACAATAACAAAAATCCTCTAAGTCCACATTTAGAAATTTATAAGTGGCAGATTTCATCTCTTCTTTCTATTACTCACAGAATAGTTGGAGTCATTAATATTTTGGCCATAACATTAATTTGCATTTGGACATTATTTTTGCTTGTAGGTGAAAATAGCTATGAACCAATAGAACTATTTTTAAAATCTTTTTTTGGAAAATTTATAATAGTATCTTTGTGTTGGACTTTTAGTTTCCATATTTTAAATGAAATACGACATCTAATTTGGGATATGGGTTATGGTTTTGATTTAAGAGTTGCAAAAATTACAGGAGTTTTAGCTTTCTTTGGATCTTTTGTTTTAACAATTTTATTTTATTTAATAGGAAAAAATATTTTTTAATATGCACGTATCAACGAAAAAATGGTTATTTATAAAATATAGTTCATTAACATTAATTCCATTAATGATTTGGTTTATAGTTAATTTAGTAGCAATATATGACTCAGATTATATTGAAGTTGTTAATTTTTTTACAAAACAGCCATCAAAAATCTTATTTTCTATCTTTATTGTTGTTTCCTACTTTTTTTCAGCTTTAACTATAAGTGAGATTTTTGAAGATTATATTAAAAATGAAAAAATAAAAAATGTCGCAAAGCAAATGCTTAATATTTTTGCTATAATAATTTCATTATTAACAATTATAGGAATATTTAATTTATCATAATGAGTGCTTATAAAATTATAGATCATGAATATGATGTTGTAGTTCTTGGAGCTGGAGGTTCTGGATTGAGAGCAGCAGTAGGCTTATCCGAAGCAGGATTGAAAACAGCATGTATTTCAAAAGTTTTCCCGACAAGAAGTCATACTTCAGCTGCACAAGGTGGAATTTCTGCAGCGCTTGGAAATATGGGAGAGGATGACTGGAGATGGCACATGTATGATACAGTGAAGGGCTCTGATTGGTTGGGCGACCAAGATGCAATTGAATATCTTTGTAAAGAAGCTCCTAAAGCAGTTCAAGAGTTAGATAAGTATGGAGTGCCCTTTAGTAGAACTAAAGAAGGAAAAATATACCAAAGACCTTTTGGAGGGATGACTAAAAACTATGGCAATGGAACTGTTCAAAGAACTTGTGCAGCAGCAGATAGAACAGGACACGCCATTCTTCATACATTGTATGGTCAAGCTTTAAAACACAACACAGAATTTTTTATAGAATATTTTGCATTAGATTTGATAATGAAAAATGGAGAATGTAAAGGCTTGATAGCTTGGAATCTAAACGATGGTACAATTCATAGATTTAAATCTCATATAACTATAATTGCTACCGGCGGTTATGGTAAAATTTATTATTCAGCGACTTCTGCTCATACTTGTACTGGAGATGGTAATGGGATGGTTTTAAGAGCTGGTTTACCATTACAAGATATGGAATTTGTTCAATTTCATCCTACTGGAATATATGGAGTGGGATGTTTGATATCTGAAGGAGTTAGAGGTGAAGGTGGTTTTCTTTTAAATTCTAAAGGAGAAAGATTTATGGAGAGATACGCTCCTAACGCTAAAGATCTTGCTTCAAGAGATGTAGTAAGCAGATCTATTGCTATTGAAATAAATGAAGGAAGAGGTGTAGGAAAAGAAAAAGACCATGTTCATCTTCATTTGGACCATTTAGATTCAAAAGTAATTGAAGATAGATTGCCTGGTATAGCTGAGTCCGCAAAAACTTTTTCAGGAGTAGATGTAACTAAAGATCCTATACCTGTAGTTCCTACTGTTCATTATAATATGGGTGGAATACCTACAAACTATAAAGCAGAAGTTTTAACTTTAAATGGTTCTGAAAAGACCGTTCCGGGCTTGATGGCGATAGGTGAAGCAGCTTGCGTTTCTGTTCATGGTGCAAATAGATTAGGGTCTAACTCATTAATAGATTTAGTAGTTTTTGGAAAAGCTGCAGCAAAAAGAGCAGCAGAATTAGTTAAACCTAATACACCTCATGATATTTCGCCAAAAAATGAAGCGGACAAATGTCTAGATAGATTTGATAAAATTAGAAATTCAAATGGGGGCACAAATACTGCAAGTCTAAGATTATCAATGCAAAAAACAATGCAAAGCAAGTGCGCAGTATTCAGAACAGAAAAAACTTTAAAAGAAGGTATTGATGCAATTAGAAAACCTTTTGAGGGCTTGGCAGACATATCTGTAAAAGATAAATCTCTTTTGTTCAATACTGATTTAGTTGAGTCTTTAGAATTTGATAACTTGATAAGGCAAGCTATGACCACTATGGACTCGGCTTATCATAGAAAAGAGAGCAGAGGAGCACACGCTAGAGAAGATTTTTCTAAACGGGATGACAAACAATTTATGAAACATACTTTAGCATGGCAAAATGGCAAAGAGGTCAAAGTTAAATATAGAGATGTACATTCAAGAACATTAACAAATGATGTACAATATTTTCCACCAAAAGAAAGAGTTTATTAATGGCTGAATTCTCGCTTCCCAATAATTCAAAAATTATTAAAGGTAAATATTATAAAGATAAAACAAATTCTAAAAATATCAGAAAAGTAAATGTTTACAGATGGAATCCAGATGATGGACAAAATCCTAGAATAGATACATTTGAAGTAGATATGGATAATTGTGGACCTAAAGTTTTAGACATTCTTTTTAAGATTAAAAATGAAATGGACTCATCATTAACTTTTAGAAGATCTTGTGCCCACGGTGTATGTGGTTCATGTGCTATGAATGTAGACGGAATTAATACTTTATCATGCATTAAGTCACATAGTGATATTAAAGGTGAACTGAATATTTATCCTTTGCCTCATTTAAAAGTTATTAAAGATTTAATTGGAGATCTAAGCAATTTGTATAAACAATATGAGTCCATTCAACCTTGGTTAAAAACTTCCAAAACTGATACTGAAAAAAATGAAATTCTTCAATCACAAAAGGATAGATCAAAACTTGATGGTTATTACGAGTGTATATTATGCGCTTGCTGTTCCACATCTTGCCCAAGTTATTGGTGGAATGGTGACAAATATTTGGGTCCTGCAGTTTTACTTCAAGCCTACAGATGGATAAGCGATAGTAGAGATGAAGAAAAAAAAGAAAGATTAAAAAAAGTGGCAGATGAACTAAAGCTTTATAGATGCCATACGATAATGAACTGCACTAATTCTTGTCCAAAAGGTCTAAATCCAGCAAAAGCTATTGGATCAATAAAAAAAATGCTTGCAACAAGCTAAAAGCTTATTTAATCAATTAGCACTATGAAATTAATAGAACACTTTATTGGTGGTAAAAACTATTCTGGTAACTCCAAGAGAAAAAATAAAATTTTTAATCCAGCTACGGGTGAACAGAGTGCAGAAGTTAAATTAGCAACATCAGAAGATGTTAATAAAGCAGTAGAAAATGCAAAAAATTCATTTGAAAAGTGGTCAAATACTCCTCCTCTTCAAAGAGCTAGGATTATGTTTAAATTTAAGGAATTAATAGAAAAAAATTATGATGAACTTGCAAAAATTATCGTTTCTGAACATGGAAAAGTATATGAAGATGCCAAAGGATCTTTAACTAGAGGACTAGAAGTTGTTGAGTATGCTTGTGGTATACCTCAAATGCTTAAAGGAGAATTCACAGAAAATGTTGGAACAAGTGTTGATAGTTGGTCAATAAGGCAACCATTAGGAGTTTGCGCAGGTATTACTCCTTTTAATTTTCCTGCAATGGTTCCCATGTGGATGTTTCCAATGGCAATAGCATGTGGAAATACATTTGTTTTAAAGCCCTCTGAAAAAGACCCCTCTTGTTCTCTAAGATTAGCTGAATTATTAAAAGAAGCTGGTTTACCAGATGGAGTTTTTAATGTGATTAATGGAGATAAAGAGGCTGTCGATGCATTAATAAATAATAAGGATGTTGTCGCTATGAGTTTTGTTGGGTCAACCCCAATAGCTAAATATATATACGAAAATTGTGCCAAAAATGAAAAGAGAGTACAAGCTTTAGGAGGAGCAAAAAATCATTGTGTTGTTATGCCAGATTGTGATTTAGACCAAGCAGTTAATGGGTTAATGGGAGCCGCTTATGGTTCAGCAGGTGAGAGATGTATGGCACAATCAGTTGCTGTAGCAGTAGGAGGAATAGGAGATAAATTGGTTAATTCTTTGACTAAAAAAGTAGAGGCGTTAAAAGTTGGTCCAGGCATGGATAAGGAATCAGAAATGGGACCTTTAGTTACTAAAGAACATTTAGCAAAAGTAAAAAGCTATGTAGACATTGGTGTAAAAGAAGGCGCTAAATTGTTAGTAGATGGAAGAAATTTTAAAATTCAAGGTTATGAAAATGGTTATTATATCGGTGGTTGCCTATTTGACCACGTAAAAAAAGATATGAGAATTTATAAAGAAGAAATTTTTGGACCAGTTTTATCTGTTATTCGAGCTAAAGACTTTGATGAAGCACTACAATTAGTGAATGACCATGAATTTGGTAATGGGGTAAGTATATTTACTAGAGACGGGGACTCAGGCAGAACATTTTCCAATAAAGCTAAAATAGGAATGGTTGGTATTAATATTCCTATACCAGTTCCTATGGCTTTCCACAGCTTTGGTGGTTGGAAAAGATCATTGTTTGGAGATCAACATATGCATGGCCCCGAAGGTGTAAGATTTTATACTAAACTTAAAACAATAACTTCAAGGTGGCCTTCAGGATTGAGATCTGATCCAGAATTTATAATGCCAACTATGAAATAAAAAGGATATACATTGAGAAAAAAAATTACCTTGATAGGAGCCGGACAAATCGGAGGAACTCTTGCACATTTAATCGCATTAAAAGAATTAGGTGATGTAGTTTTATTTGATGTTGCAGCAGGTATAGCAAAAGGCAAAGCGTTAGATATTGCCCAATCATCCCCAGTAAATGGATTCAATATTAAATTATCAGGAACAGATAATTATGAAGATACAAAAAATTCTGATGTAATAATCATTACTGCAGGTGTGCCAAGAAAACCAGGTATGACGAGAGATGATTTATTAGGAATTAATCTTAAGATAATCAAGCAAGTTGCCGAGGGAATAAAAAAAACATCTCCAAATGCTTTTGTGATATGTATTACCAATCCATTGGATGTTATAGTAATGGCTTTACAAAAATATTCCAATCTTCCAAAAAATAAAATAGTAGGAATGGCAGGTATACTTGACTCATCACGATTTATTTATTTTCTTTCACAAGAGCTTAAAGTTTCAGTTCAAAAGATAAAATCATTTGTGTTAGGCGGACATGGAGACAGCATGGTAGCTATGTTGGGTTTAACAGAAGTAGATGGTAAAAAAATCAATGAATTAGTTAAAGAAGGTAAAATAAAGAAAGAAAAACTTAATCAAATAATTGAAAGAACAAAAAAAGGCGGTGCAGAAATTGTTAAGTACTTAGAAAAAGGCTCTGCTTTTTATGCACCTGCAGCATCAGGTGTCGAAATGGCTAAAAGTTATTTGCAAGATTTAAAAAAACAACTTCCATGCGCAGCTTATCTTAACGGTGAGTACGGCGTTAAAGATTTATATGCTGGTGTACCAGTTATCATTGGTTCAGGAGGAGTTGAAAAAGTAGTAGAGTTAGATTTAAATCCAGAAGAAAAAGATAATTTTGAAAAATCTATACAAGCTGTTAGAGACTTGTTTAAAGATGCGCAAAAAATAGATCCATTATTAAAATAATTTTATTTTTTTTTTAAGACTATTCTTCTACCCATACAAAAAATTTTTGGAAAAAACTTAATTAAAACTTTATCAATATAATCCAATATATTTAAAAAAAAATTGTTCATCGGAATAAAAGCAGTTTTTGATGTAACCCCCCCTGAGTTGATAAAAATTAAACATTCAGTTAATTCTTCATATTCAATTTCAAATAAATTACCAATTTCTTTATTAAATCTGGAACGGTCATCAAAAATTAAATGTGGGACAGCTATATTTCCATGCCAAGCATTTTTTTCATCACTTTTTGGTTCCTCTTCATCCCAGACATTTAATGTGAAATCAAATCCCTCATGTTTCATTATCATGGTAGCCAATTGAAAAAAAATAGAGCAATAAGACTCAAAAATAATAAGTCTACCTCCATTTTTTAAAATTCTATTAATTTCTTTAAAAAATTTTATTGGATACGGAATATGGTGGATCATATTTGAGGCAATTACAAAATTTAAACTATCTGTTTTAAAACCTGTATTTTGTGCATCAATATTTTTATAATCTAAATGTTCGTCATTACCTAAGTCAGTTAATTTGAAGTTTTTGTTTTTAATAAAATCTTTTGAAAATCCCGCTCCAGACCCGACTTCAATTCCGTTATCTGACTCTTTTATAAATTTATTCATCCATCCAAATCTTTTACTTAATAAAAATTTCACATTATTATATTTATTAGAATAATACGTTTCTCTAGCAACCTTTGTGTTTGCTATAGATTGCATTCTATTATCTTCTTTTGAAAACTGAATTTTTTCTTTAATTTTAAACATAAGTTTTAGTAGATATATAAATCAAAACAATTTACTGGTACATTTAAATAGTTTATTGATTAATATTTTTCAAACAATGTTTTTAATTAAAAAAAGTGTATTTAAAGAATTTCCAACAATATTAGGAATAATCATTTATGCATCTTTCATAAATTGGTTAAGTGGGAGAGTAGGCATTATACCAATCGACTCTTTTGGGTTTCTAGATACTGGATTTAGTATTTTAAAAAATAAGTTACCGATTAGAGATTTCTGGATATTTACTGGTCTTTTAGTTGATTATATGGAAGCTTTTTTTTTATTACTCTTTGGAAACAATTGGAGTAGCCATATATTACATGCCTCTTCAATGAATGTAATTGCGTCTTTAAGTTTATATTACTTTCTGAGAAATATTAATTTCGATATAAAGTTTTCTGTTTTTTATACATTAAGCTTTGCCACGCTTTGTTATCCTGTTTCAGGTACGCCTTTTGCTTATCTTCATGCTTACATTTTTTCATTAATTACGATTTTTATATTATTCTTAGCTATCAAGAATAGACTTAATAGTACATGGTTCTTGTTACCAATATTTTGTTTTCTTGCTTTTGTGTCAATGCAAACACCAAGTGCGTACATTATATTTTTAGTAATAATTTTTTCAATATTTTATTTTTTAAAAGAAAAAAAAACCAATAATCTTAAATATTTTATATTTGGTAATTTTTTTTGTATTTTATTTTTATTTTTTTATTTGATTGCAACTAAGACACCATTAGAAAACTTTTTATATCAATATATTTTTTTTCCACTAACGGTAGGAGCAGGAAGACTTGGTAGTAGCGAAACAGCTTATTTGGGTTTGATAGATCAATTAAATATAAAAAGAATTTTTGGAGAATTTAAATTTATTCATATATTTCTTATTCCACTTGCAATTCTTACAATCAAAAATTTTAAAAAAAATAATTTTAATTTAAATATCTTAAATTTAATAATTATATTAACCGCCATTGCTTTTGTTTTTAATCAATTGTTGACAGCTAATCAAATTTATATTTTTAGTTTAATACCTATTATAGCAGCAGTCTTGCACTTGAATATTTTAAAATTTAATAAGTCTTCAAAGGTTATTTGGGTAGTTATATTTATAGTTCTATTTGCAACTATCAAATTCCATTTAAGATATAATATTGATAGAAAATTTCATGATCTAGAGTATGTTGATAAAAGTATCGCTATAGATGCTAGCGTAATTCATCAAAATTTAAAGGGTTTACAATGGATCAGCAGATTCAATTCAAATCCTCAAAATGAAATAAATACAATTAAAAAAGCATTACAAATCATTGATAATGATAAAAGAAACAAAGTTTTAATTACCCATTATCAATTTGTCTCAACAATACTCAATGAAGACTTAAATATATTGAATAGATGGTATTTGTGGGATAACAATACTCATCCTACAGAAAACCATAAATATTTTAAATTTTATAAAAATATGATTAACAAGAATCTTACTAAAAATAAAATTCAAGTTATATATTTATTAGGTCAGGATAATGAAATCTTATTTAAGAATATAGAGAATTACTTTACGAATGTTTGTTTTGAAAGTAAAACGCTTGAAGAAAAAAGATTTTCAGTACACGAATTAATAGTTTGTAAAAAATGAACATTCACGAACATCAAGCTAAGGAAATTTTGAGAGAATTTGGTGCACCAGTCTCTAAGGGAGAAGTGATTTTTTCAATTAATGAGTTAAAAGAAAAAGTATCAAAATTAAAAAGTAAAGAATTTGTTTTAAAAGCGCAAATTCATGCAGGCGGCAGAGGTAAAGCCGGAGGAGTAAAACTTGTTAAAGACCCTAAAGAATTGGAAATTCAAGCAAAAAAAATGATGGGCAAAGTATTGATTACTCATCAAACAGGCCCCGAGGGAAAAAAGGTAAAAAGACTTTATGTAGAAGAAGCATCCGAAATATTAAAAGAGTTTTATCTATCTTGTCTTGTGGATAGACAATCTTCAAAAATTGCATTTATAAGCAGTACAGAAGGTGGGATGGATATTGAAAAAGTTGCAGCAGAAACACCAGAAAAAATAGTAACGACAAAAATTGAATTAAATAATGAATTAGCTCAAGAAGATATAGAGAAAATTATATCAGTATTTGGATTAGATCAAAATCAAAAGAAAGATGCACATAAATTAATTAATGCACTATATAAAATTTTGACCCAGAAGGATGCCAGCTTAATTGAAATTAATCCTTTAATAATTACAAAAAAAGGAAATTTATTATGTTTAGATGCAAAAATGAATTTTGATGATAATGCAATTTTTAGAAGACCAGAAATTTTAAAGCTAAGAGATTTAAATGAAGAAGATCCAAAAGAAATTGAAGCAAGCAAGTTTGATCTTGCATATATTAAACTTAATGGTTCAATTGGGTGCATGGTTAATGGGGCAGGCTTAGCTATGGCCACTATGGATATAATTAAACTTTACGGAAAAGAACCTGCAAATTTTTTAGATGTTGGAGGAGGCGCATCTAAGGAAAAAGTTGCCGCAGCATTCAAATTAATTTTATCAGATAAGAATGTAAAAGGTATTTTGATAAATATTTTTGGTGGAATCATGCGTTGTGATGTGCTTGCTCAGGGTGTAGTAGATGCAGCCAAAGAGACAAACTTATCTGTACCACTAGTAGTAAGATTAGCAGGAACAAATTTTAAAGAAGGTAAAGAAATTTTAGATAAATCTGATTTAAAAATACTATCAGCTTCTAACTTAAACGATGCTGCAAAAAAAATTGTGGAGGCTATAAAATAAATGTCAATACTAGTGAATAGAAATACAAAAGTTATTTGCCAAGGTTTTACTGGAAAACATGGGACGTTCCATTCTGAACAAGCAATAAAGTATGGCACTAAATTAGTCGGAGGTGTAACTCCTTCAAAAGGAGGACAAAAACATTTAAATCTTCCAGTATTTAATACAGTTCAAGAAGCTAGAGATCAAACAAGTGCCACAGCTACAATGATATATGTTCCTCCTAACTTTGCTGCTGCGGCTATCATAGAGGCAATAAATGCTAAAATAGAATTGATAGTTTGTATCACTGAAGGGATACCTGTATTAGATATGTTAAAAGTAAAAAAAGAATTAAAAAAAAGTAAATCAAGATTAATCGGACCAAACTGCCCAGGCATTATTACCCCTGAAGAATGTAAAATTGGAATCATGCCAGGCAATATTCATAAAAAAGGAACAGTTGGTATTGTTTCAAGATCTGGAACATTAACGTATGAAGCTGTAGCACAAACATCAGAAAATGGAATGGGGCAGTCTACTTGTATAGGAATTGGAGGAGACCCGATTAATGGCACTAATTTTATCGATTGTTTAGAACTTTTTTTAAAAGACGAAAAAACTAAATCAATTGTTATGATAGGAGAAATAGGAGGTACGGCTGAAGAAGAAGCTGCAGAGTTTCTCAAAAAAGAAAAGATCAAAAAACCTACTGTAGGTTTTATAGCTGGTTTAACAGCCCCACCTGGAAGAAGAATGGGACATGCTGGTGCCATAATATCAGGCGGAAAAGGTGGAGCCAAAGACAAAATAGAAGTGATGAAATCTGCAGGAATAACCATCTCAAAATCACCAGCTGATATTGGTAAGACACTTTTGCATAAACTTAATGGTTGAATTTTGATAATTTATGTTAAAATAAATTACTAAATGTCATCTTCAAAAAACAATACTACTTACAAAAAAACCTCTTTTTTGGTTGGTAATAATTCAGAATTTATCAATGAATTTTACGCTGACTATCTTTCGGACCCAAATTCGATACCAGAGAGCTGGAGACAATTTTTTGAAGGATTGAGCGATGAACAAAAATTAATTTATAACGATTTACAAGGTCCTAGCTGGTCACCAGAAAGAAAAAATAAAAAGATTAACTTTAATAAAAAAGCTCTTGAAAATAAAAAGGAGAGAACATCTGAAGTGGATTTAGATGTTACTAACGAGTCAGTAAAAGCAATAGCTTTAATTAGAGCATATAGAATTAGAGGACATCTGATCGCTAATTTAGATCCGCTTGAAATGATGGAAAGAAAATATCTTGAAGATTTAAATCCAGAAGATCATGGCTTTACAAAAAAAGACTATAATAAAAAAATTTACGTAGGTGAGTATATGCAAGGTGGTTATTCTACTATTAATGAAATTATTACTTTCTTTAAAAAAATATATTGTTCAACTATTGGAGTTGAGTATATGCATATATCTGATCCAATCGAAAAGAAATGGTTCAGAGAAAGGATGGAAAAAGAAGAAAATCAATTAAGATTTACTAACAACGGAAAAAAAGCAATTCTAAATAAGCTGATACAAGCAGAAGGTTTTGAAAAATTTTTAGCTGTAAAATTTGTAGGGACTAAGAGATTTGGACTTGACGGAGGAGAGTCTTTGATTCCTGCACTAGAACAAATTATAAAGAGAGGAGGACATTTAGGCTTTAAAGAAGTAAAAATCGGCCAACCTCATAGAGGAAGATTAAACATCTTAGCTAATGTATTGCAAAAATCTTATAAAAGAATGTTTAATGAATTTGCCGGAGAGTTTGCCTCTTTTAGTTCTGACTCTACAGGAGATGTGAAGTATCATCTAGGAGCTTCTTCAAATCGAGAATTTGATGGCAACTTAGTTCATGTATCATTAACAGATAATCCCTCTCATCTTGAAGCGGTCAATCCAGTTGTATTAGGACAAACACGTGCCAAGCAATTTTTCCATAAAGATGAAAAAAGAAGACAAGTTATCCCAGTTTTAATTCATGGCGATGCATCATTTGCTGGCCAAGGTGTAGTTGCAGAATGTTTTGCTATGTCAGGGGTACCAGGACATAATACTGGAGGAACGATACATATTATTGTTAATAATCAAATAGGATTTACTACTAGTCCAAAATTTGCTCGTTCTTCACCGTACCCTTCTGACTTAGCAAAAATGGTTGATGCACCAATTTTACATGTAAATGGTGATGATCCTGAAGCAGTCACTCATTGTGCAAAAATTGCAACTGACTACAGGCAAAAATTTAATAGAGATGTTGTTATAGATATGATTTGTTACAGACGTTTTGGTCACAATGAAGGTGATGAACCATCCTTTACTCAGCCCACTATGTACAGAAAAATAAAAAAACATCCTACAACTCTGAATATTTATGCAAAAAAATTAATCGAAGAAGGAGCCATTACTTCTGAAGAATTTAATAATATGAAGACAAAATTTAAAAGTCTTCTTGAAGATCAATTTAAAACTGCTAAAGAGTATAAACCCAAACTAGAGTGGTATGAGGGTGTGTGGTCAAGATTTAAACCTGAACGAGGCAAAGATAAAAGAGGAGTTACGGGTGTACCACTAGAAAAAATAAAACAAATTGGGGAAAAAATAACTTTAATACCTGAAAACTTTAATCCTCACCCAACTTTGAAAAAAATATTTGAAAATAAGAAAAAAATGTTTCAAACCGGAAAAGGTTTTGATTGGGCAACAGCAGAACACCTAGCATTTGCAACTTTATTAGAAGAAGGTTATCCAGTGAGACTTTCTGGACAAGATTCTGCCAGAGGGACTTTTAGTCAACGCCATTCAGTGCTGAAAGATCAGTTAAATGGAGGTAAATACGTTCCATTAAATAATATTTCAAAAAATCAAAAAAGATTTGAAGTAATAGATAGTTTACTTTCTGAGATGGCTGTTCTTGGATTCGAATATGGTTATGCTCTTTCTGAACCAAGCACTCTTGTGATTTGGGAAGCACAATTTGGAGATTTTGCAAATGGAGCTCAAGTTATTATAGATCAATTTATTACGTCTGCAGAAAGAAAATGGGCGAGAGCTAATGGTTTAGTGATGTTATTACCTCATGGTTATGAAGGGCAAGGTCCCGAACATTCTTCTGCTAGATTAGAAAGATTTTTACAACTATGCGCTCAAGAAAATATTCAAGTTGTGAATTGCACAACACCAGCGAACTATTTTCATGCTTTACGCAGACAAATTCACAGAGATTTTAGAAAACCTTTAATAGTCATGACCCCAAAATCTTTATTAAGAAATAAAATGTGTACTTCTAGCATTGAAGATTTTACTAAAAAGAATACTTTTCACAGAGTTTTAAATGATCATGCAGACTCAAAGCAAAATAATTTGATTAAACTTTTGGAAGATAAAAAGATAAAGAAGGTAGTTATTTGTTCAGGAAAAATTTATTTTGACCTTCTTCAAGCGAGAGAAAAAAATAAAAATAAGAATGTATTTTTTATTAGAATAGAACAATTATATCCGTTTCCTGTAAAAACACTTGCAAGAGAGTTAAAAAGATTTAGAAAAAAATCTCAATTTTTTTGGTGTCAGGAAGAACCTAAAAATATGGGCGCGTGGAATACCGTAAGAAATTATATTCAATGGAGTTTAGATTATATAAAAGCAGATAACAAAGAAGTTAATTATATCGGTAGAAAGCCAGGAGCATCTCCTGCTAGTGGATATCTTAAAAAACATCTTGCAGAGCAAAATGAAATATTAGAAAAGGTAGTAGGAAAATTATAATTCATGTCTGAAAAAATAATAGTACCAACATTAGGAGAGTCAGTAACAGAGGCAACAGTTTCAAAATGGTTAAAAAACCAGGGCGAGAAAGTATCTGCAGATGAGCCAATTGTAGAATTAGAAACAGATAAGGTAAATGTTGAAGTTCCGGCACCATCAAATGGTATTTTAGAAAGTATATCAGTTAAAGAAGGTCAAACAGTTAACGTTGGAACTTTACTAGGTATGATTAACGGATCTGCTAAGGAAGCCTCGAAAAGTGTTAAAGAGATAAAAAGCTATTCTCCACCAAAGAAAAAAACTAAAATTTTAAAAGAGCCAGAAGAAGAAGCTCTTACACTATCTGAAGAAGTAGAAAATAAGCCTTCAAAACCGAAAAAAGAAGAAGCATTAGTATTAGATAATTTTCATGAAGAAAAAAAGGTAAAAGAAAATAAAAAAATAAAAATTCAAGAGCCTTCTATTTCTCCTTCTGCAAGAAAAATGGCAACTGAAGCTAAAATAGATTTAAGTAAAATTGAAGGTTCAGGAAAACATGGTGTTATTTTAAAAGAAGATATTATGAGTTTAATGGGATCTAAACCGTCTCCTTCAGTGAGAAAAATTGAACATGGTCCAGAAGAAAGAATTAAAATGACAAGATTACGATTAACAATTGCCAAAAGATTAAAAGAAGCCCAAGAGAATGCAGCGATGCTAACTACCTTTAACGAAGTAGATATGAGCGAAGTAATTGCTATGCGCAATCAATATAAAGAAGAATTTCAAAATAAGTATTCTGTAAAACTTGGCTTTATGTCATTTTTTGTGAAAGCTTGTGTTATAGGATTAAAAAATTTTCCTGCTATAAACGCTGAGATTCAAGGTGACGAAATAGTTTATAAAAATTATTACAATATAAGCATAGCTGTTGGAACAGATAGAGGTTTAGTAGTACCAGTTCTTAGAGAAACAGATGAAATGTCATTTGCGGATATTGAAAAAAACATTGGTAATTTGGGGGCGAAGGCACGTGATGGAAAAATTACTATAGATGATTTACAAGGAGGAACTTTTACTATTACGAATGGTGGAATATACGGTTCAATGCTATCAACCCCAATATTAAATCCTCCTCAATCAGCTGTTTTGGGAATGCATAATATAGTTCAAAGACCCATTGTTATTGACGGAAATGTGGAAGTAAGACCTGTTATGTATCTAGCTTTATCATATGATCATAGAATAATAGATGGAAAAGAAGCGGTATCATTTTTAAAAATAGTCAAAGAGTCTTTAGAACAACCTAAGAGACTTTTTCTCAACATCTAACAATGGAAAATAATTTTGATGTAATTATAATTGGTGGCGGTCCAGGAGGATATGTTTGCGCTATAAGAGCAGCGCAACTAGGTCTTAAAACTGCATGTATAGAGTCAAGAGGATCATTGGGAGGCACTTGTTTAAACGTTGGATGTATACCATCAAAGAGTTTATTAAATTTATCTGAAAATTTTCATAAAGCAAAAAAAGATTTCAATCAGCAGGGAATAGAAATTAGCGATATAAAATTGAATATAAGTAAGATGATGTCTAATAAAAATAAATCAATACAAATTCTGACTAAAGGAGTAGAATTTTTATTTAAAAAAAATAAAGTTACTTATTTAAAAGGAAAAGGTGTTCTTTTTTCAAAAAATGATGTTGTTGTTTATAATAATAATAAGAAAGAAAATTACAAAGCTAGAAATATAGTAATTGCTACTGGTTCAGACGTTGCTTCTTTGCCTGGTATAATAATTGATGAAAAAAATATAATTTCCTCTACAGAAGCATTGTCATTAAATAAGGTTCCAAATAAATTATTAGTAATTGGAGGTGGTTATATTGGTCTTGAGATGGGTTCTGTTTGGTCAAGACTTGGTGCTGAGGTTACTGTTATTGAATATTTAGATTGTATTACCCCTGGTATGGATCGAGAGATTTCACAAGAATTTCAAAAAATTTTAATTAAACAAGGAATTAAGTTTAAATTAAATTCAAAAGTAAGTTCTGTAAAAAATAAAGATAATTCTGTTTTAGTAACATTTACTGATAATAAAACTTCAAAAACAGAAACTATAGAAGCAGATAAAGTTTTAGTTTCTGTTGGACGAAAACCTTATACAGAAGGATTGAATCTATCCAAAATTGGAATCAAAAAAGACGACAAAGGCAGAATTAAAGTTAACGAAAAACTACAAACATCAATAAATAATATTTATGCAATAGGAGATGTGATTAAAGGTCCAATGCTAGCACATAAAGCAGAAGATGAGGGTATAGCCGTTGCAGAAATTTTAGCAGGTCAAGCCGGACATGTAAATTATGATGTTATTCCTGGTGTTATTTATACATCTCCAGAAGTTGCAACAGTTGGAAAAACTGAAGAACAACTTAAATCAGAAAATAAAACATATAAAGTAGGCAAATTTCCTTTTCTTGCAAATTCAAGAGCAAAGGTAAATAATGAAACAGAAGGATTTGTTAAAATTTTAGCTGATAGCAATACAGACAAAGTTTTAGGAGTACATATTATTGGTCCACATTGTGGGGACATGATTGCTGAAATGGCTTTAGCGATGGAATTTGGAGCAAGCGCTGAAGATATCGCTAGAACTTGTCATGCTCATCCAACTCATACAGAAGCTATAAAAGAAGCTGCATTAGCTGTTGATAAAAGACCAATTCATTTTTAATTAAGAATAATTCTAATACTATTATTGTATGAAAGCACAAGTTTTGTTGCCAAAAGTTTTTAATTTTCCTTTTACTTACAATTCTAATATTGAAGGTAAAATTGGAAATTTAGTTGAAGTTCCATTCGGATCTAAAAAAGAGATAGGTGTAATTTGGAAAAACAATTATTCCGAACCAAAAAATATTAAAATAAAAGAAATTAGCAAAAAGACCGAATACTCAATTGATAAAAAGTTAGTTGATTTTATAGAATGGTTTTCATCCTATAATATGGTTCCAATCGGTCTTGTTTTGAAGATGGTGATAGGAAGTACAAATAAATTTATAAAAATAAAAGATAATTCAATAGTAGTAAAGAAAACAGAAATTAAGAATTTTAATTTGAATGAAGAGCAATTAACAGCACTTAAATTTCTTGAAAGGGTAAACAATAAATTTGATGTATCAGTCTTACAAGGTACGACCGGATCAGGAAAAACTTTAGTTTATTTTGAAAGAATTAAAAAAATTATAGAAAAAAACAAACAAGCTCTAGTCTTATTACCTGAAATATTTCTAACAAATGATTTTAAATCTAGGTTTGAAGATTTTTTTGGTTTTGAACCTGCAATTTGGCATTCCAAAATAACACCAAAACAAAAAAGTTTAATTTGGAAAGGAATTATAAACAATAAAATAAAAATATTAGTTGGTGCCAGATCTGCATTACTTTTACCTTTTAAAAAACTTGGGATTATAATTGTAGATGAAGAACACGACGCATCTTATAAACAAGACGAAGGTGTCATTTACAATGCAAGAGATATGGCAATTTCAAGAGCAAACTTTGAAGGAATTCCTATACATCTTGTTACTTCTGTTCCTTCCATAGAAACATATAATAATATTCAAAATAAAAAATACAGACATACAAAAATTTTTAAAAGGTTTGATAATTATCCTTTGCCTAAGACAAAAATAGTCAATTTAAATTTAAATAAAATAAAAAATAAGTTTATTGCTAATGAGACAATAGATTTAGTTAAAAAATATCTAGACAGAGAAGATCAAGCACTTTTTTTTATTAATAGAAGAGGTTTTGCCCCATTTCTTATTTGTAAAAAATGTGGTTTTAAACATATTTGCTCTAACTGTTCATTGTATTTAACATTTCATAAAATAAAAAATAAAGCGATCTGCCATCATTGTTCTTTTGAAAAAACTATAAAAACAAAATGTAAATCTAAAGGAAGCTGTGAATTTATTATGTATGGTCCTGGTGTTGAAAAAATATTTGATGAAATTAAAGAAATATTTCCTAATAAAAAAATTAGTATATTTTCAAGTGATTATTTAAAAACAAAAGAAGAATCAAAAAATTTATTTACAAATATAAAAGATAATAAGATCGATATTTTAATTGGAACACAAATGATTTCAAAAGGTTTTAATTTTCCAAAGTTAAACTGCATTGTAGTTATCGATGCTGATTTTTCTGGTAGAGGTTATGATTTAAGAACAACAGAGAAAAATATTCAGCTATACCATCAGTTAAGTGGTAGAGCTGGAAGATTTAGTTCAGAGTCTTTAATAATTTATCAAACATTAAATCCTTACGATGCAACTCTTAATGAATTAATCAAAAATAGATCAGAAGAACTTCTTAAGAATGAACTTTTATTGAGAGAAAAAAATAAATTACCTCCATTTAAAAGATTGATTGCTATCATTATATCTTCAAAAGATCGAAACTTAAGCTTGCAGGGGGCTAGAGAGATTAAAGTTAAATTAAATCAAATAAAGGATCTTGAGGTTTTAGGGCCAGTTGACTCTCCATTGTTAAAAATTAAAAAAAATTTTCGATCTAGGTTATTGATAAAGTTTAATAATCAAACTTTAATGCAAAAAAAAATAAAAAAAGTACTAAATGGGCTTAAAATCTCACAAAAAATTAAACTCACGGTTGATGTAGATCCGATCAACTTTGCTTAAATTCAAAATTGGCAACTTGATCAAGTTATACTCTTATGGTACGACCACTGCATTATTTCACGATAAAATCTAACAATTAAAAATGAGTACAAATAAATCTTTCTCTTCCGAAACATCTGAAAGGTATTCTCGTGCTTTATTTGAAGTGGTTAATGAGGCAAAAGAATTAGATAAAGTTGAGAATGATGTCAGAAATTTTCAATTACTTTTTAATGCTAGTCATGAAATAAAAAATTTTATACAAAATCCTACTCAAAGTATAAATACTCAAAATAGTGTTATTGATTTATTAGCAGAAAAATTAGGTTTTTCTAAAAATTTAAAAAATTTCTTTTTATTATTAATAAAAAAAAGAAGAATATTCTTTGTAAAAAAAATTTCTGAGACTTTTTTAAAATTATGTTCTCAAAAAAGAGGAGAAGTAAAAGCTTCTTTAATTTCATCAAAAGAGCTTTCCTCAGCCGAACTTGATGAAATAAGTAAAGATTTATCAAAATCAATGGGATCAATTATAAAATTTGACTATAAAGTGGATAAAGGTCTAATCGGTGGTTTAAAATTACAACTAGGTAGCTTTATGATTGATACTTCCGTTAAAAATAAATTAAAAAAATACGAACAGTCAATGTTAGAAAACTAAAATGACAATTAATCCCTCAGAAGTTACAAAACTATTAAAAGATCAAATTAAGAATTTTGGTGAAAAAGCTGAAGTTTCAGAAATTGGAAAAGTTCTATCAGTTGGAGATGGTATTGCTCGAGTCTATGGCTTAGATAATGTTCAGGCGGGCGAAATGGTTGAGTTTGAAGATGGCTCTAAAGGGATGGCTCTAAATTTGGAAAGCGATAACGTCGGTGTAGTTATTTTCGGTGATGATAGAAAGATTAAAGAAGGTGATACAATTAAAAGAACTAATGCAATTGTAGATGTTCCAGTAGGCAAAGAACTTTTAGGAAGAGTAGTAGATGGACTAGGGAATCCTATAGATGGAAAAGGTGCCCTAGCAGCTAAACATAGGAAACGAGTTGAAGTCAAAGCACCGGGAATCATTCCAAGACAATCTGTTAGTGAGCCAATGCAAACAGGTTTAAAATCGATAGACTCCCTTATACCAATTGGAAGAGGACAACGTGAATTAATTATTGGAGACAGACAAACTGGAAAAACAGCAGTAGCAATTGATGCAATTATAAATCAAAAAAAAATAAATGAGTCTTCGGATGAAAAGAAAAAATTATATTGTGTATATGTAGCAATAGGTCAGAAGCGTTCTACTGTAGCTCAAATAACAAAAACTTTAGAAGAGGCAGGTGCTCTTAAATATACAACTATAGTTGCTGCTACAGCATCAGATTCAGCGCCTTTACAATTCTTAGCACCTTATACAGGATGTACTATAGGGGAATATTTTAGAGACAATGGTATGCATGCTTTAATTGTTTATGATGATTTATCTAAACAAGCAGTTGCTTACAGACAAATGTCTTTATTATTAAGAAGGCCACCAGGAAGAGAAGCATATCCTGGAGATGTATTTTATTTACACAGTAGATTGTTAGAACGTGCGTCAAAATTAAGTGATAAAAGTGGCGGAGGTTCATTAACAGCTTTACCTATAATTGAGACACAGGCAGGAGATGTTTCTGCGTATATCCCAACCAATGTTATTTCTATAACTGATGGACAAATATTTTTAGAAACAGAATTATTCAATCAAGGAATTCGACCAGCTGTAAATGTTGGACTATCTGTTTCCCGAGTAGGTTCTGCTGCACAAACTAAAGCAATGAAAAAAGTAGCTGGTTCTATCAAGTTAGAATTAGCTCAATATAGAGAAATGGCAGCTTTTGCACAATTTGGTTCAGATTTAGATGCTTCTACACAACAGTTATTAAATCGAGGAGCAAAATTAACAGAACTTTTAAAACAAGATCAATATTCTCCAATGACAGTAGCAGAGCAGGTAATTTCAGTATTTACCGGCGTAAAAGGTTTTCTTGATGATATTGAATTAAATGAAATAAAAAAATTTGAAAAAGATATTATTGAAAAGATTAAATCTGAAAAACCTGAAATAATTGATTCTATCGAGTCAACTGGAAAACTCGAGGAAAATACTGAAAAAATTCTTTCCCAGATAATTGCAGAATATAAAAAAGGTAATAAATAATGCCTAGTTTAGACGATCTTAAAAAGAGAATTAAAAGTGTTAAATCCACACAGAAGATTACAAAAGCTATGAAAATGGTAGCAGCAGCTAAATTAAGAAAAGCACAAGAGAACGCTGAAAAAGGCCGACCTTACAGTCAAAAAATGCAAAATATAATTCTTAATTTAACTAAATCAATGAATGATCCACAAAATGCACCTAAACTTCTTATAGGTACAGGAAAAGATAAAATTTATTTATGTGTGGTATTAACAGCTGACAGAGGATTATGTGGCGGCTTCAACTCTAACATTTGTAAACTCGCAAAGACAAATTTCAAAAAAATTTTAAGTGAAGGAAAAGAGTTAAAAATAATTACAGTTGGAACAAAAGGCTTAGATCAGATTAGAAGAGAGTATGGAAAATATGTTATTAAAAAATTTAGTTTTAAAAACAAGAAACAAATAACATTTAATGAAGCTGAAATAATCGGAAAGGAAATCATAAATTTATTTATACAAAATCAATTTGATAAATGTATTTTATTCTATAATAATTTTAAAAATGTAATCACTCAGATCCCGCAAGCTCAACAAATTATTCCAGCAGAAAATAGTTCATCTAAAGATAAAGAGGAAAACCTAACCTCGTATGAATTTGAACCCGAAGAAGATGAGATTTTAGAGGATTTAATACCTAAGAATATATCTACTCAAGTTTTTAAAGCTTTTTTAGAAAATGCTGCAAGCGAACAAGGATCAAGAATGACTGCAATGGATAATGCTACAAGAAATGCAGGAGAATTAGTTGATAAACTAACAATTAACTATAACAGAAGTAGACAGGCTTCAATTACAAAAGAATTAATAGAAATTATATCAGGAGCGGAAAGCTTATAACTATGAGTCAAAAAGGAAAAATAACACAAATTATTGGTGCAGTAGTAGACGTAAACTTTGATAGCGATCTACCTGAGATTTATACAGCGCTTGAGGCTAATAATTCAGGGAACAAATTAATATTGGAGGTTGCTCAGCATCTAGGAGAAAATGGTGTAAGAACAATAGCAATGGATGCGACTGAGGGATTAAAAAGAGGAGATGAGGTAGTTAACACAGGATCTCCAATCAGTGTACCAGTTGGACCAGAAACTCTAGGAAGAATTATAAATGTAGTGGGAGAGTCAATCGACGAAAAAGGTGATGTAAAAACAAAGGAAAAATGGCCGATACACAGACCTGCTCCAAAATTTACAGACCAGGCAACTGAAACTGAACAATTAGTAACAGGAATTAAAGTTGTTGATTTATTGGCTCCTTATGCAAAAGGTGGAAAAATAGGATTATTTGGAGGTGCAGGTGTTGGTAAAACAGTGACTATAATGGAATTGATTAACAATATTGCAAAAGCTCATGGAGGATTTTCTGTTTTTGCTGGTGTTGGAGAGAGAACACGAGAAGGAAACGATTTGTATCATGAAATGATAGAGTCAGGAGTAATTAAAACAGATGGGAAAGGATCAAAAGCTGCTTTAGTTTATGGTCAAATGAACGAACCTCCTGGAGCAAGAGCAAGAGTTGCTTTAACAGGATTAACAGTAGCAGAATATTTTAGAGATAAAGAAGGACAAGATGTACTTTTCTTTATTGATAATATTTTTAGATTTACTCAAGCTGGGTCAGAGGTATCCGCTTTACTTGGAAGAATTCCTTCTGCAGTAGGTTATCAACCAACATTAGCTACCGATATGGGAAATCTTCAGGAAAGAATAACTTCTACAGACAAAGGATCCATTACTTCAGTCCAAGCGATTTATGTACCAGCTGACGATTTAACAGATCCTGCGCCTGCAACCTCATTTTCACACCTAGATGCAACAACCGTATTATCCAGACAAATTGCAGAAATCGGAATTTATCCTGCGGTAGATCCTTTGGACTCGACTTCAAGAATATTAGATCCAAGAATTGTTGGTGAAGAACACTATAGAGTGGCCAGAGATGTACAAAGAATTTTGCAAGCCTATAAATCTTTGCAAGATATTATTGCGATTCTTGGAATGGATGAACTTTCAGAGGAAGACAAACTAACAGTGGCGCGAGCTAGAAAAATTCAGAGATTTTTATCTCAGCCATTTTTTGTGGCAGAAGTATTTACCGGTTCCCCTGGTAAGCTAGTGGATTTAGACTCAACCATAAAAGGGTTTGATGCAATTTGTAAAGGTGAGTACGATCATTTACCTGAGGCTGCATTTTACATGGTTGGTGGCATAGAAGAAGTTGTAGAAAAAGCAGAGAAAATGTCCAAAGATAGTAAATAATAATGTCAGAGAATTTTACAGTTGAAATCATAAGCCCAGATAAATCAATTTTAAAATCAGAAGCAACAGAAGTGACTATTCCATCGTATGAGGGACAAATGGGAATATTAAAAGATCATATACCTCTAATTACATTTTTAAGGCCTGGTTTAATAATAATTAAAAAAAATAATAGTGGAGAAAAAAAATTTTTTGTTGAAGATGGAACGGTAGAATTTTTAAAAAATAATTTGTTAATATTAACTTCTACAGCAAAAAGTTTGGACAGTTTAGATAAAAATTCTATAGATATTATTATCAAAAATTCTCAAGAAAAAATAGACAAAGGTGAGATTAGTGATAAAGAAAAATATTTGCTATCTTATAAGATTGATACACTCAGAGAAATTAATCAATAATTTTTTTTAATTTTACCAATAACTTTTCATAAACTTCTTTTTTAAAATCAACAATTATTTTTGGAAGCTCATCCATTTCCACCCATTTCCATTCAATGAATTCAGGATGTTTTGTTTTTAAATTAATTTCACTTTCCTTCCCGGTGAATCTAACTACAAACCATTTTTGCTTTTGTCCTCTGAATTTGCCTTTCCAAATAATCCCTATAAGATTTTTAGGCAATTCATATTGGAACCATCCATCTAACTCTTTTATAATTTGGATATTTTTAATACTCGTCTCTTCATTCAATTCTCTTTTCATTGCAGCTAAAAAACTTTCATTTTTATCAATACCGCCCTGGGGCATTTGCCATTTATTGACAGGATTATCTTTCCGTTTTCCAACCAAAATTTTATTTTCACTGTTTAAAACAATTGCACCTACACCAATTCTTAAAGGAAGTGTTTTTTCAGTCATTATTAAGAATTGAATAATTTTAAAGCGTAATTTAATTGATTATCGTTTTCTGAGTTTATTTTGAAATTATCGCTTGTTTCTTCTACAACTATATCTGGAGTAACTCCTACTTCAGATATAGAATTGCCTGATGGTAGGTAATATTTAGAAATTGTAAGTCTCATTCCTCCCCCATTACGCAAAGGAATAATTGATTGAACAGAACCTTTACCATAAGAACTTTCTCCTAAAATAATTGCTCTTTTATGGTCCTTGAGAGCGCCAGCAAATATTTCTGAAGCTGAAGCAGAGCCATTATTAATCAATACTATTATAGGCTTACCCTTAGTTTCATCACCTTTTTTTGCAAAAAACTTTCTTGTTTCAGAAGCTTGACGTCCTTTAGTTGAAACTATTTCACCGTCATCTAAAAAAAAATCTGTAATATTGATAGCTTGTGTCAATAATCCTCCAGGATTATTTCTTAAATCTAGTATGTAACCTTCTATTTTTGAATTTTTTTCATATTTTTTTACGATATCTAGGAATTGTTTATCGCTGTTTTCGTTAAATGATTTTAGCCTTATATATCCTAAATTTTTACTATCACCTAGAATTTCAGAATTGACTGATTTAATTTCTATTATTTCTCGAACAATTTTAAATTCTAATGGTTTTTTTACATTTTTTCTTCTTACTGTTAATTCAATAGAAGTTCCTACTGGTCCCCTCATTAATTTGACTGCTTCCATTAAAGATTTTCCTTGAACTTGATTATCTCCTATTTTTACAATGTAATCTCCAGCTTTTATTCCAGCTTTTGCGGCTGGCGTATCATCAATTGGAGATATAACTTTTACCACTCCAGATTCCATTCCTATTTCAATTCCCAAACCTCCAAATTCACCACGAGTATCAGTTTGCATTTCTTTAAATAATTCAGGACTCATATATGCCGAGTAAGGGTCAAGCGATTGAAGTACGCCATTAATAGCAGAGTCCATCATTTTAGATTGATTAACATCATCTACATAATCTTTTTTAATTTTTTCTAAAACTTCTCCAAAAAGATCAATCTTCTCGTAAAGTTCGCTGCTCGAATAAGAATTTGTAAGATTTAAATTTAAAAATAATATAATTAAAAAAATAATTTTTTTCATATAATAGCCTTTTCTTTAGGAATTTCTTCTGACCACATTTTTTCTAAGTCATAAAATTTTCTTTTTTCAGGATGAAAAATATGAATTATGATATCATTAGCATCAACCAATTTCCAATCATTGCTTTCTCTTCCTTCAATACGACACTTTTCCAAGCCTATTTTTTTTAGTTCAATCAAAAGAATTTCAGAAAGGGCCTGTAAATGTCTAGATGAAGTACCTGAAGCAATAATCATATAATCTGCTATATATGATTTATTTTTTAAGTTGATAGAAGTGATGTTCGAAGCTTTGTTATTGTCTAAAATTTTTTCAATATTTTTTTTTATATCTATTATTTTCATTAAAACTTTTTTAAATAATTCTTTTTAATATTTGATGAAGAAATATTAATTAATTTGTTATTTATATAGATAATATTTTTTTTATTAAGATATTTCACTACAATAGATTCTTTACTCTTTTTATCATATCCTTTTCTAGAAAAAACAACTAATTTTGTTAGTTTAACTATCTTTTTCCAACTTGTCCACTTATGAAAATTTAATAAGCTATCTGAACCTAAAATTAAGCATAAGTTTTTTTGTTTTTTTATTTTTATAAAGTAGTTAATTACATTAATTGTACGAGAAGATTTGATTCTATCATCTAAATATAAAACTTTAATTTTTTTATATCTTTTTATAGCTTTTTTTGATCTCGATATTCTTTGTTTCAATGAGAAAAAAGGTTTTTTTTTAAAAGGATTTTTTTTTGTAATAACCCAATAAATTTTTTTGAGTTTTATTTTTTTTAGACTAATTTTAGAAATTTCAATATGTCCTTTATGTGGCGGGTCAAAACTTCCCCCAAAAATACCGATTGTTTTTCTGTTAAGGGTTAACATTAATTATGGTCTAATAATTCCTTTCCCAGACACAATATATTTGTAAGAAGTTAGCTGATTAATCCCTACAGGTCCTCTTGGAGGAAGTTTATTAGTAGAAATTCCAATTTCCCCTCCAAATCCAAATTCGCCTCCGTCTGCAAATTGAGTTGAAACATTATGCATTGCTATAGAGCTGTTAACTCCTTCTAAGAATATTTTTGCATTTTTAGAATTATTTGTAATAATGCTATCGGTATGCATAGTTCCATATTTTAAAATATGATTAACGGCATCCTTAACATTTTTAACAGTTTTTATTGATATCTTTGTATCTAAATATTCTGTTCTCCAATCGATCTCTTTTGCATTTTTTAGTTTATTTTTAAAAATTTTATTAATTTTTCTGTCTACGTAGACTTCACAGCCAGAAGAGATCAATGATTGTATTATTATTTTTCCGTGGGAATTTAATGCTTTTTCATCAATTAACAAAGTTTCCAGTGCGCCACAAATACTTGTTCTTCGCATTTTTGCATTGATAATAATTTTTTTTGCCATAGCTAAATTTGCGCTTTTATCTAAATAAATATGACATAGTCCTTCGAGATGACCAATGACATGAATATTTGAAAATTTTTGAACTTTTTTTACCAATCCTTTACCTCCTCTTGGAACAATTACGTCAATAAAATTACTCATTTTTGAGAGAAGCGAGTCAACTATTTTTCTTTCTTTTTTTTCTATAAATTGGACGCAGTTTTTATCAATGTTGTTTTTACTCAATGACTCACGAAATAGATTTGCTAACAATTTATTGGAGTTATAAGATTCTGATCCTCCTCTTAGAATAGAGCAATTTCCAGATTTTAAACACAAAGCAGCAACATCTGCTGTAACATTGGGTCTACTTTCGTAAATTACACCTATGACTCCTATAGGAGTAGAAACTTTTTTAATTGTAAGTTTATTTGGTCTTTGCCATTTTTCTAATACACGACCAATTGGATTTTTAAACTTAGTTATTTCATTGATTGAATGTCTAATTTCATCGATTCTTCTATCGTTTAAAATTAATCTATCTACTAAATGTTTTCTTTTTGAACTCTTAATATCTTTGAAATTTTCTTTAATTATTTTTTTTTTATTTTTTAAAATAAGATTGTTGTAATTTTTTAAAACTAATTTAATTTTACTATGTTTTATAACTTTTAGTTTTTCAAAAGCTTTTCTTGCATTAAATCCTATTTTTTCTAAATACTTCATTTTACAATTTTACCATATCATCTTTGTGTATTATTTCGGACTTACTTAAATATCCCAAAATATTTTCTATTTCTTTACTTTGCTTACCTTTTATTTTATTAATCTCAGATGATGTGAATGAAGATAATCCTCTAGCAAGATTCTTCTGATTTTCATCTACTACAAGTATATTTTCACCTTTCTCAAAAGTACCTTCAACCTTAACAATTCCCGCAGGAAGTAAACTCTTACCTTCGTTTAATGCTCGAGCTGCTCCTCTATCGATATATATTTTACCTGATGAATTTAGAGAACTGATGATCCATTTTTTTCTAGCGTCCAAACTAGAAATTTTTGGGATAAAATGAGTATAGATTTTACTTTTGATCATATTACTAATCGGGTTATTTTTTTTACCATTTCCGATAAACATATGACATCCTGCATTAATACAAATTTTAGCTGCATCTAACTTTGTACTAATTCCTCCTGAGCCATAAGAATTTTTTTTATTATCAATCAAAGCATTTATATTTGAGTCAATTTTAGAAACAGTTTTGATGATTTTTTTACTTTTAGATTTATCATAAAGTCCATCAACATCTGATAAAATAATGAGAGTATCAGCGCCAATGATTTGAGCCACTCTCGCTGCCAATCTATCATTATCTCCGTACTTAATTTCTGTAGTTGCTGTAGTGTCATTTTCATTTACAATTGGAACTGCTTTCAATTTAAACAAGTTATCAAAAGTTCGCCTAACATTTAATGATCTTCTACGTTGTTCAGTATCATCTGGACTTATTAGTATTTGACCAGTTTTAATTTTATGTTTATCAAATAATTTTTGAAATTCCCCAGCTAAATGAATTTGACCAATTGCAGCAATGGCTTGACTCATTTCTAGTTTAATTTTTTTCTTTTTAATTTTGAGATAATTTTGACCCAATGCTATTGCTCCTGAAGAAACAATAACCAAGTCACTTTTTCCACTGAATTTTTTTATATCTTTAATTAAAGTTGTTACCCATTTTTTTTTAAATTTACCCTTGCTGTCTACAACGGTGGATGAACCAAGCTTTATTACTATTTTTTTTGAGTTTTTAATTAACATTTTTTATCAATAGTTTTTTTACTTTTTGAATATCTTTATTTGAAAATACTGAAATTACTTCACATTTTGCTGTAATCTTATTTTTAAATTCTTTTAGTTTTTTATTAATATTATCTTTTGCTAACAAATCAGATTTGTTAAGAAATATTATTTCTTTTTTTTTACCTAAATTTTTATCATATGCAGAAAGCTCAAGTTTAATCTTTTTATAGCTATTTACTAAATCTTCTTCAGATAAATCGATTAAATGTAATAACATTTTACATCTTTCTATATGACGTAAGAATTTATCTCCTAATCCTATACCTTTGTGTGCGCCTTCAACTAACCCTGGAATATCTGCTAGAGTTATTTCTTTTCCGTCGTAATACGTAACTCCTAAATTTGGGTTAATAGTAGTGAATGGATAATTGGCGATTTTTGGTTTTGCTCTAGTTAAAGCTGCAAGTAAACTTGATTTTCCGGCATTAGGTTGACCTATTATACCTATATCAGCAATTACCTTTAGCTGCAGCCAAATCCAGAATTCTTCACCGATCTTACCATTAGTTTTTTTTCTTGGAGCTCTATTTGTAGAACTTTTAAATCTTACATTACCCAAACCTCCTTTACCACCAGAGGCTACTAAATATTTTTCTTTGTTTTTTGTAAAATCATAAATTAAAGTATTGTTATCTTCTTCATAAATTTGTGTTCCAATTGGAACTTTTAAAATTAAATCTTTACCATTTCCTCCAGTTTTATTTCTTTTGCTTCCAGGCTTTCCCTGTTGTGCTTTAAAATGTTGAGCGTATCTAAAGTCTATTAAAGTATTTAAATTACGATCGGACTCAACAATGATAGATCCTCCGTTTCCTCCATCCCCACCGTCAGGACCACCATATTCGATAAACTTTTCTCTTCGGAAGCTAGCTGAGCCTGAGCCACCGTTGCCTGCTTTAATGTATATTTTTGCTTGATCTAAAAATTTCATTATGGATATATTATAAATAACTAAAGTTATTTATAGATTTAATTGGGGATAACAGAAACAAAAGTCCTGTTGAATTTAGATTTTTTATATTTTACTTTTCCCTTTACAAGAGAAAAAATAGAATGGTCCTTACCCATGCCCACATTGTTTCCAGGATGAATTTTAGTTCCTCTTTGTCTTACGATTATATTTCCTGGTATTACAGCTTGGTCTCCATATTTTTTAACTCCAAGACGTCGACCTTTACTATCTCGTCCATTTTTCGATGATCCACCAGCTTTTTTTGTTGCCATAAATAATCTCTATTTTTTTAAAATTTTTTTAGCGACAGTTTTCTTTTTGTCGTCTTTTTTATCTTTTGCTTTAATTTCAGTTGTTTTAGTTTTAGACTTGGTTTTAACTACAGAAGAATCTGCACTCGCTATAAGTTTTCCATCCTTTGATAAAATTTTTGTTATCTGTATTTTAGAATGTCTTTGTCTATGTCCATTTTTTTTTCTTGAGTGTTTTCTTCTTCTTTTGTGAAAAACTAATACTGTTCTATCTTTAATATTATCTAAAAGTTTAGCTTCCACACTTGCTCCTTTAATATTAGGATTACCTACTTCAGTATTTTTATCATCGTTTAAGAGTAAAACGTTTTCAAATTTAACAGTTTTTCCAACTTCAACGTCTATTTTTTCAATTTCTAAAATTTTACTTGCAGAAACTTTATATTGTTTTCCACCTGTTTCTATTATTGCAAATGACATAAATTATCTTTCTTTAAATTTAGGGCAATATAGCCTGCAGAATTGGCAAGTCAAGATGAATGAGATTAAAAATTATCTTTTAAATCACGTAATTTAGAGAAAATTTCTTGCTCAGATGCATTATCTAAATTTAAAGCATTTTTTATTGATGGCTCATTGCATCTTAGAAATATATTAGTTTTTTTTTCTTCACCTATAGAGATTGGAATAGTAGGAGATTTTGATTTTATTCTAGAGCTAATCCAATTAATTTTTTTTTTTAAAAATTCATTTTTAGAGTCATATTCTAGACAAAATTCTAAATTTTTTTTTGTGTATTCATGTCCACAATATATTTTTGTATCTATTGGTAAATTTTTTAACTTATTTAAAGAATTAAACATTTGTTCATTAGTACCTTCAAAAACCCTACCACACCCTAGAGAAAATAAAGTGTCACCTGTAAAAATTATTTTTTCATTTTTAAAATAAAAAGCTATATGACCTTTTGTATGACCGGGAACAAAAATGACTTCAAAAGAAGTATTACCAATTTTAAAATTTTCTTTTTCTTTTAGAGCTATATCGATACCAGGTATACGATCTTTATCTATTTCAGACCCTAAAATTTTTGATTTATATTTTTCTTTAAGTTTTTGATTGCCCTCAACATGATCAAAATGGTGATGTGTATTTAAAATATAATCTAATTTATTGTGCTTTTCATTTATTATTTTATCACAGGGACCAAAATCTGATGGATCAATGATTGAAACTATATTAGTTTCTTTATCATAGAGAAGGTAGCTATAGTTATCATCCCGACAATGAATAATTTCTATATTTAACATTATCCTATTAAAAATATTCCAAGTTTAGAAAAAAAGTTTTTAATTTCAAGGTTGCTTTTTTTAATCTCTGAAGTCTTATCTTCATTAACACCCACAACTCTATTAATTTTAATATTTTTTTCTAAACAAAAATGAAATAAATCTTTAATTGTGCACATGTGCAGATTAGGAGTGTTATACCAAGAATTTGGTAATGTTTTAGTAACGGGCATCTTTCCAAAAAATAGTAAACTAGTCCTAACCTTCCAATACCCAAAATTAGGTATTGATATGACTACTGATTTTCCGATTCTTAACAGATCTTTTAGAACTTTTTCAGGATTATAAAAGGCTTGGAGTGTTTGACTTAATATAACAAAATCAAAGGATTGATTTGGAAATTGATGAAGCTCTGTCTCTGCATTGCCTTCAATGACTGGAAGACCTTTATAAATACATTTAGTAACGTTTTCTTTTTTAAGCTCTAAACCACGAGCTTCTATGTTTTTTTCTTTAATTAAATGATTCATTAAAGAACCATCTCCACAACCCACATCGAGAACTCTTACATTCTTGGGTAATAAATCTGCTATTACTTTAAATTCTTTTTTCATTTTTAAATTTTATATGCATCGAGTCTATAAATCCTTTTAAAGTTTTAAGAAACTCTGGCTCTTCTAATAAAAAGGAATCGTGACCTTTGTCAGTTTTAATTTCTGAAAAAGAGACATCTGCTCCAGAAGCGTTAAGAGCAATGACTATATCTTTATTTTCTTTTGTCGTATAAAGCCAGTCTGAAGAGAAAGAGATGACTAAAAATTTTGTTTTTTGACTTTTGAAAGCCTCAAGTAGACCGCCTTTAAAATGTTTAGACAAATCAAAATAATCCATAGCTCTAGTAATGTATAAGATAGAGTTTGCGTCAAATCTTTCTACAAAAGCGCTGCCTTGATGTCTTAAATAGCTTTCAACTTGAAAATCAGCATCAAAACTAAATTCATAATCAGCTTTTTCTTGAAGTTTTCTTCCAAATTTTTCTTGCATTCCTTTCTCGGATAAATAACTGATATGACCTACCATTCTTGCTACGGCTAATCCATTTTTAGGTTGAACATTTTTTTTTAAATATTTCCCTTTTTCCCACACTGGATCTGCCATAATAGCTTGCCGAGCTAATTCATTAAGAGCAATATTTTGTGCACTATGGCTTGTGCTACAAGCAATAGGAATTGCAGAAAATGTCTTATTTGGGAATATTGTGCAAAATTCAAGAGACTGCATTCCACCCATTGAACCTCCTGTAGCGCAGAGAAGTTTCTCTATTCCCAGATGATTTAAAAGAGCTTCTTGTGCTTTAACCATATCTCTTATTGTTATAACTGGAAAATTTAATCCATATGGTTCATTTGTTTTTTTATCTATTTCTTTAGGACCCCAGGAACCCATACATCCACCAATCACATTTGCACAAATCACAAAATATTTGTCTGTGTCTATTGCTTTACCTGGTCCTACAGCAGTTACCCACCATCCTTCTTTTTTTGTTACTGGATTTATTCCACTAACAAATTGATCGCCTGTAAGTGCATGAAAAACTAATATAGCATTATCCTTAAATTTGTTTAGTTTGCCATAAGTTTCATATGCTAAAGGAAAATCTTTAATAGTTTGACCACAGTCTAATTTAAGTGGTTTAGAGACATTAATAGTCTTAATATTTTCAGTTTTATAGTTCATCCAAAAAAAAAGCCCAGCTAAACTGGGCGAACCCCTTTTTAGCTAAATTTGTTATGCGCTTGCAATATGGTTAAATCAGCGCTCCTAATGTTTACTAGATCGTCTTAAACTTGTCAATTTTATATGGGAAGAAAGATTTATAGAAATCATCGAACATTTTATATAATACATTGAATTAACATGAGATTACCTAAACCAAAAAAGATTGTAGCCCAGAAGTATGTATCTGGCCTGAGCTTATTTAAGCAAAAAATGATTAAAATTAAATTATCTGCTAACGAGTCTGCTCTTGGTCCAAGCCCTAAAGCAATCAAAGAATATAATAAAGTATCTAAGAATTTTAAAAGGTATCCAGATACCAATGGTACAACTTTAAAAAAAGTTATAGCCAACAAATTTAAAATAGATAAAGATAGAATAGTACTTGGTTCTGGGTCTGATCAGATATTTGAACTTGCTTGTAACGCTTTTATAAAAAAAAATGATGAAGTAATTGTTCCTAAATACAGTTTTATAATATACAGGATTTACAGCAAGCTTAATGGTGCAAAAATTATTTATGCTAAAGAAAAAAATTTTACTATATCTGTTAAAGATATACTTTCTAAAGTAACTAGAAAGACTAAAGTAGTTTTTTTAGCAAATCCTAATAATCCTACAGGTACTTACATTACTAAAAAAGAAGTAATGCATTTAAGAAAAAAACTTAGAAGTGATATCCTTCTTGTTATAGACGATGCATATTCTGAATATTTAAATGAAAAAGATTATTTGCCTGGTTTAAAATTATTTTCTAAATATAAAAATGTTTTAGTGACAAGAACATTTTCCAAAGTTTATGGATTAGCTGGATTAAGAGTAGGATGGGGATATGCTTCTAAAGAGATTATTAACACTTTAAATCTAATTAAACCTCCTTTTAATGTTAATAGACCAGCTTTGTTTGCTGCTTCTGCAGCTGTAAGAGATGTTAGTTGGCTCAAAAAAGAAGTTAATCATATTCGTAAATGGAATAAGATATTATTTAAAAAATTTAAAGAAATGAAAATCGCAACAAATGAAAGTAAAATAAATTTTTTATTGTTAAATTTTGATAGAGTTAATATAAGTTCTAAGAAAGTATTTCAAAAATTAGGCAATGCAGGTATTTTGGTTAGAGCAATGAATATTTATGGAATAAAGAATTCTTTAAGGATTACTATTGGAAAGAGTAAAGAAAATAAAAAGTTAATTTCTATATTTAGGAAAATTTTAAATGTTTAATAAGATAACAATTATCGGTTGTGGTTTAATCGGTTCCTCTTTATTGCGGGCAATTGATAAAAAAAAATTATCAAAAGAGGTAAGCATTTATGACAAATCAAAAGAGGCTTCAATATTTATAAAAAATAATTTTTCAGCTAAAGTTTTTAATGACATTTCTGAATCAGTTAAAGAATCGGATTTAGTAATTATTTCATCTCCTCTTAGTAGCTACAAAGAAATTCTACTTTCTATTAAATCAAATCTAAAAAAAGATGTTATTTTAACTGACACCGGTTCAGCAAAAAAAGAAATTAATAAGATAATCAGCAATCTAAATCTAGAAAATGTGCACTGGATATCTTCACATCCTATAGCTGGAACGGAATTTAGTGGACCAGAGTCAGGTTTTAGTGAGTTGTTTGAAAATAGATGGTGTATTTTGTCAACCGAAAATCAAAATAATACAAAGGAAATAAATAAATTGAAAAGTTTTTGGGAGACTATTGGTAGTAAAGTAAAGCTTATGACATTTGAAGATCACGATCACGTTCTTTCAATAACAAGTCATCTGCCCCACGCCGTTGCTTATAGTATTGTAAGAACAGTTATTAATGATGATGATAAGTTTAAAAATGAAATTATTCAATATAGCGCCAGTGGTTTAAGAGATTTTACTCGTATAGCGGCTTCAGACCCAATAATGTGGAGAGATATATTTATTGATAATAGTGAAAATATTTTAAAAGTTTTAAATAGTTTTTCGGAAAATCTTGAGGAGATAAAAAAAGCTATTCAAAGCAAGAGTGGTGAAAAATTAAACAATATTTTTTCTTCCACAAGAAAATTGAGAAAAGAGATTATAAAAGCTGGTCAAGAAACAGACAAACCAAATTTTGGAAGAAAATAAATTATTTAAATTTTTCTATTTCAGAATAAATTTTATTTTCTATTTCTTTAATAAATTCATCTTTATTTTTACCAGGCATAATTGGTTCCAAAAAGGAAATATGAATATTTCCATGATGTTTAATAAAACTATTTTTTGGCCAAACTTTTCCGGAATTTAAAGCAACGGGAATACAAGGTAAATTTAATGAGCTATAAATTCTTCCCACACCTTTTTTAAAAGAAACTTTTTCTCCAAACTTTATTCTGGTTCCTTGAGGAAATATTAAAAGGGGCCTATTTTCTTTATCAATTGTATTTTTAATTTTATCAAAAAAGTTTAGATTTTCTTTAGTTGTAGTTTCTCTAATAATTGCAATAGAACCAATCTTTTTTAAATACCATCCAAATAAAGGAATGCTTAACAATTCTTTTTTAAGAATAAAAATTGGAGAATCCAAAGGGATTTGGAGAGCGAAAGTTTCAAACATTGATTGATGAGCTGAAGCTACGAAATATTTATTTGCTTTTTTTAAATTTTCGAGACCATGGAATACAACTTTTGTATTTAAGATTACACGCAAAATTGTCACAATATAATTTGCCGAAAGTCTTCCAAAAAATAAAGTAAACTTGCTGGGAAGCAACAATGTTGGGATTGCTAAAATAAATATGAAAACAAGTCCTGTATATAAAAAAATATTAAAAACTAAAGATTTTATAAATTGCATTAAGCGCTTATTAATTTTAGTAAATTTTGTTTCTTTCTAATAAATTTGAATTTATTTTTGTTGACTAAAATTTCAGCAATTAATGGTCTAGTATTATAGTTAGATGACAAAGATGATCCGTAGGCGCCAACATTAGTAATAGCCACAAAATCATTTTCAGAAATTTTTTGATAATTTTTATATATTCCAAATTTACAAGTTGATTCACAGATAGGACCAACAAATTCTATTGCTCCCTTAATCTTTTTGCTGTTTTTTGTAATTGGAATGATATCGTGCTGAGCATCGTATAATGCCGGTCTCATAAAATCATTCATACCAGCGTTTAAAATTACAAATTTTTTATTAGCGCCATTTTTAATATACTCAACTTTACTCACAAGAATACCTGCATTACCCACAATTGAACGTCCTGGTTCGAAGATAATTTTACAATTTAATTTTCTTGAAAAACTATGAACTAGACTAGCGTATCTTTTAAGATTAACTGGTTTATCTTTCTTGTTATAATTAATTCCAAATCCTCCACCAAGATCAATGTACTTGAGATTTAAATCTAAATTTTTTATTAATTTATATAATACGGTTAAAACTCTTTTATAAGGAATGTCCGTTAGAATCTGGCTTCCAATATGAACACTCAAGGCTTCAAGTTTTATATTTTTAAGTTTTTTAATTTCTTTAAAAAAAATTGAAAAATTTTTAATCGAAACACCAAATTTATTATTTGCCTTTCCTGTAGATATTTTTTTGTGAGTTTTTGCATCAATATTTGGATTTAATCTAAATCCAATAGAAACTTTTCTATTTGATCTTTTAGCAATTTTATTAATAATTCTAGCTTCACTTTCAGACTCACAATTTATTAATAATATTTTTTTATTAATCGCAATTTTTAATTCTTCTTCGGTTTTACCTACGCCTGAAAAAACTATTTTATTTGCCTTAATTCCTGCTTTTAAGGCTTTCAGAAGTTCTCCACCAGAAACAACATCCATACCAGCTCCCAATTTTCCTAAAGATTTTAAAATAGATAAATTACTGTTTGATTTTGCGGCGAAGCAAACTAATGGATCTATTTTTCTAAATGTATTAACAAATTTTATATAGTTTTCTCTAATTTGATTTTTAGAGTAGAGATAAAAAGGAGTTCCACTTTTTTTTGCAATATTTGCAACAGAGAATTTTTCAATATATAAATTTTTACCGACATATCTTAGATTTAACATATAACTATAAAATTATTTTTGTTTGCTCAATTTGGCCTTGATACTTTGGTTCTGACTTTTTTCCACAACCAGCTAAAATTAAAATACCTATACACAAAGAGATTATAATTTTCATCTTATTTCTTTTTTATATTTTCTAATCATCATTTCTATATTGTTTGAAGCTGTTCCGCCGTAAGATCTTTTAGAATTCATAGAATTTTTTATATTAAGTATTTTTAAAACATTTTTGTCTAATTCTTTATATATCTTTTTTACATCTGATAATGATAGTTGATCCAAAGTTTTATTATTTTTTTCAGCAAAATTAACTAACTTTGCACCTAATCTATATGATTCTCTAAAACTTAATTTTTTTTCTTTGACGAGATAGTCTGCAAAATCGGTAGCTGTAGTAAAACCTTTATTTGCCATTTTAAACATTTTATCTTTTTGAGGTTTAACAGCATTAATTAATTCACCAGTTATTATCAAAGTATCTTTCAAAATATCATAACTATCAAAGACTAATACTTTATCATCCTGTAGATCTTTGAAATATGATGTGGGGAGACCTTTCATTATTGTAAGCATAGAATTTAATTTTCCATAATTAATTCCAACTCTTCCTCTAATTAATTCAGCTGGATCAGGATTCTTTTTTTGAGGCATGATTGATGAGCCTGTTAACATACTGTCATCAAAATTTACTAAATTAAAAGCATCTGAATTAAAAATTATAAAATCTTCGGCTAATCTAGATAAGTGCATTGCGCATATTGCTGAGGAATATAAAAAATCAATAGCAAAATCTCTATCAGAAACTGAGTCTATTGAATTATCAGTTGGTTTTTTAAAACCAAGTTTTTTTGCTGTATATTTTCTATCTATTTTGTATGAAGTGCCTGACAAAGCTGCTGAGCCAAGCGGGCATTCATCTAAAAGATCAATATTATTTTCAAACCTTTTTTTATCTCTTTTTAACATTTCATAATAAGCTAAAAGATGATGTGCAAATGAAATTGGTTGAGCATTTTTTAAGTGAGTAAGTCCTGGCATTATAGTGTCAGTATTTTTTTCAGCTTTTTTTATTATAGATTTCATAACTTGAGAGATATGTTTTAAAATATCTTTCGTAGACTCTTTAACCCATAACTTAAAATCAGTTACTACTTGGTCATTTCTTGATCTAGCTGTATGCATATAGCCAGCAGTAGATCCTATAATTTCAAATAACTTTTTCTCTATATTTAGATGAATATCTTCAAATTTTTCTTGAAAGTTAAATTGACCTTTATCAATTTGAGACTTAATTTTATTAAGCCCATTAACAATTTTCTTACCATCAGCGCTATAAATTATTTTTTGTTTTACTAACATTTGAACGTGTGCAATTGAAGCTATAATATCCTGTTTATAGAGTCTTTTATCTACATTTATTGAAGATCCAATTCTTTGAAAGGATTTAGAGGTTTTGCCTTTAAATCTGTTTGCCCATATAGTTTTATTTTTATTTTTCATTTTACTATGTTAATTTTAATTTAAATTAATATGAAAATTAGTAAATCTTTTAAAATCTATATTCACATAATATTTGTATTTTTAATCACCAAAAACCTTTTTGCTAGCGATGATTTTTCTAAAAATATAGTTATTCACGAAAAACCAAAGGTAATTAAAGAACTTAAATTTAAAGATTTTAATCTTCAAGAAGTTGATCTAACGAATAAAAAAGGCAACATCATGATAATTAATTTCTGGGCTTCTTGGTGCGTTCCGTGTAGAAGAGAAATGCCTTCTTTAGAGAGTCTTACCCACAAATATCCAGAAATTAAAGTTTATGCTATAAATATGGAAAAACCCAACAAACTTGTAGCCAGAGATTTTTTTCAAAGTATAGGAGTAGCAAGTTTAGATATTTACTTTGATCCAGACTTTAAATTAGTAAAACAATTTAAAATGAGAGGTTTGCCGACAAGTATATTAATAGATAAAAATGGAAAAGAATTTGGAAGAGTTGTTGGTGAAATTAATTTTATGAATAAAGATTTTATAGAATTACTAAAACGACATATTTAGTTTTTAAAATAGTATGGAATATTCATTAAATACAATTATTTTAGAACCGTTATCAAAAGAAAAACCTAAAAACGCCGTAGTACTTTGTCATGGTTATGGTGGTGATGGAAAAGATATTTCTATTCTTGCAGGTTATTGGAAATCTTATTTACCATATACAATATTTATTTGTCCAGATGCTCCTGAGAAGTGTGATGCAAGTCCTTCAGGATTTCAATGGTTTGATTTAATAGACCAAACTCCTGAACAAATTTTATCAAAATCTTTAGTTGCTGAATCTAAATTAAATAAACTTATAGATGAAGTTAAAGAGAAAAATAATTTATCAGCTGATCAAATTGTGATTGGAGGATTTAGTCAAGGATGCATGATTAGTTTACAAACGGGCATTAAACGAAAAGATAAAATTAATTCAATCATAGGATATTCTGGTAAAATTATTGATACAGAACATTTAGGCAAAAATATTGTTTCAAAACCAAATATCATTTTGATGCATGGAGATATTGATCAAGTTGTTCCAATTGATGGCTTATTAGAAGCTAAAGATTTTTTTATTAAAAACAATTATGAAATTGAAACAAAAATTTTTAAGAATTGTGAACATCGAATACCGACAGAAGGATCAAGTTTAGGCTTACAATTTATAAAGAAACATTTGTATTAGTTTATTTAGGCAAGTGGTACATAATTATAACTTGATATAATTTTCTGTTTCAGTTAGCTTTCTGCAATGATTATTTCTTCATTGGATAAAGTACCGCTAGAAAAATGTCCAGCTTTAGTTCTTAATGCTGACTTTAGACCTTTGAGCTATTATCCTCTTTCATTATGGTGTTGGCAAGACGCGGTAAAATCAGTTTTTTTAGATCGAGTGAGTATTGTTTCAAATTATAAAAGAAAAATTAGAAGTCCTTCATTTGAAATGAATTTGCCTAGTGTTATCGCATTAAAAAATTTTGTTCAACCTTCTAAAAATCCGAACTTCACAAGATTTAATGTTTTTTTGAGAGATAAATTTTCATGTCAGTATTGTGGGAATAAAAAAGATTTAACATTTGATCATTTATTGCCAAAATCCAAAGGTGGTCTTACCGATTGGAATAATGTTGTTACAGCTTGTTCAAATTGTAATGTGAAAAAAGGTGGTAAGCTTTATGAACATTGTGATTTAAAACTAACTACCAGACCTTACGCCCCAACCATTGAAGATTTACATAAGAATGGAAGAAATTTTCCTCCGAACTTTCTCCATGAAAGCTGGATGGATTATTTATATTGGGATATTGAGTTAGAACCTTAATTAAATTTTTTCTGATATTGTTATAGCAATGCGAGATGAGGTTTTAATTACCTTATCTAATAAACCAAATAAACCTTTTTTTGTAGCACCATTATCATAAGCAATATCTTTATGATGCAATTCATCTTCTCTGAATTTAATTATTTTATCTTTTAATTTTTTTTCATCTTTTCCAAGTTTAAAAGTTTGGTCTTTATAGTGGCCATCAATTACTTCCTCCACGGAGGCAGTGCAAAGCATAGCAGCTTTTTCCCCTAGCATTGCAGTTCCGAATCCTAAAGTAACTCCCATTATATCCCACAAGGGGAGAAGCTTTGTAGGTTCTATATTTCTTTTCTTGATTTCATTATCAAAATATTCGTAGTGTTCTTTTTCATGTTCTTTCATTTCTTCAATTTTTCTTTTAAGAGAAGCGTTTTGTTTAAATGTTTTTAAAGCAAGTAATTGGCCCTCATAAATCTTAATCGCACCACGTTCACCTGCGTGATCCACTCTAATAATTTCCTCTAAAATTTTCTTATTTGTTTTTTCCATAATTTTTAATTACTTTAAACATAATACCACTAAGTAAAATAGATATAATTGTATTTATTGTAGCAAGTGAAAGACCTAAAAATCTAAAAGCAACGTCTTTACAACTTATTGAGGGATTTTTTAATTGTTTTAGAAGTTGCTCTTTAGACAAATTATCCTCAGAAATTCCTAAATTACATACCAATGACTCACTAAAAAAACCCTGTTCTATACCTACGTGGTAGAATGAAACTAAAGCTCCAAATAGAAAAAATAACAAGACAATTCCAGCTATAATCTTCTCGAATCTGTTCATTATAAATATTAAGGAAACAAGTATTACCGAAGCCAGATATGGAATCCTTTCAATCAAACACAAGTTACAAGGTTTATGTCCCAAAACATATTGAATGAAATAAGCTATCGACAAAGATAGAATACTAAAAACTAGAACACAGTTTAATATAAGTCTATTATTTTCAAACATTAATTAAAGACCATGTACAATACAATTCCTAAAATTATAATAAATATTCCTGCTAACGTAAACCAAAGCGCACCTTTTTTTTCGATAAATTTACCAAATTTTTGACCAAAGAGATTTGTTAAATATGCGACTAAAAAGAAACGCAATCCTCTTGTAAAAAGACAAATTAAGAAGAAAACTGGAAGATTATAATTCATTACCCCGCTTGTTATGGTAAACACCTTAAAAGGCAAAGGAGTAAATCCTGCTAAAAACATTATACCAAGCCAAGCTAAAAAACCTTCTTTAGTTGACATTGTATCTTGAATCTCAAATACTTTTTCCTCATAACCATAAAATTCAATAATAACCATAGACGCATCTAAAAACAAAACTCCTAAAAAGTAGCCAAACAATCCTCCTAAAACAGAGCCAGCGGTTGCAATTAAAAATATTTTTAAGTAATCCTCTCTTTTAGCTACCACCATTGGTACGATCATCAGGTCTGGTGGGACTGGAAAAAAGAAACTTTCGATAAATGATACAAAAGCTAATAGAGGCTTAGAAAATTTATGTCTAGCAAGCTCTACGCATCTATCGTATAATTTTTTTAACATGAATTTAAAATGCACAATCTTAAAGTATCTAGCAAGTTTAATATTATCTCCTATAGCAATTTATGCAGTGCTTTTAATAGCCAAAACATTTGGTGCAAACTATGAATTCACGCATGGCGAGTCTTTTGTGATTTGGTTGCTAATGGCAATCTTAATCAATCAATCAGTAACTTGGAAAAAGTAATAAAATAATGAGTGATCCGATTGATATAAAAACAAAAAAAATCATACATCAAGTAAAAACAGAAAAATTTGATAAGTTTTTAGTATTAGAAAATTTACATGCGAATATAATATCCCACTACGATACATGGGGTAGCTTTCAACAAGCTTGGACTAATAGTGCTTATCTAGCATTTAAAGATTTTGATAAATATATCGTAATGATGTTTCTGATTCGAAATTATTGGCAAAGTCTTTCAGATAAATTTAGATACCTTTCTATAGATGAATTTTATGATTTAGAAACTATTAAAATTGATAAAATAAACTTAATCAGTATATCAAACGAATTAAATATCCCTAAAGAAACCATCAGAAGAAAAGTAAATGAACTACAAAATGAAGGAATTCTTACTAGAGCGGGTAAATCAATAATTTTTAATAAAAGAGGAATGAATTATCAAAAACCACAAGCAACTCTTGAGCTTTTATCAACATTTATTCAAAAAAAATCAAATCTTTTACAAGATAATAATTGGTTTGGCGATGCACTTAAGAAGGAGGATATAAAAAAATTTATTATTAAATATTTTACAATTGTTTGGCTTCGATTCTTTAAACTTCAAATACCTTTTTTAATTAGGCATAGAAATGTATTTCAAGATCTTGAAACATGGATGGTTTGGGGAAATATCGCATTAAATCATCAATATCATTTGAAACAGCACTTAGAGAAAAATTTGGTTCATGAAGAAATTAACAGTGATGCATATTATTGGAATGTGTCTAATTTTAAAATCGATAGAGGTATTAACGCATCATCAATATCAGATATATCCAATATTCCAAGAGCAACTGTAATTAGAAAATTAAAATGGTTAATGAGACAGGATGTTATTAAGAAGAATAAAAATTTAGAATATCAATTGAAAAGTGCAGGAAAAATCAATAAACAAATTTCCAAAAATACTGTAATTAATCAGTCTGCTGTAGCTGATTTTTTAACAGATATTTTTGATTATATTAAAAACTCAAATTTTAAAATATAATTTATGGAAATTGCAACAAAAATAGCACCACTGGCTCTTGCTATTATTATGTTTGGTTTGGGTTTAGGTTTGACCATTCATGATTTTTTACGTGTAATTAAAGTTCCTGTTGATTTTATAGTTGGTTTTTTTTGCCAAGTAATTCTACTACCAATCATTGCATTTATTCTAATTAAGATTATTCCTATGCCTATCGAGATAGCTTTAGGCGTTATGATTATTGCTGCTGCCCCAGGTGGCGTAACTTCAAATGTATTAACAAAATTTGCTGACGGTGATGTAGCTTTATCTGTAACTTTGACAGCTATTGTAAGTATTCTTAGCATTCTTACAGTACCTTTTATAATTTTTACATCTGCGGATATATTGGGTATTACGGAAATTAATAGAGACATTTCAATGATTTCTATGTCTTTAAAAATGTTTTTAGTAGTAACAATTCCTGTTTTATTTGGAATGATTATTAGAAGGTTGATGACAGATTTTATTGTTAGAAAGACTCTTATTGTACAAAGAATTTCAATTATTTTATTTATCGTAGTTTTTATCTCAATTTGGGTAGAGGAGTGGGATAGAATTATTAGTTTTATAACAAGAGCAGGATTAATTTCATTGATTTTAAACATCATTATGATTTTAGCAGGTTACTATATAGCAAAATATTTTACATCTGGCGTCGCGCAAAGAAAGTGTATTTCACTTGAATGCGGTTTACAGAACGGAACATTAGCTGTTTTCGTAGCTACACAATTGTTTGATGATATAGTATTTATGGTTCCAACAGCAGCTTATGCACTTATCATGTTTATAACATCGATATTTTTTGTTCTAATAGTCAGAAAAATAAATTAGTTTAATTAGTAAATGAAGGGCGAATGGTGGAACTGGTAGACGCGCCGGACTCAAAATCCGGTGGTAGCAATACCTTGAGAGTTCGAGTCTCTCTTCGCCCACCAAGTTATGAATATAAGTAAATTAAACAGTTTAGTTGAACTTTATTTTAAAAAAGTAGAGGAAGTTGAAGGCAAGAAACCATTTTTGAAATGGCTAAAACCAGATAAACCAACTTATAGTTGGGAAGATGTTGCTGATAGAATATATAAACTTACCGCCAAAATTAGATCATTAATCAATGAAGGAGATAGATGTTTGATTTTATCTGAGAATAGACCTTATTGGTTAATAGCAGACATCTCTATCATGAATGCCGGTGGTATTTCTGTTCCAATTTTTACAACTTATTCAGCTAACGATTATGAATACATTTTAAATGATTGTAAACCTACTTTAATATTTGTTTCAAACAATGATCAATTTAAAAAAATTAAAAAATTTATAAATAAAGATGTAAAAAAAATTATAACTTTTGAAAAAATTGATATAGAGAGTTTACTTATAAAAGATATTTTTAAAGAAAATATTAATGAGAAGATAAAAAATAAAAATTTAAAAAGAAACATGCCTGCATGTATAATTTATACTTCAGGTACTTCAGGAAACCCAAAAGGAGTAATTTTAAGTCATGGAGGAATTTTATCTAACTGTGAAGGCGCTGTAGAATTGCTTGAACCTTTATTAAAGAAAAAACATCCTGTTTTCTTAACTTGGTTACCTTTATCTCACTCTTATGAACATACAGTCCAATTTATTCAGATCATAGTTGGCGCAAAAGTTTTTTACGCTGAAAGTTTAGAAAAACTTATTTCTAATATGGGAGTTGCAAAACCTACAATCATGACAGCTGTTCCAAGATTTTATCAAAATCTATTTACTAAAATAAATATGAATTTTGAAAAACAAAAAGGTTTAAAAAGAAAGCTAATAGATCAAACTTTAAATTTAGGAAAAAAAGTGCTCAATAAAAAGGAACTAAATTTTAATGAAAAAATAGCAAATTTTTTATGTGAAAAATTAGTTCGAAAAAAAATCAAAAATCAATTTGGAGGAAATCTTCAAGCCTTTGTTTCAGGAGGAGGGGCATTAGATCAAAATATTGGAGAATTTTTGAATGCAGTTGGTTTGCCTACTCTACAAGGTTATGGCCTAACCGAGGCTTCGCCAGTGGTTAGTTGTAATTTGCCAAACTCAATAAAAGTTGAATCTGTTGGTCCACCCTTCAGAACAAATAAAGTTAAAATAGCAGAAGATGGAGAGATCCTAATAAAGGGCGAGAATGTAATGTTGGGATACTGGAATTTAAAAGAAGAAACCGAAAAAGTAATTAAAGATGGCTGGTTACATACAGGTGACATAGGAGAGTTAAACAATAATTATTTAAAAATTACTGATAGAAAAAAAGACATCATTGTAAATCTTGGAGGAGATAATATTTCACCAAGTAAAATAGAAAATATTTTATGTTTAAATGAAAAAATTAAACAATCTTTTGTTTATGGAGATAAAAAAAATTATTTAGTTGCTATAATAGTTAGTGAAAAAGAAACTAGCAAAGAAACAATTAAACTTATAATTGAAAATACAAATAAAAGTTTAACTTTAATAGAAAAAATTAAAAAATTTATTTTAATTCATGAAGAATTTACAATTGAAAACGGAAT
>CACAIN010000003.1 GCA_902532595.1 uncultured Pelagibacteraceae bacterium
TGGAAAACCAAAAGGAAATAAATGGAGCTTTGATGAAGATAATCGAAAAAGACTTCCTAAAAATATTAAGATTCCAAGTATTTCCAAATTAAGTCATTCTAAGCACACTAATGATTTAAAAAGGTTTGTTGATTTGAATTTTAGTGATCATCCTGGAAATACTAAAAATTTTTGGTTTCCTACTACTAGAAAAGATTCTCATAAAAAACTTGATGAATTTCTTAAAGAAAGAATAAAGCTGTTTGGTGATTACGAAGATGCTGTAAGTGAAAAATCAAACATAATGTTTCACAGTGCTTTGAGCCCAATAATTAATATGGGACTTATAACACCTGAAGAACTTATCCTTAAATTAAGGAAAGTAGAAAATAAAGTTCCTATTAACTCTTTTGAGGGCTACGTCAGACAAATTATAGGATGGAGAGAATTTATGAGAGGTATTTATCAAAATTTTGATGGCAAATTAGATAAATCAAATTTTTTTAACCATAAACGAAAAATGAAAAAATCTTGGTATGATGGAACAACAGGCTTAGATCCGCTTGATTTCTCCATTAGAAATGCCGAACGTTTTGGATGGTCCCACCACATTGAGAGATTAATGATACTATCCAATATAATGAATCTTTGTGAGATACATCCAAAACAAGTTTATAAATGGTTTATGGAAATGTTTGTTGACTCATCTGATTGGGTAATGTCACCAAATGTTTACGGTATGGGTTTATTTAGTGATGGAGGGATTTTTGCAACAAAACCTTACATATGTGGATCTAGTTATTTTCTTAAAATGATGCATTTCAAGAAAGGCACATGGTGTGATGTTATGGATGGACTGTACTGGAAATTTATTGATCGAAATAAAAGATTCTTTTTAAAAAATCCTCGACTAGCTATGATGGTTAGAGTTTCAGATAAAATGAGTAAAGATAGAAAAACAAGAATTTTTAAAGCAGCAAATAATTTTATTAAAGAAAACACTAATGGTTAAAGTTTTTTTTAATAATTCTTGCAATATTTGTAGGACTGAAATTAATCATTATAAAAAGTTTTGTGATGAAGGAATAGAATGGATAGATGTGACAAGTAATCAAGAAGCCCAAAAAATAACTTCAAAGTCATATGAACAACTTTTAAGAAGGATGCATGTTATCAAAGATGGTAAATTAATTGATGGAGCAGAGTCATTTCTTATAATTTGGAAAAATATTCCAAAATATAATTTTTTATACAAAATTTTTAAATTTAAACCTTTGTTTTTTTTATTAAATATCTTTTACGAAATAGCGGCTTATTTCTTGTTTTTAAAGAATAAGCACCTTTTAAAAAAATGAAAAAAAATCAGCTTCCAAAAAAAATTTGCCCTATATGCAATAGATACTTTAGTTGGCGAAAGAAATGGAAACTTAATTGGAATAAAGTTAAATATTGCTCAAAAAAATGTTCCAGATCTAATTTAATTTAAAAGTAGATAGTATAATTGGGATATTTAACTTAAAGTTGAAATAACCTTTATTTGAAAATTTCCAACAAAACTCATCTTCTTTTCTAGTGATAAAATTTATCTTTAAACTATATTTTGTTTTCAAGTTATTTAAAAAAGAAAAATTTTCTCCAATTGTTGGATAGGCTACATCAAACTTATTGTATTTTTCAATAAAGCCTATAAAGCTGTTTTCATCTAATAATTCAGCTTCAAGTTTAGTGTCCTTTAACTGTGATATTAAAATCTTTTTTTTAAAATCTAATACCTTTAAGTCTAATTTTAAACTCCTAACTTTATTATCTGGTAAAATGAAATATATTTTTTTATAATTTTTTAGCTCGAAAGACTCGATATGAGTCTCATTATCAAAAACAATTAAATGATCATTTAAATCCTCATTCTTACTAATTTGAATAGGAGAAATTTTATAATCCCTTTTGTCTATAATTGGTAAAGCAGTTTCATTTAACTTTATATTTTTATACTTATTATTTGTAAATTTGCTTATATTCCAAGATTTTGCTAAATAATTTTTACCCTTGGTTTGAATACCTGCAACCCAACGCCAACTTAGTGTATTAGATGCTGCGTCTCCATCAAATAAATATTTCATAAAAAATTCTGCTCCTTTTTGCCAAGGCAAACCTAAAGTAAATATCCAGATGCTAGCAAACAACATTCTTGTATGATTATGCAAATAATTATAATTTTTGAGTTCTTTAACCCAGTCATTAAAACACTCTATATCTGTTTCACCTTTAATAGCTCTAAAATACTTTTCATCTTCTTTAATTGCTTTTAAATCCTCTACAAAATCTGACCAAACTTTAGGTCTTAATTCAAGCCAACCTTTCCAATAAACTCTCCAAAATATTTCTTGAATGTATTTATCTACTTTTTGAAAAGGATGTTTTGATAATACTTTTTTTGCAGTCTCATACTCTGTAATAAGTCTATGAGTTATATATGGTGATAAGCAGGAAACATTCTTTCTATTATTTACTCCATAATCATAACTTCTTTTTGAGTTATAGTTTAAGATATCATTTTCGATGAAATAAATAAGTTGATTTAATGCACCTTGTCTAGAAGTTTCAAAATTCATTAATCTTCGTCATCTCTCCAATCATCGATATACAATTTCCAGCAAGCAAAAGCTACGCAGGGTATACCAATACAAAATCCGAGGAGTACTCCATTTTCTTTTCCTAAAAATAAAGATCCATAATGTGCACTTAAAATTGGAGGAATTACAAGTATACTTCCTATAATTATATAACGATATATAAACGGAGGACGTTTCAAATTGTGTTTCCTTGGTCTACAGGTAGAGACACTGCTGATGTATACCAGCAATTTTTACAATTATCATCACTACCTTTTTTAACATGCCATTCATAGAAAAATAACTTCTTATCATCTGTTAAGATTTCAATTCTATATACATAAACGTTAGGGCTATTTGTTATAAGTTTTATCTTATGTGAAGAATGATTGATTAGATATTTATATTGCTGACCATAAATCATAATTCTAAATCTCTCATAAGGTCCGGTAATTTTTTTATTATCAGGATGAGCAAAAAGCCAAGTTTGTTTTATACCTTGATCTTTTTCATCATTATTCTTAAGTCCTATAAGCTGAATCTTAACTACATCGTATGGATCAAATTTTTTACTTGGTTTAATCAATTCCGCATTAAGTTGGCCAAAATAAAATATGAATATACAAAAGATTATAATTTTTTTTAATTCCATATTTTATTTAATACCTCTTCTCTTTGACAAGCTTTTTTATAAGTAAGATACCTTAAAAAATTTTTTTGATAATAATCTTGATGGTGATCTTCAGCTTTATAAAATTTATCAAACTTCCACAGCATTGTTACAACTTTAGAATTAAATCTTTTTTCCACTTCAAAAACAGAGTTTTGAATAATTTTCTTTTGCTTATTATTCTTAAAAAAAATAACTGATCTATAGCTTTTTCCCTTATCACAAAATTGGCCATATTTATCAAATGGATCAATATTTTTCCAAAAAACGTTTACTAATGATTCATAAGATACCTTGTTAGGATCATATGTAATTTCTATCGTTTCTACATGTCCTGTATCTTTATAAATGACATCTTTGTAGGTAGGATTTTTCATTTTTCCTCCTGAGTATCCTGAAATTGATTTAATAACTCCCTCGACTTTATCAAAAGACTCCTCCATACACCAAAAACAGCCACCAGCAAAATATGCTTTTTTGTAATTATAATTCTCATTTGACTTGCCGGTAGTTACTTTCAATTCTCCTGCTATTATTTGATCGTAATAAATTAATGGGGTTTGGAAAATTAATATAAGTAAAATAATTTTTTTCATCCTCAGATTCTAAGATAGATTCAAGATATTAAAAGGTGTATCTTGTCCTATATGGAAGATTTACCAGACAATATTTGTGAAGAGTGTCAAAAAGAGGATGAAAGCGTAAATTCAAATTTTATTATTAGTGGATATAAGATTTGTGATAGTTGCAAATTATCTAAAACAATTTTTCCTGTCTAAATTCCTTTAAAAAGAACAATAACTAAAAATAAGAAAAATGCCTGAAACAACCAGGCAACAATTACAACTCCTAAAGCTTTCCACATGCTTTCATAATCTAAAGCAGATTTAACAGCTACAACCATACAAGCTAACATCCAAAATGCAGAACCAATAAAAGTTACGGTCATTAAGTCTGGGGTTACACCAAATACTCTGATTAAACCTGGGGCGCTGGAAAAACCAATTGTTCTTAACAACTCTCCATGATTACTTTTAGTTGTTGTTCCGCCAAATAATTTTACGCCTACAAAATAAATCACATAAGCCCATACATACCAACTTAATAATGATAAGACTGGAGCTAGTAAAAAATTAGACACTCCTAATTGTAAAGCTCCTACTCCAGCAGCTAAACTAGATAAAACTACTACCGCTCCTGCTTGAACAGTAGCTGACTTATCTTTTTCTACCTCTTCATAAAGATCAACATCGATCTTGATCGCTCTAAATACCCTATCTAGAAAAATAGTAACCATTTTTTTAATCCTTTAAAATGTATATAACTTAATTGCAGAAAAAATATATATGAAAATAAAAAAAAATTTTGAACCAATTGTATCAGGATTATCAGCAGCTATAGTTATTAGTATTCTTGCTTTTTTAACTTTAGAAACTTCTACGGGAATATGGTTGATGTTTTCTTTTGGTGCTACTGTTTTTATAGCGTTTGTGCTTTATGACTTAGAAACTGCTCAACCAAAAAATATAATTTTTGGTCATTTAGTATCAATACTAGTTGGAATTATATTTAACGAAACAATCGGAGTATCTTTTTATTCTTTAGGTTTATCAGTTGGGATAGCAGTAATTTTAATGGTGTACTTAAAGATAATGCATCCTCCTGCAGCCTCTAATCCTTTAGTTGCTTTATCTATGGATTTATCTTTTGATTTTGTCTTGTTCCCAGTCTTCGTTGGAACAATTATAATAGTTTTGATGTCAATTTTGATTAATAGAATTATTTTAAAAAGAAAATACCCTAAAAGATTGTTTTAATTGTTAAATAATTACAGAACGTAAGGTTCGGGTCTTTTTCTATTTTCTAATACTCTCTCTATAGCAAAAGCATTTAGGTCTATTGATTGATAGGATCCTGTAGTAATTAATTCAGTTAATGCTCTGCCTATTCCAGGGGCTTGCATTAAACCTCTGCCTGTAAAACCTGAAGCCATATATAAGTTCTCATACTTTGGATGTTTACCAACCACTGCGTTGTTATCCAATTTATTACAATCATAATAACCAGCCCAAGCTCCGGTTAGTTTTAATTCTTCAAAAATAGGCACTCGTTTTGCTAAAGCTGGCCAAACTAATTCCTCAAAATGATTCCAGTCTGGCTCTAAATCTTTGGCATTAAATGATGAGATTGGTGATCCTGCTAAATATTCTTTTCCTTCAGGTCTCCAATAAACACCGGTGGTAAAATCAGAAGTTAGAGGCATGTCAGGTATATGTTTGGGGCACTTAACTCTAAAAACTGTATGCTTCTGAGGCACTACAGGTATATCTTTTAATAAGTCATTTGTTAAATAACCTACAGCAGAAATAATAATTTTTGCTTTTATTTCAGAAATATTTTTTACTTCTCCTTTAATAAACTCAGCTCCTAATTCTATTGCTTTATTTTTAAGTGCGCTATGAAACAAATGTGGATCAATCCAACCTTCCATTTTATCATCTGTGTAAGTAAAGGTTTCTATATCATCATCATTAATATAGGGAAAAATTTTTTTAAGATCTGATCCTTTTGTATTTTTTGTCCCAGCTTCACATGCTTCATGGTTCTTTAAAGCCTCATACTGTTCTTCGGCGTGTTTAGATCCGAATAAAAATAAATAACCATTTGGAACTATGCTGGCTGTAGGATTGGGATTCTTTTCTGTTTTTAGTAATTCTGGAATTTTAAAAATAAACTCTCTAGCAAATTTTCCTAATAAAATGTTTTCTTTTTGAAAAAATTGCCTTCTGAAACCACCAAGAGATAAAGGAAATGATGCAGATTTATAAGTTGGGTCTTTCTCAATAACTTTAACTTTTCTTCCTTCTTTGGATAAAAAATAAGCTGTAGAGGCTCCTATTATTCCTCCTCCGATTATAACTACATCTTCCATAACTAATTCAAGTAAAAGATAGCTCCATTAAGTATTAAAGCGTAAGATGACCATAGCAAATAAGGTATCATTAGTAAAAAACTAATTCTATTAACATGGTAATAAATTCTCATTAACCAAATTATAAAAATTAATATTATCCCCAAGTCAATTAAAGCAACAAAGATTTGATGAAAACCAAAAAATATAACACTCCACATACTGTTAAAAAATAAGTGTATAAAGTAAATCTGCAAAATCTTTTTATCAGAGGTTTGTTTCCAAGCTGACCAAGCCGCTATTGACATAAATATGTACAAGGTAGTCCAAACAGGTCCAAAAACCCAGCTTGGAGGATTAAAACTTGGTAAAAGAATTTCTGAATACCATGGTTCTTTAAAAGAAGAAGTGACAAAACTTCCAATACCAGAAGCCAAAAAAGTAATTATAAGTATTAATCCTAAAGATAAATATTTATTTTTAGTCATATAATAAGATATAACTAATTTATGGTAGAAAATCAGAAAAAAGTCTGGATCACTGGAGCTAGTAGCGGTATTGGCAGATCAACAGCAGAGAAATTTGCTAAAGAAGGATGGCAAGTCGCTATATCTGCTAGAAGAAAAGAAATGCTGGACGATATAGCAAAAAATCAAAACATAACTTCTTATCCTTTAGATGTTTTAAATGAAGATGATTGCAAAAATACATTTAAGAAAATCTTATTAGATTTTAATACAATTGACCTTTGTATTTTTTGTAGTGGTACTTACGATCCGAAAAAAGAAAAAGAGATAGATATAAAACAGAATAAATTCGTTATGAATGTAAATTATTTTGGAGTATTGCATTGTGTTAAAGCAGCAGAAAAATATTTTAAAGAAAGAAAAAACGGTCATATTTCAATAGTTTCTTCGATAGCTGGATATCGAGGATTACCAAATTCAAGTGGTTATGGTCCTTCTAAAGCAGCTCTAAATAATTTCGCTGAAAGCATCTATTTTGATTTTAAAAAATATAATGTTAGAGTTTCAGTAATATCTCCAGGATTTATTAAAACACCTTTGACTGACAAAAATGATTTCCCTATGCCATTTTTAAGATCTGTGGAATTTGCATCAGAAAAAATCTATACGGGGCTTACAAGGTCAAACTCTTTTGAAATTCATTTTCCAAAGCAGTTAACTTTAATTTTGAAATTTTTGAGATTATTACCTTATAAAATTTATTTATTTTTAATATATAAATTATATAAACGTTAATCTTTAACGAACATAACTGTAAGTTCAGCAACTTTAAACCCAAACTTTGACAATGTTGCTCTATTAATAGCTACTCTTTCATCTTGTTTAAAAATCCAATCATCAAAGGTAATTTTAATTTCTTTGCCCTTTACAGGAACCAATAAAACATACTCAAATTTAAATGCAGGTCCATAAGAAAAACCTTTAGCTGTTCCAACTACATCCCCAGCTGTTCCTTCATAGTTATGTTCATCTATTTTATTAATTTTCCACTGTCTTGTTTGAACTTCGCCATCTGACCAATTAAATTTTTCATCAAGAATTAATTGTTTTCCGTCCCACTTGCCATTTAAATCTGCAGAAAATTGTCTAGTGACTTTGCCAAAACGATTTTGGAGAATTCCCCATGCTTTAACATTACCTGATAAATAATCCTCAATAATTAATCTTGGCTTTTGGTCTTTAAAATCTATTGGTTTCATATTGCTTGAGCATCCAGTTAAAAAAAAAAATAATATTAAAACAAATACTTTTTTCATGCCGGTTGTCTATTAGACATAGAAAATTGAATCAAGTCTATATTTTTGGCTTTAAATCCAGCTTCACAATAACATAAATAAAATTCCCACATTCTTTTAAAATATTCATCAAAACCTAGAGGTGAAATATTATCCCATGTTTTAAAAAAATTATTTTTCCATGTTAAAAGTGTTTTCGCATAATCATCTGAATAAGAGTTAATTTTTTCTAATCCTAATTGATTTTTCTTAGCTAATTTTTTAATATAATTTACAGAAGGCAAAAAACCACCTGGAAAAATATACTTCTGGATAAAATCTTCTTCAACCCTGTAACGATCAAATAAATTATCACTTATTGTAATTCCTTGAATAGCTGCATGCCCATTAGATCTAAGAGAATTTTTGATTGTTCTGAAATATTGATCTAGATATTTTTCTCCTACAGCTTCTATCATTTCTATTGATGCTATGTTGTCATATCTATCTTTTAAGTCTCTGTAATCTAAAAACATAACATTGACTTTATTATTTAAATTATTTTTAAATATTCTTTTTTTTGTATACTCATATTGTTTTTTAGAAATTGTAATACAATCAATCATAACATCTCGTCTTTTAGCAAGATATTCTGAAAATCCACCCCAACCACATCCGATTTCTAAAATTTTATTTCCATCTTCAATGTGAAGCAAATCAATTAACTTTTGATACTTATTTTTCTGAGCAGTTTCTAAATCATCATGATCATTTTCGTATATCGCACTTGAATAAGTTAGAGATTTATCTAACCAATTTGAAAAAAACTCATTACCAAGATCATAATGTTTAGAAATATATTTTAAACTATTAGATTTTGTATTTGATGCAAAAATTCTTTTTAAAACATTTTTTATTGTTTGCAATCCTACGCTTCCAGAAAATGAGTGAATAAGTTTAATATTTTTTGCTGTGAGCTCAATCAAATTTGTTAAATTATTTGAATAAAAATCTTTATTCATATGGGCCTCTCCTAAAGCAGAACTTCCTCCTAAAATAATGTTTAGATAAAAATTAGGATTAATTATTTTAATGTCTGCACTAAAAGATTCTTGTAGATCTCCAAAATGATAAACTTGGCCATCATAATTTACCAACTTTAGATTGCCCTTTTTAATGGATCTCAATTTGTTGAGAACAAATTTTTCTGAAATTTTAAATAGACTCATCAATATTTTCGTAACTTAAATTGTTTTTAATTTTTTTATCTCTATTTCTGTATATTGCTCCTTTTTTCCATAATAGTAATGCTTCAAAATGTATCGCACTTATTATCTTGATAGACATTAGTGGATATCTGAAAAAATTTATAATTAATTGCTTAAAAGTAAATTCTTTTCTAGTTCCTGTTTGAACTGCTGTTAATACGACATCTTTTTTATCAGTTTGTTTAATTGAAACAGACAATTTTTCACTGGGATTCAATAATTTAAAATTGTAATAAGTATCCATATCCATAAATGGAGAAACATAAAATTTTTTTTTACATTTTTGTTCAATCTTATTATCTTTAACTTTAAAAATATATGTATGCTGTTCGTTAAAAGTGTTTTTAACCTCATAAAAGATTGCTTTTAATGAATTGTCTTCATAACAATAAAAAATACTTAGCGGGTTAAAAACGTAACCAAAAATTCTTGGATAGCAAAGTAATTTAATTTTATTAACATTTTCATTGATATTAAATTTTTTTAAACTGTCTAATACCCAATCTTTTAAAGATTTTCCATCTCTATCACCATGATCTTTATCGTAAAAACTAAAAATGTTAAATTTATTGTAAGAAAAAATGGGATTATCATTATCTAATTTTTTAATTTCATCTAAGTCTATATAAATAGAAAAAGTTTTATATTTTAAAAAATGCTTAACTGGCTTAAATCTTGTGTGTGTTACTACTCCATTGTAAATACACGAATTCATTAAATCTTAAAATTTTTTATTAAATTCATAGCTGATTTTATTCCATCTTCATGAAATCCATAACTAAAATAACTTCCACAATACCAAGTTCTTTTTTTTCCTTGAAGTGAAAATAGAGATTTTTGATATTTTAATGTTTCTGAATTAAAATAAGGATGAGTAAAATTTATATTTTTGACTATATTTTTTTTGTTTATTTCTTTAATAGGATTCAGGGTTAAAAAAAAATTTTTATCACTTTTTAAATTTTGCAAATTATTTAACCAGTAAGTTACACATGTCTTGTTGCCATTAGATATAGAATTCCAGCTAGACCAAGCTAATTTTTTTTTTGGCATTAAATTTTCGTCTGAATGTAAAATTGCTTCATTCGACACATATTTAAATTTACTTAAAATTCTTTGTTCTTCTTCAGTCGGTTTATCTAACATTTTTAAACTTTGATCAGCATGTGAAGCTAGAACTACGTGATCATAATCTAAATAATCTTCCCCAATTTTTATCCTCACATTATTTTCATTTCGGTAAATACTATTTACTTTATAATTCTTAAAAATTTCTCCACTTATTTTTTCTAAGACTTTTTTTACATAAGTTCTGCTTCTACCAGTAACTGTATACCATTGAGGTCTATTCTTGAGTTTAAATAAACCATGATTGATAAAAAAATTTAAAAAAAGTTCTAGAGGCATATCTCTAGCCTTAGAAAAAGGCATAGACCATATTGCCGCTACCATAGGAATAATGTGATATTCAACAAGATATTTTGAAAAATTTGATTTATCTAAATAACTACCAAGTGTTTCTCCGACTAAGCTTTTTTTAATTAAAGAAGGAGCACTTTTATAAAATGAGATAATTTCTCCTATCATTTTTAGAAAATTAAAATTAAATATATTTGATTTATTTGCAAAAAGAGCTTTAAGCCCTCGACCGCCATACTCTATATTGCTTCCTTGTATAGAAACAGAAAATGACATATCGCTTTTTTCAAAAGGAACTTCCAATTCCTTAAAAAAATTTATTAAATTAGGGTAAGTTAATTCATTAAATACAATAAAACCTAAGTCTACTGGAATAGTTTTTTTTTCTTTTTTGATATCATAGGTGCAAGAATGACCTCCAAAATAATCTTCTTGTTCGAACAGATCTACTTTAAATTTTTTTGACAGGTAGTAAGCTGAAGATAAGCCTGAAATTCCTGATCCAATGACTGCAATTTTCATTATTTAAGCAGCAGCATCTTTATATTCTTCCATTGAAGGACATGAACATACAAGATTTCTATCACCATAAACATTGTCCACTCTAGCAACAGGTGCCCAGTACTTATATTCTTTTAAATATTCTTTTGGAAAAGCTGCTTCTTTTCTTGAGTATGAATGTTTCCATTCATCAGCCGATAATTCTAAATAAGTGTGTGGTGCATTTATTACAGGATTATCTTTTTTTTGAAATTTTCCAGAATCAATTTTATCTATTTCATCTTTTATACTCAATAAGGCATTACAAAATCTATCTATTTCCTCTAAATTTTCACTTTCTGTAGGTTCTATCATAATGGTCCCAGAAACAGGCCATGACATTGTAGGAGCGTGATAACCATAATCGATTAATCTTTTTGCGATATCTTCTTCTGTTATGCCAGACTTTTCTTTAATAGGTCTTATATCAATAATACATTCGTGTGCCACGTTACCATTTTTTCCTGTGTATAAAATTTTATATTTCTCTGATAATTTTTTTGAAATATAATTAGCGTTCAAAATTGATATTCTTGAAGCAGCTTTCAAACCGTTTGATCCCATCATTTTTATATACATCCAAGATATAACTAAAATACTCGCGCTTCCCCATGGCGCAGCAGAAACAGAACCCATTCCCTTATCTGAGTTTAAATCTCCGAGATGTTGATGTGTTGGTAGAAAGTCTTCAAGATGTTTTGCGCAAGCAATTGGTCCCATACCTGGGCCTCCTCCTCCGTGAGGGATACAAAAAGTTTTGTGTAAATTAATATGGCATACATCTGGTCCAAATTTTCCTGGTTTTGCAATTCCTACCAAAGCATTTAAGTTTGCCCCATCCATATAAACCTGACCGCCATTAGAATGGACGATTTCACAAATTTCAGTTATTTTTTCTTCAAATACTCCATGAGTTGATGGATAAGTTACCATTAAAGCTGCTAAATCTTTAGAATATTTTTCAGATTTATTTTGTAAGTCATCTAAATCAATATTTCCTTTTTCATCACAATTCACTACAACTACTTTCATACCAGACATCTGAGCGCTAGCCGGATTAGTTCCGTGAGCAGAATTAGGAATTAAACAAATATTTCTGTTAGTCTGTTTGTTGCTTTTGTGAAACGCTCTTATTGTCATTAAACCTGCATACTCTCCTTGAGCACCAGAATTAGGTTGCAAAGATACCGCATCAAATCCGGTTATCTCTTTTAAATCTTCTATCAAATCATTGAATAAAATCCTGTATCCCTTCATTTGATCTACAGGAACAAATGGATGAGGAAGAGAAAATTCTTTCCAAGAAATAGGTATCATTTCTGCTGTAGCGTTTAACTTCATAGTACATGAGCCTAATGCTATCATTGATCTATTTAATGCAATGTCACTATCTTCAAGTCTTTTTAAATATCTCATCATTTCAGTTTCTGAGTGATATTTGTTAAAAACTGGATGAGTTAAATATTTGGATGTTCTTAATAAATTTTTTGGCAAATTATCAAGATTAACATCAATTGTTTTTTTTACATCCTTATCTATTCCAAATATCTTAAAAAGCAAATTCACATGATCAAGTCTTTTAGCCTCATCAAATGCTACGGATAAAGTTTTATCGTTTACTTTTCTTAAATTAACCTTTTCTGAGATAGCTTTTTTATAAATTTCGTTAGTTTTTTTATTTGTTTTAATTGTTACAGTGTCAAAAAAGTTATTAGTATGAAGTTCGAAACCTGAATCTTTAATGTTGTCTGCAAACAGCTTAGCTAACTTGGACGTCCTATTTGCAATACCTAAAATTCCATTAGGACCATGATAAATTGCATATGCTGCCGATACTATTGCTAAAAGAGCTTGAGCTGTGCAGATGTTGCTGGTTGCTTTATCCCTTCTAATGTGTTGTTCGCGAGTTTGAAGAGACAACCTGTATGCTTTTTTTCCAAACTTATCTACTGATACTCCAATAATTCTTCCAGGCATGGATCTTTTAAATTCTTCTTTTGTGGCAAAAAAAGCTGCATGTGGTCCACCGTATCCCATTGGGACTCCAAATCTTTGTGCATTGCCCACTGCGATATCTGCTCCTAGTTCAGCAGGTGTCTTTAATTTTGCTAAAGAAAGAAGATCGCACACAACAATTGCTTTCCCCCCTTTTTTGCGTATTAAACTTATGGACTCACTTGGATCTACTATTTCACCCAAAGTATCTGGATAAGCTATGACTCCACATATCAGCTCACCATTCAAATTTTTTATAAAATCTTTTTGATTGCCTACTATAAGTTCTAGACCGAAAGGTTCAATTCTAGTCTTAATTAAATCAATAACTTGAGGATTACAAGTTTCTGAAACATAAACTTTTTTTGAATTATTTTTGGAGACTCTTTGTGCAAGACCAACAGCTTCTGCAGCTGCAGTAGCCTCATCCAATAATGAAGCATTAGCAATATCCATTCCTGTAAAATCAATTACTAATTGTTGAAAATTCATGAGCATCTCTAATCTTCCTTGAGCTACTTCGGGCTGGTAAGGAGTATAAGATGTATACCAACCTGGATTTTCTAAAATATTTCTCAAAACAACATTTGGAGTAAAACAATTGTAATACCCCATGCCAATAAAATTTCTATAAGTCTGGTTTTTTTGCGAAATAACTTTAAGTTTTTTCATAGCTTCGCTTTCTGAAAGCGAGTCACCTATTTTTAATTCATCATTAAGTAAAATATTTTTAGGTACTGTATTTTGTATAAGTTGATCAAGGGACTTACTGCCAATATAGTTTAATATTTTTTCTTGATCTTTATTTGAAGGACCAATGTGTCTATTTATAAATTCTTTTGAAGTATCATCAATCATATTAATTAGGATTATCTTTTATAAATTTATCATAATCTGATTTATTCATTAAAGAATCAAATTCTGATTTATCTTTAATTTTAATCTTAAAGAACCAACCTTCTTTTTCTGGATCAGAGTTAACACTTGAAGGATCGTCAACGATAGATTTGTTTCCTTCAGTGACATTTCCAGTCATTGGTGAATTCACATCGCTCGCTGCTTTAGTTGACTCTACAATGGCAGCTTGACCATCTTTTTCAACTGACTTTCCATTTTCTGGAACTTCAACAAAAACTATATCTCCTAACATTTCTGTAGCATGTTTAGTGATACCAACTGTTGCTGTATCGCCATTTAATTCTACCCACTCATGTTTTTTTGAATATTTTTTTTCACTCATAATTTACCTTTCTTATTTTACGTAACTTTTCTTATAAAAAGGAAGTTTAGAGATTTGTGCGTTATGTTTTTTGCCTCTAACTTCTAATTTAATATTCCTTCCAATTTCAGAAAAATTTGGATCTATGTATCCCATTGAAACTGGAGCATTTACACTTGGGCCAAAAGTACCGCTAGTTATTGTTCCAATCTCTTTATCATTAGTAGAAAAAATTTTTGTTCCTTCTCTCGCTATTATTTTTCCCTCTGGTAATATTCCAACTCTAATTCTTGAAGTACCTTTATCAAGATTTTCTTTTATTTTCTTCCATCCATTAAAGCCTCCTGTTTCTCTTCTTGTTTTTGCTATAGCCCATTTTAAATTAGCTTCAATGGGGTTTATTTTTTCGTTGAGATCGTGTCCATATAAACATAGTCCAGCTTCTAATCTTAATGTATCCCTTGCTCCCAGACCTACCGGTTTAACTTTGTTCTCAATTAAATATTTAATAAAGTTTTCCACTTTATTGTTTGGTACTGATATTTCAAAACCATCTTCTCCAGTATATCCAGAACGTGTTGCGTACAATTTTTCACCTTCAAATTCAAAAAAATTACCATACATAAATTTAAGATTGCTAATTCCTTTTATGTTTTTTTCTAAAATTTCTGAAGATTTTGGACCTTGCACGGCTATAAGCGAAGTTTTAGAGCATAAATAGAATTTATGATTTTTACTTAAGTTCTTGGAGATATGTTTAATATCATTATCTTTGCAAGCTGCATTTAATACAATATAAAATCCATTTTTTCGTCTAGTAATAATAAGGTCGTCTATTATTCCACCTTCTAAATTTAATAAAAAACAATATTTCGATTGATTGATATTTAAATTTTTTAAATCTGCTGGAATTATTTTTTCTAAAGCTTCGTCAATTGACGGTTCTCCCTCTATATAAAACTGTCCCATGTGCGATACATCAAAAAACCCAGCATAAGTTCTTGTCGAAATATGTTCTTTAACTATTCCATCGGAATATTGAATTGGCATTTCATAACCTGCAAAAGGGCCAAATTTAGCGCCTAGGTTTTTGTGAATTTTGTATAAAGCTGTTTTTTGCACTTCCATAATAACTCTTAACCAACCCCTATCTGTCCATGTACCTGAGAGATTTAATCCTTCGGTGAGGCTAATGCCTACTTTCCAGAGTTATTACTGCAACGGTCCTTTTGCCTGAGAGTTTCTAGGGTAGTTGCTCCTTCGGCGCTACATTTAAGTAGTCTCTCCCGTAGCATTGAGATTCTCCTCCAAATGAAGCAAAAAGTCAAATTTAATTAAGCCGCTATTGACCTGTTTCTATCCAAACTTTTAACAATTATTGCAAAAATAATAATCATTCCTCCAATAAAAACACTTAAAGGTGGAATTTCATTTAAAAATAGCCACACCCAAATAGGTGCAAAAATAGTTTCTGTTAGCATTAATAAACCAACTGTTACTGAGCGAGTTGTCTTTGAACCAATTGTAATACAAATAAAACCAAAACCCAGTTGAGGTACGCCCAATAAAAATCCCATAAAAATATCATGTTTTGTAAAGCTAAAAGACTCAACCATCACAATTGCATAAATAAAACTAAAAACAGAAGCGTACCAAATAGCTGGCACCAGATCTAAGCTAGAATGTTTTCTAATTATCATTACTAATATTGAAAAACTAATCGGTATAGTCAACGCAACAAGGTTTCCAAATAACGTACCTGAAGATATTGAGTCTCCAATCATTATTGTAATACCAGACATAGCTAAAACGATTGAAATAAAACCTATTAAAGAAACTTTTTCTTTAAGATAAAAATAACCAAATATTGCTAAAAACATTGTCTGAGTACTTATTATGAAAACAACATTAGCTACTGAGGTACTCATCATAGCAAAAACAAAAGCGATAAAACTAAAAGACATTACGAAACCACCTAATAAAGCTGGAAGTCCAGACTTTTTTATAGTTTTAACAGCATCTTTTTTATAGATTAGAAACAAGAAGGTAGAAATCCATAGGAAAAAGAAAAAAGTTCTTAGTAGTAAAATTTCCCATGCATTCGAAGTTTCAAATGATCTGACAATAAAACCTCCCCAGCTTAAACAAAAGCCGCCTAACAATATAAGTATATAACCTGGTACTTTGTATATAAATTGCATTTAAAAGAAATTAAGTTTTTTAATATAGTCTTTAAATGCACTTTCTGCCACACTTAGATCAGTTAGTTTGAATTTTAATTTTGATCCAGGAGTTTTTTGAACTAATTTATCATAATCAGCTGTAATTACATTGGCTATTTTTGGATATCCACCAATTGTTGGATGATCGGATAAAAGAATTATAGGCTGTCCATCTCCAGGCACCTGGATTGACCCTTTGGTGATACCTTCAGATTTTATATTTTTGCTTTTCATATTTTCAAGTTTTTTCCCCTCTAGTCTCATGCCCATTCGATCTGTTAGTTTTGTAACTTCATATTCTTTTGAAAAAAAATCTCCTTGGCTTTTTTTTGAAAAATAATCATATTGTAGTCCTTTCATCACTCTTATCGTAGTGTCATTTTCAAAATCAAATTTAAACTTATTTATTTTTGAGTTTTGGGAAGATTTATTAAAAAATATTTTTTCATCTAATCTTAATTTCTCTCCATTATTTGAACCAATTTTTGCTCTTACAAGAGTTGAGATGCTTCCTTTTGTTTTTTCTAATTTAAAGCCTCCAAAAATTGAAAGATAACCGTAAACAGAGTCTATTGTAGAAAGAATATCTAAGCTTTCACCGCTGGATAAAATAAAACTTTCATAAGGTATTCCCTGTTTTATTTCACCATTATTATTAATAATGTTAAAATTAACTTTTCCTGATACTGCCACTAAAGCTGACTCTCCTACAAGTTCTAGTAATGGTCCTTGATATGCAAATTCTAAAGCGCCTTCTGAAATTTCGTTTCCTACCAATTTATTTGCAAGAAAAAATAAAGATTTATCCATGCATCCGCTTGGGGCTATTCCAAGATGCTGAAGACCAAACCTTCCTGTGTCTTGAAAAGTGGAGTTAATACCTGGTCTTAATATTTTAAAATAATTCTTCATTTTTAAAAGTTAGAAAATCTTTTTTTTTCACAGACTTAAATTTTACTGAGTCCCCTGGAGAAAGAAGGCTCGATTCCTTATTTTTAATATTAAATAAATCTAAAGGAGTTTTTCCAATAATATTCCACCCCCCGGGACTTTCGAAAGTATAGATAGTGCAAAATTTCTCTACTATGCCAACTGATCCTTTATTGATCTTTACTCGAGGTGTGTCTAATCGATCATGATATAGATTGTTCTTTAAATCTCCTAGGAAAGGCTGGCCAGGCACAAACCCAATCATATAAACAAAAAAATCTGTATTCTGATGTTCTTTTACTATTTCATTAAAATTTAATTTAGTCTTTTCTTCTAATCTCTTTATATCCAAGGCAAATTCTTCATCATAACATATTGGGATTTCTAGAATTTTACTTTGCTCAGAAAAAATTGTTTTAGAGTAATCATTGCTTTTAATAAACTCTATTAGTTCTTTGGATTTTACTTGCTCTAAATCAAAATTGATAATCAACTTATTGTACGATGGCGTATAGTTTAAAATACCTCTGATTTTTTTATTTTTTACAGATTCGTCTATAAAATTAAAAAGTTTAATTACTTCTTTATTAGTTTTTTTGTTAACTTCATCACCAAAATCACATGTGATGCCGCAGTCTCCGATATTGCTTATTTTTTTTAACATAAGTTGTTATAATAGATATTATATAATGGTTTAAAATATGGAAATTAATATTAATTGCGATCTTGGAGAAACTTCAAAGTTCTGCTCTACTGAAAACGACCCTTTATTGTTAGGTATAGTTAACTCAGCTAATGTTGCTTGTGGTTATCATGCAGGGGATAAGCCTACCATGAAAAAAACAGTACAAATTTCAAAAGAAAATGGAGTAAGTATTGGAGCACACCCTTCTTTCAATGATCCAGAAAACTTTGGTCGAAAGAGATTAAATTTACTCCCCAAAGATATTACTAAGTTAATTATTGATCAAATTTTTATTTTAGCAGAAATAGCAGAAAAAAATTCCATGAAAGTAACTCATGTTAAGCCACACGGTGCTTTAAACAATATGGCTTGTGAAAATTTTGAATTAGCTAATGTTATTGCCAAAGCAATTATTCAAGCAAACAAAGACTTAATCTTTTTAGTTCCTACAGGTTCTGAAATGGAAAAAGCAGGGAAAAAGCTCGGTATGAAAGTAGCTGCTGAAATATTTGCCGATAGAAATTATGAAGATGATGGTAATTTAGTTTCTAGATCAAAATCAAATGCATTAATTACAGATCCAGAAGTTGCAAAAAATCATGTTGTTAAAATGGTAAAAAACCAATCAATAAATTGTTTTTCTGGAAAACAAATTCCATGTGAAATTGACTCAATATGTGTTCATGGCGATGGAAAAAGTGCAGTAAGTACTGCAAAAAAAATTAAAGATGGACTTTTAAAAACTGGAGTGAATTTAAAAACATTAGATCAATTAAAAAAATTTATTTAGTTAGCTCAGAGGCTGAATCATCTTTTCTGGCAACCAAAGAGCTAATTCTGGAAAAGCAATAATGATTATTACAGCTAAAATCATTAATAAAAAAAGTGGAAACGCACTTCTTGCAATAAATCCCATATCCTTTTTTGCCATACCTTGAAGAACAAATAAATTAAATCCAACTGGCGGTGTAATTTGAGCCATTTCTACAACTATGACCAAATAAATACCGAACCAAATCATATCAAATCCGGCTTGACGTATCATTGGTTCAATAATTGCCATAGTTAAAACTACAGCAGAAATTCCATCCAAGAACATTCCAAGAATTATATAAAACAAAGTCAAAACCAAAAGCAACATATAGGGGGATAAATGAAGTGTATCGATAAAAACTGCTAAATTATTAGGAAGGCCTGTGAAAGCCATAGCTAAAGTTAAAAAAGAAGATCCAGCTAAAATAAAAGCAATCATACAAGATGTTTTTGTTGCTCCTAATAATGATTTTTTAAAAGACTCTTTTGTTAAACTTTTTTGAAAATAAGATAATACCAATGCTCCTAAAACTCCAAGAGAAGCTGCTTCAGTAGCAGTAGCAATACCAGCATATATAGATCCAATTACTGAGAATATTAAAAGAACCACTGGTAATAATTGCCCAGACTTTTTCACTTTTTCTAAAAAAGAAAAATCCTCACTTATTAATGGCATAATTTCTTTATTTTGAATGGACCAACCAATAACATAAACCATAAATAAAATGGCTAATACAATTCCTGGAATAACGCCTGCAATAAAAAGTTTTGCTATAGATTCTTCAACAGTAACTCCATAAATGATTAAAATAATGGATGGAGGTATTAAAAGACCTAAGGTTCCAGATCCTGCTAAAGTCCCCAAAAGAAAACTTTCGGGATAATTTCTTTTTCTAAGTTCTGGTATAGACATTTTTCCAACTGTTGCAACGGTAGCAGCTGAAGAGCCAGAAATTGCAGCAAAAATAGCGCAACCTAAAATGTTAACATGAATTAAACCTCCAGGTAATTTTGCCAACCACGGAGATAAGCCTTTAAATAAATTCTCAGATAATTTTGTTCTAAATAAAATTTCCCCCATCCAAACAAAGAGAGGTAAAGCTGTTAATGACCAAGATGAGCCCATACTCCACATTGTTGTAGCCATCGCATCTCCGACTGGTCTTGATGTAAACATCAACATCCCAATAGTTGAAACTCCAATCATACTGATTCCAACCCAAACACCAGTTCCAAGGAATAGCAACAAGACGCTGATAAAAAATATGGTTAAATAAACTTCAATCATTATGTTTTTTAATAAATAATTTTAAAAAATTGTGCAAAATGCAGACAAAAAATATTATGGCGCCTATAGCAACTCCAGTTTGAGGAATCCAAAGTAAAATTTCATCTGCACCTTGGCTTCTCTCACCTAGCTGAATTGATACAATCCACATTTTTATGAAATAAAAAGCTAAAAAACCTGAAAAAAATGTTGAAATTGCTAAACACCATATGGACAAAAATCTTAATACTCCACCTTCTGCTTTATCTAAAAATAAAGTTATTCTAATATGACCATTTTCATTAAATGTATAAGCAAGGGCTAAAAAAGAAGCTGTTGCTAAACTATAACCTGAATATTCTGTTAAACCACGAATATAAAATCCAAAAACCCTAGATGCTATTCCTGTAACAATAAAAACTAATATTAGAATTAAAAAAAAGGAAGCAATATATCCAGAGTACCTATAAAAAAAATTTAAAAATTTATCTATTTTATAAAACATAAAAGGCCGTATCTATTATACGGCCTTTTTGTCTAAATAAAATTTATTTATATGCTGATAAAACAGCTTGTCCTCTTGAACCCGCTCTATCTGCCCACTCTTTAGCCATAGTAGCACCAGTTTTTTCAAAATGACTTTGTAAAGCTGCATTTACTTTGCCTACTACCATACCGGCATCAGCTAAGGCTTTCTTGTCTGCAACGTTACCCATTTTAGATAATTGCCAACCTTTTCTTTCAGCTAAAGCTGCCTGTTGCATAACCATTTTCTGAGTAGCGCCATCAAGTTTATTCCAGGCCTTCTTATTTACAACAACCATGTTTTTTGGAAACCATGCTGCAATATCATAAAAATATTTAACACCGTTTTCCCAAATTTTACTATTTTTACCAGTTGTTGGTGATGTAATCATACTTTCAACCATTCCTGTTGAAAACGCCTGACTTATCGCAACTGCTTCTAACTTAGTTGGTTTCATTCCAGTTAATTCTGCAATTCTAATTGTTGCAGAGTTATACGCTCTAAACTTAAGTCCTTTAAGATCACTTACAGAGTTAATTTCTTTTTTACTGTATAAACCTTGAGCTGGCCAAGGAACTGCATAAAGAAAAACCATTCCTTTTTCGTCAAGTCCTTTTATCAATTCTGGTTTTGAAGCTTTATAAAGTTTTTGTGCGTCTGCATAAGTTTGAGCAACAAAAGGAATAGAGTCCACTTCTAGTAATGGATCAAGTTTTCCATGAGCAGACATAAATCTTTCTCCGATTTGTGTTTGTCCAGTTTGTACTGCCCTTAAAATCGCTCCACCTTTAAACAATGATCCGCCAGGATGGGTCTTGATTGTAAGTTTTCCACCAGACTTTTCAGTTACTGCCTTTGCAAATTCTGTCGCATTTTGCGAATGAAAATTGCCTGCTCCATATGCTAAAGCCATGTTCCATGTCTCTGCATGAACTGTTCCCGCAGTAATAAGTAAAGATGTTATTATTATACCAATCTTTTTTAATATTTTCATTTTTCCTCCTATGAAATGTATTAATTTCTTATTTGACTAGTTGATTTAGTAAAAATCAAGGGAAATTTTATAATTTTTTTAAAATTCTATCAAAAAAATAGTTTAAAGTAAGTGATCTAAATACCACAAATAAAAGCAATGAAAGCCATAAGCCATGATTGCCAAAATATTTTGTTAGATATATTGATATAATTATAAAAGAAGTAACAGAAATAAACATTGCATTTCTGATTTCTTTAGTTTGTGAAGCTCCGATAAATATTCCATCTAATTGATAACAAAATGATGCGAGAGGTGGAATAATGATAATCCAGAAAGCATGTTTATAAGAAATAAATCTAAGAATCTCTATATCTGTAATAAGGTTAATAATTTGTTTAAAAAAAATTAAATAAAATATAGAAATAATCAGGCCTGTAAAAAAACTTAATTGTATTGAATTTTTAACAGTTAATAAAAAAGATTTTCTATTTTTTCTTCCAATAGCAAAACCTACTATTCCCTCTGTAGAAAAAGCATAAGCATCGAGAAAAAAAGCTGCTAAAATTATAAATTGCATTAAGATGGTATTAATGGCCAAATAATCTTCGCCTAACTTAGAACCAAGATAGGTAATCCAAAGAAATGAGAATGTAAGTAAAGTCGTCCTTATAAAAATATCAAAATTAATAGTGAATAATTTTAAAAGTTTAGAAGGAACTATTAATCTTGTAAATACTGGAATTACTTGAAAATTTTTTAATATAAAATTGTAAGAAAACAAAGAAAAAATAATTGCAGTTATATAGCTTGCCATCAAAGTTCCTAGAGCAACCCCAAATACATTTAAATTTAAAGACAATACAAAAAAAGAACTAAAAACTATATTTAAAACTGACAGAATAATTATTAATAGACTTGATATATTGGTTTTTTGAATACCTAAATAAAAACCAAATAAGATATAAATAGTGAATTCAGCGGGTATAGAAAATACTCTCACAAATATATAGGTATTTATTAATTCTTGGGTTTCGTTCGATGTTGAAAAAAAATTCTTAATTAGACTTACTATAATAGGTGTAAATAAAATAATAATCGTGGCTATTACAATAGCTATTAAAAAATTTCTCAATAATGTCCTAGTAATTTCTCTATAGTCACCTTTGCCAAATAATTGAGCAACAATTCCAACTGTTCCCATTCTTAAAAAAGCAAAACTCCATATGATCATAGTCATAACTGATGTAGCTATACTTGTTGCAGCCAAAAATCTTGTTTCTCCTAGATTTCCCATTAAACCAGTATCAACAATACCCACAAAAGGAATTGCTAAATTTCCAAAGAAAACTGGAATGGACAGTAAGAATATTTGTTTTTTTGAATTATTAGCTGAATAACTTCTTGGGTTCATAAAAAAAAAAGATTACTCTTTTAAATACCAAACAATTAAATTATATACATGAAATAGAAAAATGTTAGAGCAATTAATCATTTCAACTCAAATTATCTTAATCGATATAGTTATGGCCGCGGATAATGCGATCATTATAGGATTAATTGCTGCAAACTTTGCTCCCGATAACAGAAAAAAAATTATTGCTTGGGGGGTAGGAGCAGCTTTTATATTCAGAATAATATTTGCCTTCAGTGCAAGTTATTTATTTGAATTTCCTTGGCTTAAAATCTTAGGAGGTGTTTTGTTGCTTTGGATTATTCATAATTTGAGACAAGATTTTTTTGGAAAAAACAAAATAAGGTCTCCTCAAATTAAATCAGATGAAAATCAGTCTTTTAGAAATGGAGTATATAAAGTTTTAGTAGCTGATTTAACATTAAGTTTTGATAACGTAATAGGTGTTGTCGGGGCCGCAAGAGACAATTATCATTTAATGATAATTGGTTTGCTTCTGTCAGTATTTCTTATAGCTACACTTGCTAGTTACTTTGCAGATTATATTAAAAAACATCAATGGTTAGGGTATGTTGGATTAGTTGCTATTTTAGTAATTGCTATTCAGTTAATTATTGGTGGATTTGTAAACTTGGATGTGCTCTCAATAAACGAAAAGTACGAATTTCTTTTTAGTATATAGTTTAAAAAATTGTATTTTTATCAGGTTGTTTTTTTCGATATTTTTTTAATACTTCAATATTAAGTCCGGTAAGTTTATTGGATTTTAATTTTTTAAGATTTTGAACTAATCTTAAAAATCTTTCAGATTCTTTTTTTGAAATTACACCATCAGTAAGTATTCTAAATTTATTGATGTATTCTTTTCTGCCAAAAGGTCTTTTTCCAGCAGGATGAGCGTCTGCAACGTTTATTTCTTGGGATATTGTTGAGCCATTTTTCATTTTAATAATGACTTTGCCTCCAAAACTTTTCTTTTTAGGATCTTTATCATGATATTTTTTTGTCCACTTTTTATTCTCCCGTGTTATTATTTTTTTCCATAGTTGAACAGTGCTTTTTTTTCTAGCTCTTTGAGGAGTATAAGATTTTACATGATGCCAAGCTCCATCTTCTAGAGCTACAGCAAATATATACATTATAGAGTGATCTAATGTTTCCCTGCTAGCATAAGGATCCATTTTCTGAGGATCGTTTGCTCCTGTGCCTATTACGTAATGCGTATGATGACTGGTTTCAATAATAATCTTTTTTATATCCGACAGATTCTTAATTTTTTTATTTAAGTTTCTAGCTAAATCTATTAAAGCTTGTGATTGGTATTCTGCAGAGTGTTCTTTGGTATAGGTTTCTAAAATTGCTTTCTTGGGTTCGTTAATTCTAGGAAGAGGAATAGTATATTTTTTTCCTGGACCTGATAAAACATAAGCAATTACACTATCTTCTCCTTCATAAATAGGACTAGGTGCACCTTCTCCTCTCATACACCTATCTACAGACTCAACTGCTAATTTTGCTGCATGCGCAGGAGCAAATGCTTTCCAACTAGAAATTTCTCCTTTTCTAGATTGTCTTGTCGAAACAGTTACGTGAAGAGCTTGTTGAACAGATTGATAAATAGTTTCGGTTTTTAATTTTAACAAACTTCCAAGACCAGCTGCAACACTTGGACCTAAATGCGCTATATGATCAATTTTATGTTCATGTAAACAAATACCTTTTACCAAGTTTACCTGGACTTCGTAGCCAGTAAGAATTCCTTTTATTAAATCCATTCCGCTACATCCTTTTTGCTGAGCTACAGCTATAATAGCAGGTATGTTATCTCCTGGATGGCTATAATCAGCCGCTAAGAAAGTATCGTGATAATCTAGTTCTCTAACTGCAGTTCCATTAGCCCAGGCTGCCCATTCACAATCAACTTTTATTTTTGGATTTAAACCAAAAACATTTGCTCCATTTTTTCTTGGATGTGCTAAAGCCATTTCTCTTGCAGAAATGACTGGTTTTCTGTTGTACGACGCAATCGCAACAGAAGCATTATCTATAATTCTATTAATCACCATTTCTACAGCATTTTTATCTATCTTTGCTTTATCAGACGCTATTTCTGCAATTTTCCAAGCTAATTGATTTTTCTTTTTTAAATTAGCTTTTGATGGATGTACTTTTACAATTATCTTTCTCATTAATTTAACATATTTCTAAGAACGTACTGAAGAATTCCTCCATTCTTATAATATTCAACTTCATTTTGAGTATCAATTCTACAAAGTAATTTGATAGTTTTGCTTGTTCCGTTTTTATATTTTATTTCACAAGATACTTCATCCCTTGGTTTAACACCTTTATCAATGTTAACAATTGTGATTAATTCTTCTCCAGTTATGTTTAATTTCTTTCTATCAAAACCTTGTTTAAATTGAAGAGGTAGAACACCCATTCCAATCAAATTTGATCTATGAATTCTTTCAAAACTTTCAGCAATTACAGCTTTAATGCCTAAAAGTTTAGTTCCTTTAGCCGCCCAGTCTCTTGAAGATCCTGTTCCATACTCTTTTCCTGCCATAACTATTAAATCATTTCCTCTTTTTTTATATTCAACAGCAGCATCATATACGCTCATAACTTTTCCATCAGGTTGTAAAGTGGTAAATCCTCCTTCAGTACCAGGTGCCATTTCATTTCTTATTTTAATATTTCCAAACGTACCTCTCATCATTACTTCATGGTTTCCTCTTCTCGCTCCATAGGAATTAAAATCTTTTTGTTGCACTTGATTTTTCATGAAATAATCTCCCGTTGGGCTATCTTTTTTTATATTTCCAGCTGGAGAAATGTGGTCAGTAGTAACAGTGTCAGCTAATAAAAGTAGTAATCTTGCATCTTTAATTGGTTTAAAACCTTCTGGCTGATCTGGGAGATTGTCGAAAAAAGGAGGTTTTTTAACGTATGTAGAGTTGTCTTCCCAATTATAGATACTACTATCAACGGTTTTGATAGCACTCCATTCTTTAGGTCCCTCTGAAACATTTAAATAACGATTAACAAACATCTCAGCATTAATTGATTTTAACATTATGTCTTCAATTTCATTATTACTTGGCCAAATATCTTTTAAAAAAACTTCTTTACCATCTTTGTCTGTGCCAAGAGAACTTTTGTAAATATCAAAATTCATATTACCTGCTAGGGCAAATGCTACAACAAGCGGTGGGGAAGCTAGATAGTTAGCTTTAACATCGGGACTTATTCTACCTTCAAAATTTCTATTCCCTGATAAAACAGAAACTGTATATAAATTCTCCTTATGTATAGCTTCAGAGATGTTCTTGTTTAAAGGACCAGAATTTCCAATACATGTTGTGCAACCATATCCAACTAAGTTAAATCCAAGTTCATCTAAATATTTATTCAATCCAGCTTTTTCTAAATAGTCTGTAACAACTTTTGAACCAGGTGCTAAAGAAGTTTTTACCCACGGCTTAATTTTTAAACCTCTTTCTATAGCTTTTTTTGCAAGTATTCCTGCTCCAATCATTACACTTGGATTAGAGGTGTTAGTACAAGAAGTAATAGCTGCTATCACTATATCTCCATCAGTAAGTTTAAAATCTGCTCCCAAAACTTCTGCCTCAATTGGTTTATCTCTTTTCGTATTTTCTTTATAAACTTTAGCAAATTCTTTTGAGGATTCAGTTAATAAAACTTTATCTTGAGGTCTTTTAGGCCCGGAGATGCTAGGCACAACAGTGCTGATGTCCAAAGATAAAGTGTCAGTAAACTCCATATCTTCGCTTGCCCAAAGGCCTTGTTTTTTTGAATATTTTTCTACAAGTTCTATTGTTTCTTTATCTCTACCAGAAAGTTTCAAATATTTTAATGTTTCTTCGTCTACAGGAAAGAAACCACATGTTGCACCATACTCAGGAGCCATGTTCGCAATTGTTGCTCTATCTGCTAGTGTAAGGTTTTTTAAACCTTCTCCATAAAATTCCACAAATTTTCCTACAACTCCTTTTTTTCTCAACATTTCAACGATAGCTAAAACTAAGTCTGTAGCTGTTAATCCTTCTAATAATTTTCCTGTAATTTCAACACCAACAACTTCTGGGATTAACATTGAGATTGGTTGACCTAACATGGCTGCTTCTGCTTCTATTCCACCAACACCCCATCCTAAAACTGATAATCCATTAACCATTGTCGTATGACTATCAGTGCCTACCAAAGTATCTGGATAAGCATATAGATCATTGCCACTTTTTGATGACCAAACTACTTTAGCTAAATATTCTAGATTAACTTGATGACAAATACCTGTTCCTGGAGGAACAACTCTGAAATTATCAAAAGCTTTTTGACCCCATTTGAGAAAAGCATATCTTTCTACGTTTCTTGAAAATTCTTTTTCAACGTTCTGGGTAAAAGATTTCCCAGAAGCATACTCATCGACCATTACAGAATGATCTATTACCAAATCTACGGTGGACAGTGGGTTAATTTTATTTGGGTCTTTATTTTTAGACTTAACTGCATCTCGCATCGCTGCTAAATCAGCTATTGCAGGAATACCAGTATAATCTTGCAATAAAGTTCGTGCAGGCCTGTAAGCTATTTCAGTATTAGATTTTTTGGTTTTTAACCAATCCTTAATAGCTAAGATTTGCCTCTTATCAACTGTTGCGTCATCTTCATATCTTAAAAGGTTTTCTAATAAAACTTTAAGTGATTTAGGTAATTTAGAAATACCTTCAAGACCATTTTTTTCTGCATTCTTTAAATTGAAAATTTTATAATCTTTTCCTGAAGAAGAAATAGTATCTAGGGATTTAAAAGAATTTTTACTATTAAATTTCATGCGCTATACATAAAACATAATAACACAAAGGATAAGTAAAAAAGACATAGTATAGTTAAATTTCTTGATAAAGTTTTCATTTGTGGCAAAATTTCTCAGATATTTTCCTAATAGACACCAAGAACTGACGCTAAAAACAGCCATAAAGAAATAGACGGTTAATACTATCAATGCGTCTCTTAAATAATTATTTTGGACATCGATAAAGGTCGAAACCGTAATCATGGCCACTATAACTCCCTTAGGGTTAATAAATTGAAATAAAAAAGTATCGAAAAAGTTAACTGGTTTTTTTATATTTTCAGAATGAGTTGTAGAGCTAAAAGCAATTTTGTAAGCCAAGTAGATTAAAAAAATTGATCCTAATATTTTTATTATATCCTGTAAAAAAAGATATGTTTGAAAAACAACAATTAGTCCTGATGCCATTATTGTCAACATAGATGTCCATCCAAAGATAACGCCTAACATTAAGGGTATAGTTTTTCTAAAACCAAAGTTAAATCCAGAGTATGAAGACATGATGTTATTTGGACCAGGTGTAAAAGCTGTGGCAATACCGAATAAGATTAGCGGTAAGAATTGTTCGTACACTAGGCTATCTCAAGACCATTTTCAGTTTTTTGAGAAGGATGAATCAAAACAACTTTACCGTCTTTTTCAATAGCACCTAAAATTAATACTTCAGACTCAACTCCAGCAATATTTTTTTTTGGAAAATTACAAACACCTATAACCTGTTTTCCTACTAGATTATCAGAATTATAGTAATGAGTAATTTGAGCAGATGACTGTCTAACACCAATCTCAGATCCAAAATCAACTTCTACCACCAATGAAGGTTTGCGTGCCTTTTCATTTTTAGATACCTTTAAGACCGTTCCAACTAAAATCTGGATTTTACTATAGTCATCATATGTAATTTCTTTTTTCATAATAAAATTCATTATCTTTATTTTTCTATACTCGTATATACATAATTTTTCTTTATTTTTGCCAAAAAATAATGGTGTGATGCTTAGGTCTATGGGGCAAAAAAAAGAAATTTTGCCATTGAAAAACAAGTATTAAAAGTCAATACTATCGCAAATTAACAATACTAAATAAGAGGAGTAATATGAAAAAAGTATTTATTGCTGCAATCATGTCTTTGTCTATCCTGACAACAAATGTATTTGCAGAAATTAAAATGGGTATAATCTTAGGATTTACTGGTCCTATTGAATCTCTAACTCCAGCTATGGCAGCTTCTGCAGAATTAGCTTTTAAAGAAGCTTCTGACTCAGGTTCATTGCTAGGTGGAGAAAAAATTAAAGCCCTAAGAGCAGACTCAACTTGCGTAGACTCTGCTGCAGCAACAACTGCCGCAGAAGGTTTAGTTAGCCAAGGTATAGTTGCAATTATGGGAGCAGATTGTTCTGGTGTTACTGGAGCAGTTGCATCTAACGTAGCAGTTCCTAATGGAATTACTATAATATCACCTTCAGCAACATCTCCTGGTCTAACAACTTTGAAAGACAAAGGTTTGTTTTTCCGTACAGCTCCGTCGGATGCTCGAGGTGGACAAATTCTTGCTGACATTACAAAAGATAGAGGAGTTAAGAGTGTTGCTGTTACGTACACTAATAACGACTATGGTAAAGGTTTAGCTGATGTATATTCAGCAGCGGTTAAAGCTCATGGTATAAAAGTTACAACTGTAACTGCACACGAAGATGGTAAAGCCGACTACAGTGCAGAAGTTTCTACGCTAGCGTCAGCTGGTGGAGATGCAGTTGCTGTAATTGGATATCTTGACCAAGGTGGTAAAGGAATTATTCAAGGATCTTTAGATTCTGGTGCCTTTGATAAATTTATATTATCAGATGGTATGATTGGTGATTCACTTACTGATACTTTTGGTAAAAGCTTAAACAAATCTTTTGGTTCTTTACCAGGTTCTTTAGGTAAAGGAGCAGGAGTATTCGGAAAAGTTGCTAAAGCAGCTGGAATTGATCCATCTGGTCCATATACTGGAGAATCTTACGATGCAGCAGCTTTAATCGTTCTTGCAATGCAAGCTAGTGGTTCTGCTGATCGTGGTTCAATTGCAAAAAATGTTATGTCTGTAGCTAATGCACCTGGAACAAAAATCTATCCGGGTCAGCTTAAAAAAGGCTTAGATCTTTTAGCTAAAGGAAAAGCAATTGATTACGAAGGTGCTACTGCAGTTAAATTTACAGATGTTGGAGAACACGTTGGTAATTTCATAGAAAAAGAAATTAAGGGCGGTAAATTTAAAAACAAAAAACAAAGATAAAATTTAATCTTACAAACCTCAGCGGTGAAAACTGCTGAGGTTTTTTTATATGTGTTTTATTTTCTCAGGTAAAATTCCTTTTGGTCTATAACGCATAATTAACAGTAAACCAATTCCCATCATTAAAAATCTAAAATATGGAATGCTATCAACTAAATGAACTCTAAAAGCATTAGTTTCTTCTAAACCGCTAGTAAAAAAATTAATCAAGAATAATGCGATAGGAGCAGCTTCTACCCATAAAAACCAAACTGCAAAACCTCCTAAAATTGCACCAAAATTATTTCCACTTCCACCGACAATAACCATTACCCAAATTAAAAATGTATACCTCATTGGTCTATAACTTCCCGGTGTAAATAATCCATCATAAGTGACCATCATAGCTCCGGCTATACCAACTATTGCTGAACCAAGAACAAAAATTAAAAGATGTTGCTTAACAACATTCTTTCCCATGGCATTAGCCGCTTCTTCATTGTCTCTGATGGCTCTCATCATTCTTCCCCAAGGAGAATAAAGTGCTTTTTGAGTTATGATTAAAAGAATTATTACCACAACGGTAAAAAGTCCGGCAAAACATAATTTTACAAATACTGTTGAGGATTCGATGATTAGCTGTTTTAATAACTCTTGTTTTTCTGAAGCATCAGTAATCAAATTCAAAGTGCCTTGGTTAAATTTCTCAACTAAATTGATAAACCATTCTTTGGTTTGTAGATCAACTTCATATGGAACTGGTCTTTTTAAACCAATCACATTTTTAACACCACGAGCTAACCAATCCTCGTGCTTTATTACAGCAATAACAATTTCTGATATTAATAGTGTTGCTATCGCCAAATAGTCTGCTCTAAGCCCTAAAGCAATTTTTCCTATAATGTATGCCAAGGCGCCAGCAAAAAAAGCTCCTACTATCCAAGAAAATAATATTGGAAGACCCATTCCTCCTAGAAAGCCAGTAGTTGCTGGACTAACGGATTCGATTGACTCTATAGCTGGTGCAGATATTAATCTTAAAAGAATTAGCCCAACTATTATTATAGCCGCAATTCCATAGCTTCTTTTTTTTGATTGATTATATTTTTTGATAATAAAACGAATGCTAAAAACCATGAAAACAATCAAAAAGGCACATAATATCATATTAAAACCTCCTACCTGCCATGCCTCTCGAACAGGAGGAACTGAAACCAAAACAGCTGCTAAACCACCAAGAGCTGTGTAACCCATTATTCCAAAATTTATCAACCCTGCATATCCCCATTGGATATTAGCTCCTATTGTCATTACCGCCGAGATCAAACAAAGACACAAAATTGATAACGCCATGCTCCAAGATTGTAAAAATCCTACCAAAATTATGAGTCCTAACATTATTGAATATGCGCTTATTATGTCTAGATTTTTTCTCATAAAACTTTTCCTTTAAATATTCCTGAAGGTCTAAATAATAAAACTATTACTAGAATTGAGAAAGAAACTGCAAATTTATAATCGGTCGATAGCAATTGTAATAAGCCATCGGGCTCTAGACTTTCCGGAAGTAAATAAACAAAGAATTTTTTGTAAGCATAAGTTAAAAGTATTTCTGAAAATGCAATAACATATCCTCCCAAAAAAGCTCCAAAAGGATTTCCAATACCTCCTACGATAGCTGCAGCAAATATTGGAAGCATATTGTTAAAGTAGGTAAATGGTTTAAAGCTTTTATCTAGACCATAAAGAGCTCCACCAATAGTAGCCAAAATTGCAGCTATTACCCAAGTAATCATAACCACTTTTTTAGGATCTATTCCAGACAAAAGTGCTAGATCTTCATTATCCGAATAAGCTCGCATGCTCTTTCCAGTTTTTGTTTTGTTTAAAAACCAAAATAAAATAGAAACAACAATAATTGTAACTAGCAAAGTAATAACTTGGGTCGATTTGATTGTTAATCCTTCATTCAAACCTGTCATTTCTTTAAATTCATTTGCCTTTAGAATAAACTTTTCTCCATCAAAAAATCTTCTATCAAATGGTCCAATAATTATTCTTACAATTGCTTGGGTAACAAACATTGTGCCTATGCTAACCATCGCCAACATAACGGGAGGGCTTTTTTGTGTACGATAATAACTAAAAACTAATTTATCCTTAACAAGAACATATAGTATTGTAACAATTATCCCAAAAGGCATAGCAAGTAATGCTGTGGGAAGAAAACCTAAATTAATTCCAAGAGATTGAAAGTACCATGTAAATAAAATTGTAAACATAGTACCAAACGACATAAGATCACCAGCAGTAAAATATGCAAATCGCAAGATTCCATAAATTAAAGAAACAAAAATAGCTCCTAATGCTAATTGAGATCCATAAGACAAAGCAGGTACAAATAAATAATTTAAGAGTAAAACTATTGCGTTTAAAAAATCCATATCAACCTCCTAAAAAAGAACTTCTTACTCTTGGATCGTTTAGAAGTTCCTTTCCTGTTCCGGAGTATCTATTTTCTCCAGTGACTAAGACATATCCTCTATCTGATATGCTTAGTGCTTGTTTTGCATTTTGTTCAACCATCAAAATAGCTACGTTTGTTTTTTTTACTTTAATAATATGATCAAACAACTCATCCATAACGATTGGCGAAACTCCCGCTGTAGGTTCATCAAGCATTAAGACTGATGGTTTGATCATTAATGCTCTTCCTAATGCTACTTGCTGTCTTTGCCCTCCAGATAATTCACCAACTAGCTGAGATTTTTTTTCTTTTAAAATAGGAAACAACTCATAAATTTCATCAATAATCTTTTGAAGACTTTCATCTCTTAAAAAAGCACCCATCTCTAAATTTTCTTCAACGCTTAGTCCAGCGAATACGTTTCTAGTTTGCGGAACAAATGCTATCCCTTGTTTAACTCTATCTTGCGGATTTAAATGGGAAATATCTTTACCATTTATAATAACTTTACCTGATTTAAGATTTAATAATCCCAGCATGGCCTTCATGGCTGTAGATTTTCCCGCTCCATTTGGACCAAGTATTGAAACTATTTCACCTTGATTAACGTTTACTGAACAGGAAGAAATGATATCAGGACCATTGCCATAACCTCCTGTCATTTTTATACCTTCAAAAAAAGCCATTAACTTTTATCCTTTAATTTTGATCCTCTTCCTAAATAACTTTCAATAACTTTTTCACTCTTTTTAACTTCATCAGAAGTTCCTTCAAATAAAACTGAGCCTTCAGCCATCACAATCACTGGATTGCACAATCGACTAATAAACTCCATATCGTGCTCTATCATGCAAAATGTATATCCTTGTTCTTTATTTAACCTCAATATTGCACTTCCTATATCTTTTAAAAGTGTTCGATTAACTCCAGCACCAACCTCATCTAACAAAACCAACTTAGCATCAACCATCATAGTTCTACCAAGTTCTAATAGTTTTTTTTGACCACCAGATAAATTTCCCGCAAGTTCATTTGAAAGATGTTTAAGGTTAAGAAAATCAATTACCTCCAAAGCTTTTTCTTTAACTTTTACTTCCTCTTTTTTAACAATACTTGAGTTAAATAAGGCGTTAACTAAATTTTCACCAGACTGATTTCCTGGAACCATCATTAAATTTTCTAGCACTGTGAGATTTGTAAATTCATGTGCAATTTGAAAAGTTCTCAAAACACCTTTTGAAAATAATTCGTAAGAAGGAATATTGGTAATATCTTCATCATTGAACAAAACTGTACCTTGGGAGGATTCTAAATTGCCAGAAATCAAATTAAATAGTGTTGTCTTGCCTGATCCATTAGGTCCAATAATGCCTGTTATGGAGCCTTTTTTAATTTTTAAAGAGCAATTGGAAACTGCTGCTAATCCTCCAAAAAATTTAGAAAGATTGTTAATCTGCAGAATATTTGAGTCTGACTGCATAGAAAATTATACTTTTTTTAGTCTTTTAAGGATATTATTCAAAGATTTTTCTAAATGTCGATAGAAACCAGCTTTTCTTAATTGTTTTAAAGCTTGTTCATTTAATCCTCTGGGTGTTTGAGAATCTTTGACTAAATATTTCAAATCTTTTTTTGAATTAATTGCAGAGTCTTCAGATAACGCTAGAAAAAGAGAAGTGATATATTTTTGAGCTTCATTTCTTTTAATCCCTCTTTTAACTAGCCAGTCAGATAATATTTTTAATAATTCATAAAAAGGAGCCATCATTCCTGAAGTCGCCCAGAAGTTTGTTGATAATCTTTCATTTTTTATTTGAACAGTTGTGCCCAATTTATTAAAGAAATTTTTTACTTGTTTGTCTGGAGGGCAAATCGGTACTGGGCCTTTTCTAATTGAAATTGGAGGAAGTGGAATAGCTCTTATAATCTTAGAATTTTTACCAATAGCTTTTTTTAGTTGAGCTAAATTAATCGTAGAAATAAAACTAATAATCTTTTGATTTTTTTTAAAATTAAGTTTTTTCAAAATTTTATTTCCAACTTTTGGGGTAACACCTAAAAACACCCAATTCGATTTATCGATTAATTGTTGATTATTTCTTGAAATAGTTACTTTTTTAAATCTTTTGTTTAATTTTTTTGCTATTATTCTGTTTCGAGGGGAGATATAAATTTTTTTGATTTTTAACTTAGATTTAAAGATACCTTCAATAACTGAAGATGCTATTCGTCCCGTTCCTAGAAAACCTAAAATCATGAATTATGCAGAATAACCAAGCTATACCCTTTAATAAAGAAAATTTTAAACTAATATTCTCCAAAGAATTTGCTTTGGTTATTATAATATCTATTCCTAGCGCAATTGTTGCAGAGTTCTTCAATATCCCGCTTGCCTGGTTTCTAGGCCCAATGCTGATTACTTCTCTTGCTTCATTAATGGGTTTAAAAACAAAAATGCCAAAATTAGTACTTTCCTCAATATTAATTTTATTAGGTCTCTATATTGGTAATTATATTGATAAAAGTTTATTTTCCCAAATGCATCAATGGGCTTGGACTTCTCTGATAATGCTAGTTTACATTATTGTTAGTGTATTAATAGTTTCAAGATATCTTCAAATATTCTCTAAATACGATAAAAAAACTTCAATTTTTTCTGCTGCACCAGGAGCCCTAGGTCCTCTAATGATCTTAGCTGAAGATGAGAAGTCTGATTTAAGTCAAGTAGCAACTTCTCACCTGATCAGATTAATAATAATTATTACTGTTTTTCCGTTAATCGTTAATAGTTTTTATGACGTTGAGAATATCAAAATCGCTGAAGAATTAATTGAAGATCAAAATATTTCTCATCTAATATTATTAATAATATCTTCGATTATATTAATTATTGTTTTTGATAAATTCAAAATTCCAGCTGCCCTACTGTCTGGCACTTTATTTGCTAGTGGATTTTTACAAATTTCAGAGATTGCTTCTTATCAACTATCACCAAATATTATTGATTATTGTTTACTTATTCTAGGATCTTCGGTTGGATGTCGATTTGCTGATAAAACTTTTAGTGAAATAGCTCGTAATGCTTTACATAGTTTCGTCGCAACATTTTTATTAGTTGTTTTAGGAGTAGTAGCTGCTTTTACAGCTAGTTTAATTATTGATAAAAATTTCTTTACTCTTCTTCTTTCTTACTGCCCAGGTGGTATCTATGAAGTAGCGGTTATCGCAATATTTTTTGATCTTGATCCAGAGTTTGTTTCTTTTCATCATATTATTCGATTACTAATGATTTTATTCATTGTTCCAGTAATTCTAAAAATAGTTTCCAAAAAAGCCTAATTTAAACCCCTCTGCTTTTGACTCATCTTGTTCTTTTGAGTACAAATTTATATGGCTAATTTAATAGACTTTATTGGAAGATTGTTCATCTCTACATTGTTTTTAATATCTGCTTATAACAAAATTTATAGTATTGATGGAACTATGAATTGGATGGAAGGATTTGGTGTGCCAGGATTCTTATTATATCCAACAATTGCTATAGAAGCTATTTTGCCATTATTTATCATCATTGGTTATCAAGCAAGAGTGTCCGCGAGTATACTTGCAGTCTTTTGTTTTTCTACTGCATTCATATTTCATTTAGATTTTAATAATCAAATGGAAACCATATCATTTTTAAAAAATATCGGATTAGCTGGAGGCTTTTTATTTATAGTAGCAAATGGAACCAGAGATTGGGCTATAAAAAAAAATAAAAAATACGTAAGGTTATAAAAAAAAACCCACGAAATTAAATTCATGGGTTTAATTTTTAGATTTCTAATTGATTAATAATTAAAATTTATAACCGATAGATATTTTAGCAGCGTAGTCTTCTAGATCTGCAACTACTTTGTTGCCAGCACCAGTAGCTTCATAAGTTTCAAAATTCGTATAGGATACTTCACCTTTGTAGTATAGGTTGTTTCCTAAATCTCCTTTAGTTCCTAATCCAATAGTTGCTCCGAACAAATCTTGGTTTGGATACGTCGCACCTGAATTTAAAGACTCTAATGTAGCTAAAGTTACGTGTTGAATTCCTAAATGAACATATGTTGGATAACCAACAATAGATCCTGCAGGAATGTCAGTGTAAAATTTAATTACGTTATCTAATTCTGCTGCAGCTTTGTATGTACCACTATCTCGGCCTGTGGCTGTTTCGCTATCAGTTCTAGACTTGCTTCCCATATCTCTCGTTGGGATATAAGAAATACCTATAGCTAAACCGTCATCATTTATAGCTTCTATAAAAATTTCAGGAACTACAGCTTCCTCACTGTGTGAACCTGTATTTTTTTGATTGCTGGTTCTAGTTGTCTCAGTACCATCTCCAGTAATATGATGAATTGCCCCAGATATACCTATTCCCATTTCTGCTTTTGCAGAAACGATTGTAAGCAAAAGTAATGAACTAATTGTAGTTATAATTTTTTTCATAAAAATTCCTATAATTTAAAATAATCTTAAATTAGTTCTATCATACTGTAATTGTAAATTTACCGTCAAATGAAAAATATTAAGATTAATATAGAAAATGATGAATTTCCTTACTTTTTAAGTGATAATTTTATCACATGTTTACCTTCTATTTGACTTTAGACTATCGTAAATCTGCCAAATTACAATTAACAGAATCGTTATCATAATAGTTAGTGTTAGGGGTCTGTTCCAAAGAAAAGCCCAAGATCCATCGCTAATTAAAAGTGATCTTCTTAAGTTTTCCTCCATTAGACCCCCTAATACAAAAGCTAAAATTAATGGTGGCATAGGAAAATCATAGAGCCTTAAAATTGTAGCAACAACAGCAATACCAATCATTAAAAAAATATCAAAATTATTAAATGACATTAAATAAATACCTGTTACTGAAAAGAATAAAATCATGGGTATTAAGAAGGTTCTTGGTACCGCAAGAATTCTTGCAATATATGGAATTAAAGGAAGATTAAGTATTAGAAGAACTACCATTCCAATATACATTGACATAATAACTGACCAAAAAATTTCTGGATTAGTTTCATAAAGTCTAGGGCCTGGTTGAATACCAAATCCAAGTAATGCTCCTAGCATAACCGCTGTTGTTCCGCTTCCTGGTATTCCTAAAGTTAATAAAGGCACAAAAGCTCCAGAGCATGCAGCGTTATTTGCTGTCTCTGGCGCTGAGAGTCCTTGGATACTACCTTTTCCAAATTTTTGTTTTTCGTCTTCATCTACAAAATTTCTTTCCATTCCATATGCTAAAAAAGATGCAATAGTAGCTCCTGCACCCGGTAAAACTCCTACAATAAAACCTAAAACTGATGATCTTGGAATCGTTTTAAGCATTTTTTTAGTCTCACCAGCATCAAGCTTTATAGAACCTAATTCTGTTAAAGAAATTTGTTTAGCTGCTTTTGTAGGATCTTTTCCTTTAAGAATAATTGTTAAAGCTTCACTCATAGCAAAAGTGGCCATCACAACTAAAACGAAACTAATACCATCTGATAAATTCATAGTATTAAAAGTAAATCTTGGAATATCTGATAAAGTATCTTGACCAACAGATGCTAACATTAATCCAAAAACACACATCATCATGGCTTTTAAAAAATTTCCTTTGGATGAAAATGCTGCAACAGCTGTTAATCCAAGAATCATCAAACCAAAATAATCTGGAGATCTAAAAGATAAACTTACTTTAGATAAACTTGGAGCAGCAATTAGTAAAAATATTGCTGCGATAGTGCCTCCTGCAAAAGAACTATAAGCTGCTACAGCTAAAGCTTTACCAGCTTTGCCTTGTTGAGCCATAGGATAACCGTCAAATGAAGTAGCAACTGTTCCAGGAACACCAGGTGCATTAATTAAGATTGATGAAGTTGATCCACCAAATACTGCTCCATAGTAAACTCCTGCCATTAATATTAAACCAGTAGCAGGATCAAACCCATAAGTGATTGGGATCATTAGTGCTATGGCCGTCATAGGACCTAAGCCTGGAAGCATTCCAATTATGGTTCCAGCGAAACAACCAATCATTACCATTAGTAAGTTTTGAAAAGATAAAGCAGTTTTTATTCCAATTAAAATTCCTTCTATCATCCCATAATTCCTATATATTTTAAAAATGGATCTCTAAGATAAACTTGTAATACGCCATGAAGCAAATACATAAATATTGCGACAAAAGGAAAAGAAAAAATAAAAATCAGTTTCCATCTTCTTTCACCTAAAAAATAATAAGATAAAACTAAAAATAAGGACGTAGATAAAAAGAAACCAACTTTAAGAATGGTAATTCCATAAAAAATTACAGCTAATACCAAAAGTATTGTTTTTTTAAATTCTAAATATTTAGTCTCAACTTCTATTGGATTACGATCTGGCAAAACTAATTTTAATCCAGAAAAAAACATTCCAGCATAACCTAAGTAAATAGGAAAGGTTTTGGCATTAAAAGGGGAATCTTCATCAAAAGAAAAAACTTGTATTTGATGAGCTGAATAAAGGTAAAAAGCGGATAAAACAAAGAAGAGCAGTGAGATTATTTTTACTGAATTAATTTTCACTGCTCTCCCTATAAGTTTAAAAAACTAAAATAAACTAAATTACTCCTAATTCTTTCATTAAATTTGTCATTTCTTTAGTTTGTTTTTTTAAGAAACTAACAAATTTTCTGTCTGGATTGTAAATGTTTACCCAAGCATTTCTTTTTCTAACTGCTTCCCATTCAGGTGTTTTTTGAACATCACCTAACATTTTAGCAATTTTTTTCTTGTCTCCGCCGCTCATACCTGGAGGGCCAAAAAATCCTCTCCAGTTAACGAATTGAACATCATAACCTTGTTCCTTTAATGTAGGAACTTCAGGTGCATCTGAAACTCTTTTAGGTGCAGTGATTCCAATAATTCTTACTTGATCTCTTGCTCCCATAACTTCTCCCAAACCAGTCGAAAGAATTTGAGTTTCGCCAGATAGAAGTCCAGCTAAGGCTTTTCCTCCAGCATCATACGGAACGTAAACAACTTTATTTGCATCTGCTCCAGCTTTCTTAAATGCTAAAGCACCAATTAAATGGTCCATGCTTCCTCTTACAGAACCACCAGCCATTTTAATTGATTTAGGATTAGCATTATATGCATCCACAACATCTTTAAATGTTTTATAAGGCGAGTTTTTAGCTACAGCTATTGCACCGTAGTCACCTATTACTCCAGCAATTGGAACAACATCTTTATAAGATAGAACTCCTGAACCTTTCACATAACCTTTATGTCTTGTGATAGATCTTAGTACTAATGGTGTTGATTGAACTAGTACTGTTCCTGCTGGTTTCGTATTGATCATGTAAGATAGAGCTTTTCCTCCACCACCACCTGACATATTTTCAAACGATGCGCTTTTTAAAAAACCAGCTTTAGTTAATGCTTCTCCAGTTCCTCTAGCAGTTCCATCCCAGCCACCACCAGCACCACCGCCAATTACAAAGTGTAATTTGTCGATAGCAAATGATGTGCTTGAAATTGATGATAAAAGAACAGTAGCAAATACTAAGCTAATTAATTTTTTGAATTTACTTAACATTTGTCCTCCCTATGTTTGTTAATATTTTAATTAAAATGAATTAATTACAAAGAGTCAATAAACTTGTCTTAAAAAAAAGTCCCTCTAATTCTCAATAATTCTCTTGATAACCCACTATGCTCACGAAAAGGTTTTCTTCCATGAAGCCAAAAATAATTATTAGAGAAAATTGTTGATCCAACTGGTAAAGGAGAGATTATCTTTTTTTTACTTTCTTCTAGAGAGTCAGACAATTTTTGCAAAAACAAACCCTGCTTCATATTTTTGGGCTCTGGAAATTGATCGATATAAGAAATAATTGGTTTACCATCTTTATCTGTTGAAAAAACTGGATGTTCGACTTTATATTCAATATTCTTACTTTGTGGAGATCCCCAAGTAAAATTTTCTTGGCCTACTGGATCTTTGCTAAGCTCTTCTAAATGTTCCCAGTCATCTAAATGTAAAATCACGCTTTCTCCTCCTGAAACATTTTGCTCTTCCATTTTTGTCATGATTAACCAATCAGTCTTTTCTTTTACATAAGTGCCATCAGTATGAAGGTCTAAATTCGTGTAAGCTTTTCTTAAATAAGAATCACTACTGTCTTGGTGTTTTACATAAAATCTTGCATAATATTTACCACTCATAGAATCAAAATTTGGGACTCCAACAAGATAAGCTAATCCAGTTGAAAGTTTTACGAGAAAATCTTTATCGAATTTTTTATTATTAATCTCAGGTTCTATGATTACGGTGCCGGTATTTCTATCTTTTAATATCTCAATTAATGTTTTGCCAAGCTTATTTTCAAAAACTTCATCTAAACTTTTCGCTAAGCTAAATCTTGAAAAAGGCTTATATTCTAAAGATGTTACTGTGTGTTTCTTAAATGGAAAAATTAATCTATCTAAGTCTTTTTCGTTTAAATTAATAATTTTGATACGATTTGAATTTTTGTGATGTTTAATGGTAAAACTCATACATTAAGTTTACCTGATATTAAGCTTTCTGCCTAAATATTATTTAATAAAGCTAAAAAAAATGCTGATATAATTGTTGGTATTACAAGATTTTTTTTTGATTTTATAAATATAAAGATGCAACACACCAACACTACTAAACGATATATAAGATCTGAATCAGATAATACTCCTGCAGGAAATATTATCATTCTACCTAAAAGAGCAGCCAAAGTGGAATAAGCTACACAGTTAAACCACTGAAATATTTTAGATTTAACACTTACTTTTTCTGATGTTAGAGCTCCCATAAAACGAGAAATAAATGTTGCTAATGAAGTTGCGATAATTGCTAAAATTATTATTTGACTACTTTCCATTTTTTTCTCCAAATAAAAATGCTACAGTTCCTGCAATAAGACCTGCAAACAATAAAGCCCACTCACTTGAAACCGTATAAATTACAGGGCCTAATATTGTTCCCACAACAACTGCAATAGAAATACTTAAATTTTTCATGGCGCCTATCATCATACAAAAGAAATAAACTGGATTAACAATTGCTAATCCAATTAGCATATCTTTGTTTAAATAATCAGCTGAAAGATAGCCAGCCATTGTCATTAATATTGCAGTAGTCCAGGTTCCTATACCTATGCCTATCCAAAAATCTATTCTATGTTTTTTATCTATTTTTTTATAACCATCTTTTGCAATCAACCATGACGTAACAGCCAAAAAATGACACGATAAATAATATTTCCATTTTGGTTGTTTATTATGCTCAAGCAATGGAAATAAAGAAACTGTCATAGGATAAAGCCGAAAATTAACTAACCAAACTGCGATAAATATATTTACTAATGAGGCTCCTACTAGCAATGACTCTGCCATAACTAACTGCCCTGGAAGTGCGTAAGTAAAAAAACTTGATGCAGCACTTTGTTGTAAATTAAAACCAGCATCTTTTAATAATGCGCCTAACGCAATAAAACATGCTGCTAATGGGATAGCGGGACTTTTAGAGCCTTTAAGAGATTTTAAACCTTGAAAAAAGACTTTAGAGTTTATCATCCACCGAGGAATAGTCTTCCTACATCTGGATTTTTTAATAGATCATCACCTTTGCCAGCGATTGCAGTTTGTCCTGAAACTAAAACATACCCAATATCAGCAAACTCTAAACCTTTTTTTGCATTTTGCTCTACAAGTATAATTGTCTTTTTCTCAGCTTTTTGAAGATCATCTAAAATTTCGAAAACCATGCTTATATATTTAGGTTCTAAACCAATAGAAGGTTCATCCACTAATAAAACTGAAGGTTTCATAACTAAAGCTCTAGAGATTTCTAATAATCTTCTTTCTCCACCAGATAAAACTTTAGCAGGCTGATTTCTTCTATTTCTTAATCTTTCATATTTTTGAAAAATTCTCTCCGCTTCTTCATAGGCTTCATCCTGTTTATCTTTAATGTACCCGCCCATTAAAAGATTTTCCTCTACTGTCATATCTGGAAACACTGAATTATCTTGTAAGATATAAGCAATACCTACTTTGCTTAATTTTTGTGCTGGAGTTAATTTTGTAATTTCATTCCCTTCTAATTCAATTTTTCCATCAAAAATATTTGTGAAACCGTAAATAGAATGAAGTATTGTAGATTTTCCTGCACCGTTAGGTCCTATTAAACACAACGACTGTGCCTTACTAACTGTTAAATCAAAATTGTGAAGTATCTCCATTTTTCCATAACCAGCGTTTAAACCTCTAATAGTTAGGTGAACATCGTTTGGAGATAATTTATTAATCTCCTCTAAACCGGGCGCTTTACCCAAAACATCATATTGATTTGCCATTACTGCGCTCCTAAATAAGCATCAACTACTCGCTTATCATTTTTAATTTGATCAGGTGAACCTTCAGCTAACATTTTTCCGTGTGCTAGACAGAAAATTTTTTGAGCTAAACTCATAATCACTCTCATATTATGTTCTATAACTAATAAAGTTATCCCGTAATCTTTATTAACTTTAATTAATCTATCAATAATTCCATTTATTAAAGTTGGATTAATTCCAGCTGTTGGTTCATCTAATAAAAGCATTTTCGGTTCGTTCATTAGAGCCATTGCTAGTTCTAATAATTTTTGTTGTCCAAATGATAGGTCTCCTGCTCTCAAATTTCTCTTTTGATAAAGTCCTACAAAGTTTAAAATATTTTCTGCTTTCTCAGTAAGTTCAATAGGGATCTTTGCAAATATAAATCCAGAATCACTAGCCTTGTGGCTAATTAACATATTTTCAATACAATTAAGTTTTGAATAAATTCTTGTTTGTTGGAATGTTCTTAGTAAACCAAGTTTAGCTACAGCTGGAACAGGCATTTCTGAAACCTCTGTATTATCAAAAATTATTGAACCTTGATCAATTGGATGGGTCCCAACTATTGAATTAAATAAAGTTGTCTTACCAGAGCCATTGGGCCCTATTAAACCGACTATTGATCCTTGCTCTACAGAAACAGAAATGTCTACATTAGCTTGCACTCCACCAAAAGATTTACTTACATTTTTAACTTCTAAAATACTCATTTTAATTCCACCTGTGCTTTACGATCTTTTTCATCAATTACTTCACCAAATCTTTCAGGATATTTTTCTCTTAACCAACCCATTAAACCTTCTGGAAAATAAACTACGATCACAACAATTAAAACTCCTAGCGCAACATATTGCCAGCCCAATATTAATGTCCAAAGACCTTCTTTTAAAACATGAAATAAAGATGCTCCAATTATAGGTCCCCATAAAGTTCCTTTACCACCGAGTATTGCCATAAGAACCATGAATACTCCCATCTCTCTTCCATCAAATGCAACATCAGTTGAGTCTATATATCCAATTAGTCCTCCCATAATTCCCCCAGCAAGACCACAGAAAAATGCAGAAACCATCCAGCCAACAATTTTATATTTCATTGTTTGAATGCCCATGGCCTCTGCTTTATCCTCATTATCTCTTATCGCATTTAAAATTAATCTAAATCTAGAACCGTAAATAAATTTAACAAAAACAAAAGTTGCAATTAACATAATGAAACTTAGAAAATAAAAAAACTTTCCTCTAGCTTCAGGATCAACAATATCTTTTGGGAAAGGCGGAGTAGTAAAGCCTTGACCTGCTCCGATAATTTCTATTCCTCCAGCAATTTCACCTGCTGCAATTCCTAAACCCAAAGTACAAATTGCAAAATAATGACCTCTTAATCCTAATATGGCGTAACCTATAAGACCTGCAACAATTGTTGGTATAATAGCAGCAACTAATAAACCAACACCTATTCCTTGAAAATATTGTGCTGTTGTGTGCACAAATGTTTTTTCACCACCACTTTCTGTCCATTCTGCTAATGGAAAGAACATACCAACTTGAACTGAGGCAGTTAGATACATTCCAAGACCATAGAAAAGAATATTTCCAAAAGAATTATAGCCCATTTCTCCCCCTTGTAGGTTCCAAGTCATTGCCAATACTATCAAAACACAGAGAATTGTTAGCTGAACTTTAAAAGCAGAAAATAAATAAGGTGCTGCTAAACCTAAGATAATTAAACCAGAGTATAAAATTAAATCTTTTTGTTTCATTTTTAATGTTGACCCTCTTTAAAGTTTTTATAACGGTTATAAGTGCACCAAGTTCTTTTCTTAGATACTTTTTGTAATTTTTTATGAGAATATCTATCTCTCCATTTATAATCAGGGTTAGGCGCGATACCTCTTCCAACTTCTGCGGCCATAGCACATTTTAATTCGACCGGATTAAAAGGTGTATCTGAAGCTGGTGTTAAAAAAACCAAGTCTTTCATATCTGGGCAGGCAGGATCTCCGTGATCATATATACTACCCAATTTGTATTTATCACCACCCTCGGGTCCTCCAACGATTGTATTTCTAATATGACTACCTCCGTAATTTCCTTTATTACACGTCCAAGCAAAACCAGCCACGTGAGCTAATTCATGCAGTGTCATAATACTTCTTTTTGCTTTATTACCAATGTATTTACTTTTTAAAAATATGTATCCATGATGAACGGATCCTTGACCACCATCTCGATGACCAACATCAACCCATGAAAAATAAAGTTTATTTGGATCATTAAATCCATTTTTTGTAAGAAAAGCATCTGGATAGTTCATTCCATAATTTCCTTTGTATTTTTTATCAAAACGAACAAACGAGATATCTAGTTTTCCATCTTTTCTCATATCATATCTAAATTTTTGTTTTCCCTTTGTCATTTCAAAAAATTTTTCATTAATTTCCATGAGTTCAGCTTCCATTTTTCCATTAATATCCCACTCCCTGTCTTTGCTATCTTTATTTAACAAGTATATGAAATGAACTTGTGGATCATTTGTTACATCTGGCTGATCTTTAAAAAATCTACCTGGTTTTTCATCAGCAAATGCAGATGAAACCATTAACAAAGTTAAAAATAAAATAATTTTTCTCATTTTAAATATTCTCTTTTTTTTGAAAGCTTAAATCTTCTGTAAACTAAGATAAGAACTAACAGCATAAATACTGCTCCAATTCTAAATTCTGTTCCTAAAATATAATCTGCAAATTCTTCAAATAGTCCTAATCCCATTCCTGAAATTGCTACCGCTGGTAAATTACCAAGGCCTGCTACGATTACTATCATGAAAGATCTAACTGTATAAGGAAGTCCTACATAAGGGTGAAGAGTAAGAGTGATTGAGATTAGAGCTCCAGCAATTCCACATAACGCAGCGTTTATACCAAATGTTGCGGCATAAACTTTTTCTGTATCTACACCAAGAATTTTTGCAGCTCTAGCATTTTGCGCTGTAGCTCTTATAGCTCGTCCAAGTTTAGATTTTTTCATATAAACAACCAAAGCTATTGCGTATAAAACACTTATAAAAGCTGAGAATATTTTTGAATTTGGTAGGGTAACTGAATTATCAAATAACATTGTTGTTCCATATTCTGATTGCGCTACTACAACATCTGCACCGAATATAAAATTCATTAATTGTTGAAATACAATGGCAATACCAAAAGTTGCTAAAATCGAAATGAAAAGATCTCTATCTACTACTTTATTAATAACAAGTTTATATAATCCCCATCCAACAAAAAACATTATAATTGGAGATACGATTACTCCCCAGGCTGGATGTATCCCTGCAAGGTACATGCTATAAGCTATGTACCCTCCCAAAATTACTAAATCTCCTTGAGCAATATTAATTATATTCATTACTCCCCACTGAAGAGCCATACCATATGCTATTAAAGCAAATAAAATTCCAAGAAGAATTCCGTCCAAAGATGCTTGAACCATTAAAATCGGTGCTTTAAAAATTAAAAAATCCATAAAAATTAATCTTAAAAAAAATGCCCCCTAAAACTTAGGGGGCATTTGAAAATACTAATTTAGATTAGCTTCTTTCAGACCACTTAGGTATTGGGTGGTAGAACTTGTCAGAAGCCCATTTAGTTGGAGCAACAACTTTATTCTCACACACATCACCTTTACATCTTACTTGGAACAAGATCATTGGTTTAGCAGTGTTTTGACCACCAGGACCAAATTTAATGTTTCCATAGAAAGTTTGCATTTCAGTAGTTTTAAGAGCATCTCTTACTTTATCTCTGTCAAAAGAATTTGCTCTTTCGAACGCATCTTTAAACACTAGTAAAGCAGCAGATGATTCAGCTGATTGGTAAGGTGGAGCATAACCAAACTCTTTTTTAAAGTCTTTGTCATACTTTTTACCAGAGCCAAAAAACTTATCTTTGTAACTTAAGTTTTTATGCCATTGAGAAGCGCACAATGCGTATTCTGATTTCTTTCCATGTTGTTTAGAAAGTTTTGCAGCATCACAGTGTGTCATCGCTAACATAGGTACATCAACTTTCATTTCAGATATTTGTCTGATTGCAGTTAATGCGCCTTTAGTGTGACCAGATACTACTAATACATCAGGCTTAGTTGCTTTAACTTTAGCTAATGTAGCAGCCATATCATTTAACTCTTTTGGCAATTTGTCATCAATAATGATTGTAGATCCAGTTCTCTTTGCTGCATCTAAAATACCTAGTCTCACATCTTGAGAGAAGGCATCTTGTTCAAATGCTTGAGCAATTTTCACTGGCTTACCACCATTTTTTTCAACAGCAAGATCGATTGCTACTTCAAGGTATTGGTTGGCAGGTGATAACACTGCAAACAAATATTTGTATCCTTTAGTAAATAAAGATCTAGATGCACCATTTGCTTCAACCATAGGAATTTTATATTTCTCGGTTACTGGTGCAATGGCTTTCGTTAAACCTGAACTGTATGGTCCAAGCATATAATGAACGCCATCTTGTTTAATTAATCTTTCAGCTAACTGAGCAGCTCTTTTAGGATTTGATTCATCGTCATAATAAATGATTTCAAATTTATAAGATTTTCCTCCAACTTTTACTCCACCCATTTTATTGATTCTTTCAACGGCCATGTTGTAACCGTTTTGAGTGTGTACTCCATTAGAAGAATATTTTCCTGTAAGAGATATTGCAGAACCTAACACGATGTATTCACCTTCAACTTTTGCAAAAGAAGAAGAGATACTTGCTAGTGTTAAAGTTATAGCTGAAATAAATATAGTAAATAGTTTTACTAGTTTATTCATTAGTTCCCCTTTGTTAATTAATTAATTAATTTGAAATATTTAAGCAAGAAATGAGGACGAAGACAACAGTAAGAATAAATTAAAAACTTTGTGTCACAGCAATATAAATTGCTATTGTAATAAGTACACACGCTGAGATTGTATTTAATATCTTTGGATTTCCTTTTAACCAAATAGAAACTTTTTCCGCTGCCAGTCCATAAATCATTAATGTCAGAAAATCCAAAATTACGTATGTGCTCATTAAGATTAGAAACTGACCAACATAATTCATGCTGAAGTCAATAAATGAACTAAAGATAGTCCCAAAAAATATTATAGCTTTAGGGCTTAAGCCAGCAACTAAAAATCCATCCTTGTAAAAAGAAAAACGAGTTTTGGAGTCTTTAACTCCTAATTCAATTGATTTAATTTTTGTAGTATAAGTATCATAAGCTAAATAAGCTATATAAAGTACTCCTACCCACTTAAGATAATTTAAAATTTCAGGGTGATCTTTTAAAAAGGCTCCTATTACAAATACAACTAATATACCTTGGCAAATATTTGCGGAAATATCGCCAAAAGCAGTCCATACTGACCTTTTTAAATTATAGTTTAGAGTGTGAGAGACAATAAGTACTCTTGGCGCTCCCGGAGTAATAAATAAAAAAAGAATTATTTGCAAAAATATAAAAAAATCATTTGGAAACATTGGAAAAGAGATTATATAGAAATAAATGAAGAAGAGAAGTTTAATCCCCCAAACAAAAGTAAAAAATCCTGAACCAAAAGAAAAAGACGATAACTGGGTTATTTGGGCGGCTTGGGCAGATCGTATCACATTTGAAGAAATTAGAGAAAAAACTGGAAAAAAAGAATCAGAAGTAATTAAATTAATGAGAAGATCCCTTAAACCAAGTTCGTTTAGACTTTGGAGAAAACGGGTTCATAACACAAGCATTAAGCATAGAAAAAAATTCAAACTTGGGCGAAAAAAACTCAGGGAAAAAATTAAAATTACTGATATATATTGATTATGAAAAAAGTTACTATGTACACAGGGGATCCTTGCTCTTTTTGTGAAGCAGCAAAAGCCTTACTTAAAACTAAAAATGTTGAAATTGAAGAACTTGATGTATGGAAGGATCCTGCGAAAGCAAAAGAAATGTTGCAAAGAACAAATGGTGCTAGAACAATTCCACAAATTTTTATTGGTGATCATTACATAGGTGGAAACGATAAACTCCAAGAGGCAAATCGAACAGGAGAATTAGATAAACTTTTGTCATCTTAATGAGGAGAAACTTTTTAAAAGTCTTAGGATTGTCATTAGTTTTCTCTTTGCTAATACCCTTTAACTCAATCTTGGCTGCAACTAAAAAACTTTTAAATAAAGACTTAACTGATGAACAAAAGAATATTATGTTCAATGAAGGGACGGAAAGACCATTTTCTAGTGAACTAAATAAAGAAAATAGAAAAGGTTTTTATCATTGTGCAAATTGTGGCGCTAAACTTTTTGCATCTACATCTAAATTTGATAGTGGAACTGGATGGCCATCTTTTTCAGAAGCATTACCAGGAGCTTTTAAAACAAAAGTGGATCGTAAATTTGGAATGGTAAGAACTGAATACCATTGTGCAAATTGCGGTGTACACCACGGTCATGTTTTTAATGATGGACCAAGTAAAAATGGAAAAAGATTTTGTAATAACGGTCTTTGTTTAATTTTTAAACCTTCAAATTAATATCTTTAAAAGTTGGCATAGAATCACCTGCCCCTAACTTTGTAGTAGAAAATCCAGCAACTTTATTTGCTATTTCTAAACATTCTTTTATTTTTTTTCCTTTTAATAATGCAATTGAAAATCCTCCATTAAAAGCGTCTCCTGCGCCGGTAGTGTCAACAGCTTTGTCTGGACTTGCTTTCATATAAATTTCTTCTTTGCCATCAGTGTAAAACAATCCTTTTTCACCTAAAGTTATTATTACTTTTTTAATTCCCATATCTATTAGTTTTTTTGCGCTAATTTTTGCATCATTTTCATCCTTAATTTTAACTCCAGTATAAAACTCAGCTTCGGTTTCGTTGGGTGTAAAATAGTCAACTAACTTAAAAAAATCACTGCTAAGTTTACATGCGGGTGCAGGATTTAATATGTTTATTAAGCCATATTGTTTTGCAGCTTTTAAACAGTGCAAAGTAACTTCTATTGGAATTTCTAATTGCGTTAAAAATATTTTTGACTGTTTAATTAAGTTTGTATCAATTTCTTTTGTAGTTAAAGTTGAAGGAGCGCCTCTAACAACAGTA
>CACAIN010000004.1 GCA_902532595.1 uncultured Pelagibacteraceae bacterium
AGCTCCTATTGAGCCCATTCCTCTATACTGTTTATAAAATTTATCTTTAACTTTAAATTTTTTTCCAGGACTCTCTTCAGTACCTGCAAAGATAGAGCCCATCATAATCCCATCTGCGCCCGCGGCAATTGCTTTAGCTATGTCTCCTGAAAACTTTATACCTCCATCTGAAATTATTTTTATATTTTTTCCTTTTAAAGCTTTACTAACTTCCATAACAGCAGTTATCTGTGGAACTCCTATACCAGCAACCATTCGAGTAGTGCAGATTGATCCTGGTCCAATACCAACTTTAATAATATCTACGCCTGAATTATATAATTTTTTTGCAGCCTCTGCTGTAGCAATGTTACCCGCACAAATTGGTATTTTGCTATTTTTTTTAACTTTTGACAAAATTTCTAAAACTTTTTTACTATGGCCATGAGCAGTATCTATTACAATTAAATCTACCCCGCTGTTTAAAAGTGATTTTGCTCTTTTTAAATCTTCTATATTCGTTCCAATAGCAGCTCCCACAAATAAATTTTTTTTCTTAACTTTTTCAACCTCTTTACTTTGTTTTTTTATATCTAAATTTCTATGTATAATTCCAATACCGCCTGATTTCGCTATAGCAATAGCCATGGCTGATTCTGTAACTGTATCCATCGCAGAAGATAAGAAAGGTGTTTTTAATTTAATATTTTTGGTTAAGTTTAAAGAAATATCTGTATCTGATGGTAAAACTTTTGAAAAGCGCGGTAACAATAATACATCATCAAAAGTTAATGCTTCTTTTATTGCTTCCATATAAACTTATATACAATTTTTAAAAATTATAAAGTCTTTAATATAGCGCAGTGTAAATAAGTTTCTTTTGATTCGTTTCTACTTGCTTCTGGTTTGAAAAAATCTACTTTTTTAAACCTAGATTTTGCTAGTTCTTTAACCTCTAAAAAATCCTCGCCCATAAATATTTTCGATACTAATACTCCATTAGGTTTTAGAATTTTTGCTGAAAATTCAACAACATCCCCACATAATTGATTGGTTCTAATGCAATCTAAAGACTTATTTCCAGTTGTGTTAGCAGCCATATCAGAGACTACCACATCCAATTTTTGATTAAAAAAATTTAAAATTTCTTTTTTTGTACCCTCTTCAAGAAAATTACGTTGAAAAAATGTGACATTTTTTATTTGATCCATCTTTTTGATATCTAAAGACAATATCTTCCCGGCAGTAATAAGTTTACTTGAGACTTGTGACCACCCGCCTGGGTAAGCTCCTATGTCTAGTAATTTGGTATTCTTTTTAATAAATTTATATTTTTTATTTAATTCTATGAGTTTAAATGCTGATCGTGAACGATAACCTAAAGTTTTTGATTTTTTAAAAAATTGGTCTCTATGTTGCTTAATCTTCCAAGTATTACTTTTTTTACTTTTTTTTGATTTTTTCATTATAAAACATCTTCATGCTCATCTTCTGATGTTTCTGAAATCTCTTTTTTACTTCTATTCTTAAACATAAAAAAACTAACTGGTATTGAAATAAAATAAAGTAAACCAAAAACTAAAAGTGTTTCAAATGTATAATATAGTAAAGAAATAAATATTGTTCCTATACCTAACAAAATAAAAGCCGTTGCTTTTGGAGAAATTGATATTTTTTTTAATGATAAAGTTGGAATTTTGCTTACCAATAAAAAAGCAACTAAAATTGTAAAATATGGACTTAAGTCTTTAATATTAAAATTGAATCTTAAATCTGAAAGTTCAAAAATTAAAGGCATCAAAATTAGTAGACCGCCTGCAGGAGCAGGAACTCCTTCGAAATAATTAGTTTTCCAAATTTGTTGATTGTCAATTTTAGTTAGATTAAACCTTGCTAACCTCAAAACACAACATACTGAATAAATTAAAGCTATTGCCCAACCTAACCTTCCATATTTATTTAATTCCCAAAAATATAAAATAAAAACAGGTGCTATACCAAAACTTACAAAATCTGTTAAAGAATCTAATTCTTTTCCAAATTCAGATGTTCCTTTGATTAAACGGGCAACTCTTCCATCTAAAGCATCAAGTATTGCTGCTAATAATATAAAAATTACAGCTAAACTATAATTTCCATCTATTGAAAATTTTATTGAGCTTATCCCGAGACATACTCCACCTAGAGTTAAAATATTAGGTAGTAAGTATCTTGTTTTTTTTGATTGGACTAATTTAAATTTTTTACTTTCTTTTATCATTCGGAAGCTATCAAACTTTCTCCTGCTACTACATTTTGTCCAATTTTAGCTAAAACTTTTTTATTTTTAAAATAAATATCTACTCTGCTTCCAAAACGTATCATTCCTATTCTGTCGCCTTGTTTTAAACTTTGTCCTTGTTCCACTTCACAAACTATTCTTCTTGCAATTAAACCTGCTATTTGAACAATAATAATTTCTTCTCCTGACTTACTACATTTAATCTTATAGTAGTTTCTTTCATTTTCATCACTTGCTTTATCTAGTGAAGCATTCAAAAACTTTCCTGGTTTATAGTTAATCTCTTCAACTGTTCCTGTTAGTGGTGTTCTATTTACATGGCAGTTAAATACATTCATAAAAATACTTGCTTTAGTATAAGTTGTGTTTTCTAATTGTAATTCAATTGGTCCAGTTCGTTCTGAAATATCTGTTATTAAACCGTCTGCTGGACTGACTAGGAAAGAGTCGTCATTAATAGGGTATCGTTCTGGATCTCTAAAAAAATAATAAACCCAAATAGTTGCTAAAATCAAAATTGAGCCAAGAAACTTTGAAAAAAGCAAAACTATAAATGTTGCAACTATAGAAATAGCTAAAAATTTGTAGCCTTCTTTATGAATATTCGGGAAAATTGTATTAAACATAATTTTAAGTTTGCTAATTTTTTTCCTAATATGTATAAAAATCCTGCTTAATCAATCTATATTTTATGGCAAAAATTACAGTTAAAAACCCAGTAGTTGAGCTTGATGGTGACGAAATGACAAGGATTATTTGGTCATTTATCAAAGACAAGCTCATTAAACCATATTTAGAAATTGATCTTAAATACTACGATCTGGGTATGGAAAATAGAGATAAGACTAATGATCAAGTAACTATAGACTGTGCTAAAGCAATTCAAAAATATGGGGCCGGGGTTAAGTGTGCAACTATTACTCCAGATGAATCTCGAGTTAAAGAATTCAAATTAAAGAAAATGTGGAGATCTCCTAATGGAACAATAAGAAATATTGTTGGGGGGACAATTTTTAGAGAACCAATAATTTGTAAAAATGTTCCTAGATTAGTTCCTCATTGGACTGATAGTGTTATAGTCGGAAGGCACGCATTTGGAGATCAATATAAGGCTACTGATTTTAAGGTTCCAGGAAAAGGAAAAATGACTGTTAAATGGGAGTCAGAAAATGGAAAAGATAAAATTGAACATGAGGTTTTTAATTTTGATGGCCCAGGCATAGCTCTCTCGATGTATAATTTAGATAATTCTATTAAAGATTTTGCTAGAGCGTGCATGAATTATGGTCTAGTTAGAAAATGGCCTGTTTACTTTTCATCAAAAAATACAATTTTAAAAGCTTATGATGGAAGATTTAAAGATATTTTTGAAGAGGTTTTTCAAAAGGAATTTAAAGATAAATTTGATAAAGCAAATATAACTTATGAACATAGATTAATTGATGACATGGTTGCTTGTGCAATGAAATGGAGTGGAAAATATGTTTGGGCTTGTAAAAACTATGATGGCGATGTCCAATCAGATACTGTTGCACAAGGATATGGCTCGCTAGGTTTGATGACAAGTGTTCTTAGAACACCTGATGGTAAAACAGCTGAGGCTGAGGCTGCTCATGGGACCGTAACGAGACATTATAGACAACACCAAGCAGGTAAAGAAACCTCTACAAATCCTATAGCTTCTATATTTGCTTGGACAAGAGGATTATCTCACAGAGGAAACCTTGATGGAAACCAAGAATTAATCAAATTTACTGAAACTCTTGAAAAAGTTTGTATAGAAACTGTTGAAAGTGGATCTATGACTAAAGATTTAGCAATATTAATCGGTAAAGATCAAAAATTTTTAACAACTAATCAATTTTTAGAAGCAATAAACTCTAACCTTAAAAAAAAACTTAACTAATTTTATCAGTTATTGCTTTAAAGGCTTCCTCAATTTTATTTGAGTTTGTTCCTCCAGCTTGTGCAAAATCTTTTCTACCACCACCACCTTTTCCGCCGAGTATCTCAGAAGCAATTTTCACAAAACTAACTGCATCATATTTTGAAATAAGATCATTTGTAACTCCAACAGCAACCCCGACTTTTTCTTCAAAAGTAGAAATGCTTATGATTATACCCTTTTTAATATCTTTTTTTCCTTGATCAATTACACTTCTCAATTCCTTTGGCGGAAAATCTCTTAGAACCTGTTCTCTAATTGTAAAATTGCCAATTTTTTTATCTTTAATTTTATTTTTATTTTTATCTTTAATAACGTTTAGAATTTTTATTTTTTCAAGTTGTTTATTTAAATTTTTCAAATTCTCCACTAAATCTTTTTTTTCATTAAAATCAGGTTTAATTTTAAAGTTTAAAAGTTCTTTTTTAATTTTTTCTAACTGTTCTTTAGTTGTTTTTTCTTTAAATGTTTTATCTTTTTCTTGAGATTTCTCATACTCTGTAAGCTGCTTATCTCTTAGTGCCTCTACTCTTCTCACCCCAGATGCAATTGAAGATTGGCTAATAACTCTAAATTTTCCAACTTCCTTTGTATTTTTAACATGTGTTCCTCCACATAACTCAGTTGAAAAGAAACCATTAGACTCTTTTCCCATAAAAACTACTCTGACTTCTTCACCATATTTTTCTCCGAAAAGAGCTAATGCTCCCATTTTTATGGCCTCTTTAGGTGTCATTATTCTTGTTTGAACATCAGTAGAGTCTTTTACTATTTCATTTACAACTTTGTTTATTTTGTTCATCTCCTCTTTTTCAATAGGTTTATTATGACTAAAATCAAACCTAAGTCTTTCAGGAGAGACTAACGATCCTTTTTGAATCACATGTTTACCTAAAGTTCTTCTTAAAGACTCATGCAGCAAATGAGTTGCAGAATGATTGGCTTTAGAATTATTTCTTTTCTCAACATCTATTTCTAGATTAAGGCTTTGACCTATCTTTATCGAACCCTTTTTAATTTCACCTGTATGAACGAAAAGATCTCCCATTTTTTTTTGGGTATCTGTTATATTTATTTTACAATCAGAGTTAAACATTACTCCTTGATCCCCAACTTGACCTCCCGACTCTCCATAAAAAGGTGTTTGGTTTGTAATAATTTCTATCTGATCTCCATCGTTAGCTCTATCAACAAATTTATTGTCTTTAGAAATTTTTAATACAACTCCTTCTGCTTTTTCAAATTCATAACCTAAAAATTCTGTGGGTTTTAATTCTTCTCTAATTTTGAACCATTTTTCTTCGACTGACTTGTCTCCAGAACCCTTCCAATTAGCTCTGGCTACAGCTTTGCTTTTTTCCATTTCTTTTTCAAATGCAATTTGATCAACTTGAATATTTTTAGTTCTTAAAATGTCAGCTGTTAAATCTACAGGAAAACCGTATGTGTCATACAATTTAAAAGCAACTGAACCAGGTAATGTATTATTTTGAACTTTATTTAAATTTTCATCTAAAATTTTCATACCTCTTTCAAGCAAAGATGAAAATTTTTCCTCTTCATTTTTTAAAGTTTCAACAATGAGATCTTTACCTGTTTCTATTTCAGGGTAACTATCTTTCATTTCACTAAGCAAAACATTAAAAAGTTTATAAAAAACAGGTGACTTACTTCCTAACGAGTGCGCGTGTCTCATCCCTCTTCTCATTATTCTTCTTAATACATACCCGCGACCCTCATTGGAAGGCAATATTCCTTCTGCAATTAAAAAACTGCTTGCTCTTAAATGATCTGAAATTACTCTGTGGCTAGCAATAGTATTTCTATTAATCGGAGTTTTTATAATATCTGAGGAAGCTTCAATAATTTTTTTAAAGTGATCAATATTGTAATTATCGTGAGTTCCTTGAAGAACTGCAGTCATTCTTTCAAGACCCATCCCAGTATCTACAGAAGGTTTGGGTAAACTTATTCTTTTTTCTTTTGAAACTTGTTCGTACTGCATAAAAACGAGGTTCCATATTTCTATAAATCTATCTCCTTCTTGATCCGCACTTCCTGGAGGTCCCCCTTTAAGTTTGTCTCCATGATCATAAAATATTTCTGAACAAGGTCCACAAGGACCAGTATCTCCCATAGACCAAAAGTTATCAGAAGTTGAAATTTTAATTATTTTTTCTTCGCTTAAACCAGCAATTTTTTTCCAAAGTTTGAAAGAATCTTCATCTTTATGAAAAACAGTCACTGAAAGTTTTTCCTTCGGTAGCTCAAAATCTTTAGTTAATAATTTCCAAGCATGATCTATAGCTTGCTCTTTAAAGTAGTCTCCAAAAGAAAAATTGCCTAACATTTCAAAAAATGTATGGTGTCTTGGGGTATAACCTACGTTTTCTAAATCGTTATGTTTTCCTCCTGCTCTTACACACTTTTGAGATGTTGTGGCCCTTTTATAAGGTCTTTTTTCTAAACCGGTAAAAACATTTTTAAATTGAACCATACCTGAATTAGTAAACATCAAGGTTGGGTCATTATTAGGAACCAAATTACTTGAATCTACTATTTCATGATTATTTTGCTTAAAATAATTGAGAAATTTTTTCCTTATATCAGTCAACAAAAATTGGCTCATATAATATTAAATACAGATATTTATGAAGTTGTCTATAAAGAGATTAGTTGCTTTTGTTCTTACCGTTATCAACAACCATGCAAATTTCTGACTTAGTAAGAAATCTCTGTCCTGTTCCATTATCTAAAGAAAACATGCCTCCAATGCCTTTTACGGCATCTATAGTGAGGTCTGTGTGTTTCCATTTTTCATATTGTTCTTCATTAATATAAAAGGGAGTTCCATCTATTTCTCCTAATTTTACATCGCTATTTCCAACCATATATTCTTTTGCGGGAAAACACATTGGAGCACTACCATCACAACAACCTCCAGATTGATGAAATAAAAGATCATCTCCATGAACTTCTTTAAGTTCATTGAGTAATTTCTTTGCTGATAATGTGGCTGATACCTTCATTTTTATATTTCGGCCCATGATTTAGAATCATGGGCCATTATATATTATTGGTTAAAAGAAGCCCAATTTTTTCTCACTATAAGACACGTGTAAGTTTTTAACTTGTCTGTAATGATTTAACATCATTTTGTGAGTTTCTCTTCCGATACCAGATTGCTTGTATCCACCAAATGCAGCATGAGCTGGATAAGCATGATAACAGTTTGTCCAAACTCTACCTGCTTGTATCTCTCTTCCCATTCTATAGGCAAGATTACCATTTCTAGTCCAAACACCTGCGCCTAATCCGTACAGAGTATCGTTAGCTATTTCTAGTGCTTCCGCTTCATCTTTAAACTTAGTAACCGAAACTACCGGTCCAAAGATTTCCTCTTGGAATATTCGCATTTTGTTATTTCCTTCAAAAATAGTTGGTTGAATATAGTTTCCTTTTTCCAAACCACTATTTAATTTAGCTACACTTCCTCCAGTTAGAACTTTGGCACCTTCTTTCTTACCTAAATCTAGATAAGATTTAATCTTTTCCATTTGTTCTAATGAAGCTTGTGCTCCAATCATAGTTTCCATCTTTAAAGGGTTATCTTGTTTAACAGCTTTTGTTCTAGCAATCGCCTTTTTCATGAACTTGTCATAAATAGACTCTTGAATTAACACTCTACTTGGACAAGTACAAACTTCTCCTTGATTAAGTGTGAACATAGCAAAACCTTCTAGACATTTATCAAAGAAGTCGTCATCTTTATCCATAACATCTTCAAAGAAAATGTTAGGAGATTTTCCTCCTAATTCTAAAGTTATTGGAATTAAGTTTTGAGATGCGTACTGCATGATTAAACGTCCAGTAGTAGTTTCACCTGTAAAAGCTATCTTCTTAATTCTTTTAGAAGATGCTAAAGGTTTACCTGCTTCAAGACCGTAACCGCTGACTACGTTTACAACACCTTTTGGTAATAAATCACCAATCAGTTCCATCAATATCATGATAGAAGCTGGTGTTTGTTCAGCTGGCTTTAACACTACGCAGTTTCCTGCAGCAAGTGCTGGGGCCAATTTCCAAGTAGCCATAAGTAGTGGAAAGTTCCAAGGTATAATTTGTCCAACTACACCAAGTGGCTCTGGTATGTGATAAGAATATTCATTGTTGCTTATCTCTGCCACAGAACCCTCTTCCGCTCTGATTACTCCTGCAAAGTATCTCCAGTGGTCAACTACCAATGGTAGATCGGCTGCCATACATTCTCTGATAGGCTTACCGTTATCTAAACACTCTGCTACTGCTAAAAGATTAAGGTTTTGCTCGATTTTATCAGCAATTTTATTGAGAATATTTGATCTCTCCCCAATAGAAGTCTTTCCCCATGCCGGAAAAGCTGCGTGTGCTGCATCCAAAGCAAAATCAATATCTTTTTCATTCGATCGTGGCACCTTACAGATAACTTCATTTGTAATCGGGGTAGTATTATCAAAATACTTACCTGATTTAGGTTCTACAAATTTTCCATTAATGTAATTTCCGTACTTAGCTTTAAATGGAAATTTAACCTTTAAGTGAGAGGTATCTAAAGAAGATGACACTTTCGAGCTTGTTGCTTGTTGTGTGCTCATTTTCCCTCCTTGTTAACGAACATTGCTTATTCAACTAAATATAAATTAAATTGTATACTAATTATTTTGCAACCAGAGGTGTTACATACTAAATATTGAATGAGTCAATCACTAGTTGTTGTTTCATGGGAAACGGGAGATGCATATCTCCCGTTATAATTTTAAGATGGTTGAAGATTTATTTATCTTCTTTTTCTTCGCTAATTTTTTCGTTTGGTGAAGGATTTCCTTCTAATTCCTTAGATATTGCTGCTGCTTCATCTCGAATAACTTTTTCTATTTCGGCAGCAACATTAGCATTTTTTTCTAAGTAGATTTTTGCATTTTCTCTACCTTGCCCTATTTTTTCACCTTTATATGCGTACCAAGCCCCTGATTTTTCGACAACACCTGCTTTAGCACCCAGATCGACAAGTTCTCCAACTTTGCTAATACCTTTTCCATACATTAAATCAAACTCAACAACTTTAAATGGTGGAGCTACTTTGTTTTTAATAACCTTAACTCTTGTTGAGTTTCCAATTATTTGATCTTTGTCTTTAATGGCTCCTATTCTTCTTATATCCATTCTTACAGATGAATAAAATTTTAATGCATTTCCACCTGATGTTGTTTCTGGATTTCCAAACATCACGCCAATTTTCATTCTGATTTGATTTATAAATATAACCATTGTGTTCGATTTAGAAACTGAACCAGTTAATTTTCTTAAAGCTTGACTCATAAGCCTAGATTGAAGACCAACGTGGTGATCTCCCATTTCTCCTTCTAATTCCGCTTTTGGAGTCAATGCCGCAACAGAATCAACTACTAATACAGATACCGAACCTGATTTAATTAATGTATCAGTTATTTCTAAAGCTTGTTCTCCTGTATCTGGTTGTGAGATTAAAAGTTCTTCTGTTTTCACTCCAAGTTTTTTTGCATAAACTGGGTCCATTGCATGTTCAGCATCAACAAAGGCACATATTCCCCCAGCTTTTTGAGCTTCAGCAACTACTTGCAAAGCTAATGTTGTTTTACCAGAAGACTCTGGCCCATATATCTCAATAATTCTTCCTTTTGGTAAACCGCCTATTCCTAAAGCTAAATCTAAACTTAGAGATCCTGTAGAAATAGCCTCAACATCTAAAGCTTTTTGTTGTCCAAGCCTCATTACTGAGCCTTTTCCAAAATTTTGATCTATTTGACTGATAGCAGCCTCTAGAGACTTCTTTTTTTCCTTTAATTCTTGATCTTTCTTATTATCTGTCTTTACAACTTTTAAATTATTTTTAGTCATTTTTTATCCTTTTTTTGTTTCGAATCGTTATAATAAATGTACACATTTTGTTCTTTTTTGCAAGAAGTATTAAAAAGCCTTAAAAATAAACACTTATAGAGGTTTAACAGAGCTTAAAGATAAAGTTCCTAATTGAAACGCTAGTTCAAATTGAGAAATTATGAAATCTCTTTCAGCCTTAGCAAATTCTATTCTAGAGTTTAAAAGCAAGCTTCTGGATTGAATAACCTCAAGAGTAGTTCTGGTATTACCAGAATCGTATTCAAGCGTAATTCCTTCATTCGCTATTTCAGCTGCTTTTAACTGAGCTTCAGTGGCTTTTAATACACTTTCAGATGATTGGTACTTAGACCATACATTAGTAGTTTCAGTAATAACTTTGTTTTCAGCGTCCTCGGCTAACAATAAAGATCTTTGTTTTTTCAAAGATGATTTTTTAATCGAAGAAATATTTTCTCCTCCTTTAATTATTGGCCAGGTTATAGTTGCCTTAACAGTTTCTTGTTCTAATTCGTCTATTGTTGAACTATAATCTTTATTTTCTGATTTAGAATAATTTATTGATGCAGATGGAGATAATTTTGCTTTTTCAATATTTAAATCTTTTTCAGCTATCTGATAATCCAATTTAGCAATTAATAAATCTGCATTATTTAATTTAGCAACATTTATCGCGTTTTGTAGTGTATTAGGCAAATCAATACCTACTCTTTCATTAATATTAATTATGCTAGGCGCTTTTTCTCTAATCACCCTCTCAAAATTTGTTTTTGAGGCTAATAACTCTGTTTTAGCTTTTATTAAGTTTGCTTTAGCGCCTGCAAGAGAAGATTCAGACTGAGCTAAATCTGTTAAAGTAATTTCACCTTTTTGTAATCTAGCGCTATCAGATTCTACTTGTCTTTCAAATAAATTTACATTGGATAAATTAAATTCTTCATTTTTAGTTTTAAATATAAAATCAAAATATGCAGATATAGTATCTAAAATTGTTTGCTGTTCAGCCTGCTTAAGCTTAAAATCAGCTTGTTCAACTTCTAATTCAGATTTTTTTAAAGAGTTATAACCTTTAAAACCTTGAAATATTTTTTGATCAATAGACACAGTTGTTTTTTCTGTGTCAAGATTTGAATCAGATAAACTTGATCCACTATGATCAGTTTTACTTGTTGATTGCGAACTGCTTTGATCACCAGATAATGAAATGCTCGGTAAAAATTCGCTTCTTGAAATATTAATATTTTGTTTTATTGATTTTTGGTTTTTTCTTTCAGCATTTAATTTTAGGTTATTTTTCAATGCAGCCTCAATAAAAAATTGAAGATGATTTTCTGCAGATACAGAGTTAAAAAAAAATAGAATTAGTAATATGTTAAAAAGAAATTTCATTTATTTATAAAAACTCATTTTTTTTGATCTATGTTTTTTGTCTAAAAAAATAGTTAAGTCAGATATATTAGAAAAATCTTTCATCATATGTCTCGTTATTCTCTCATAAAACATTATAAATTCTCTTATTTTAGATTTTGACATAGTCTTTTTATTTTTTGAAGTCAATTTTAATTTTTGTTCCTGGTGTAAACGCCATTGAAATATATGATTAAAACTTGGAGCTTTTAAATAAACTAATTTATCTATTTTACTAAAAAGTTTTTTATAATTTTTTTTCAATTGATTGTTGACTCTTTTTCTCCATTCAAGATTTTTATCATATTGTTTTTCAATATAATTTAAAGATTTTATAAGATCTTCATTTTTTTGATGTCTTGCCCCTACACACCATCCTTCAAAAATAATAATGCTTGGGGCTTTTTTAACTCTTATCCATTTAGTTTTCTTAAACCTGTCATCTGTTGATTTATCAAATTTTGGAATGAGAACCTGTTTAAAAGTTTTTTTCTTAAGATTTTTAAAAGTTTTATTTATCAAATTAATATCATGTGTTCCTGGCACACCTCTTGTTAAAAATAAAGGATGAATATTTTTTGACATTTTTTTTCGTTCCGCTTTAGTTTTATAAAAATCATCTATAGAAAATACACATAGATCTAAGCTGTATCTTTTCTTTAAAATAAATTTTAAAATTCCTGTTATAGTGCTTTTTCCTGCTCCTTGCCCGCCCGATAGTCCAATAATTTTAGTTTTATTATCTTTTTTATATGTAGAATATATCCATTCAGAAAGAGGCAAATAAAACGTATTTAATTTTCCAATTTTATCTACTAAAGGTTTGCTTGCTACTTCTTTTTTTTTTAAAAATTTTAAATATATTTTTTTAATATAAGAGTAATCAGGACTTTTAAAATTCATTGCAATTATTTTTTATCTAAAGGATGGTTTTGACCGTCTGCTACGCTTACATCATGTAGTTTAAAAGTATCAATATTTTCTAAACACCCAACATTAAAACCTGTTAATGCCGGATTAATTCTTGGATGGTGGTGAGTATAAATTCCACATATAGAACAAAAGAAGTGCTTAGCAACTTTAGTATAAAATTGATAAAAGGATAATTTATCCTCACCTTTAGTAATCTTAAAATCCTCATTTTTTACTATAGACATTATTGCGCCTTTTCTTTTACAAATAGAACAGTTACATCTAAGGACTTTTCCTAATTTATCAGAAACTCTAATTTCTGCCTCTACAGCTCCACAATGACAAGTTAGTTTTTTCATAAATTTCTCCTTTTGTTATAATCAAAGGAATGCTTAGTTTCTCCCTTCAATAGTGTCCACATTTAATCAAAATATTTTGCGAATGTTCTCCTTTTGACTCCCTTTTGATTCCTTTAGAGACTCTAAATACAACCTTTTAGTGTGTGATCTCATTTTCATTTAATATGTTATCATTGCTTTCAAACAATGCTTTCTCATTTTCTCTCATAGAGACAATAAAAATTAGTAAATTAAAAAACACTATCAAGATTTGAATAGTAATTGCAATTGAACCTAATGTGTTAATTAAAAAAGACAATATTATAATCATAAAAGTTGATCTCAAAAAAACTGTATATTTAAAAACTCCGATTATAGAAAAAGAATGTATGATAAGATTAAAAAGAGACATCTTTGAAGGCCCAAAATATCTTAATCCTCTAATTGAGTCTGTTTCATTGAGATTTGTTAAATTTTTTTTTATAGATCCTGAAAAACTGCTCCATAAACTAGCTTTATCAGAAAGAATTATTACATCTCTTTTTGTCAAACAACTATAATTCCCAAAATTCACTTTTTTTCCAGTAAAAATAAAAGTAATTAATTTATGAATTTGATATAAAGTTTGAAATATCAGGCCTTCTGCCCTCTTTACTCTCCTTGCAACAACTGAAGTTTCTGGGTTTTCACTGATTTTATTAATCAAATCTTTTATTTCTATTGGCCTATCTTCTCCATCGCTATCCATGACTATCACATAATCATATGTCTCATTTGAATTAATATATCTTAACCCAAAAGCATTACATCTTGCATGACCTCTATTTTCTTTCATATTAATAATCTTTAATGAATTAAAACTTTTCGGTTTAATAATCTTGGGTTTTCCGATAGTGGAACTATCATTAACAATAATACATTCAAATTTGTATTTTTGAACATCTTTAATAACAGAATTTATTTCTTCTAAAACTTTAATAAGAGACTCCCAATCATTATAAACAGGTAATAAGATAATGATTTTTTTCATTTCTGCCCTATCATACAATATCCTACTGGTTTAATAGTTCCATAAACACCAGGACAAATTTTTTTTAATATTTCTGGATTTCCAGTATAAATTACCCCTTCAGAACTATTGATCTGAGAGGTTTTATTTTTTAATTCATTAGTCCATAAAGGTCTTGAAATTAAATGATAGGATAGATTTCCAGCATACCATTCATCTCCTACAACTATTTTAATTTCGTTTACAAAATTCTTGTCCCATTTATTTTGAACTAAACGCGCTATTTCTTTTCCTGGATAGTCGGTTCTTTTGCTATCGTTTGCAAATGAAACACCAAGATAAGCTATTGGATATAATAAAAATAAAAAGGTAAATAATAAAAAAAAATTTTTTAAGTTATTAATTGCAATATTTTTTTGGAAAATATAAATCAATAAAACTCCAAAAAATAAATAGAAAGGTGTCATCCACATTGTTCTTATTTTTGCTCCCATTATCATTGAAGTAATTAACATAAAAAATATTGGTGCTATAGTAGTCAAAAGTAAAAAAACCAATTTTTTATCTTTTAGATTGATTTTAGGTTTTATTTTTTTAATAAGAAAGAAAGACATCAAAAGAAAAGGTATTAGAAGACCAATTTGTTTAGCTGAAAAAATTAAAGGGTAAATTAAATGGTCTATAAAACTCCCTACTCCACCAGTCCTTTGTATGCCATAAGTAATAGTAATATAGTCATTTTCAGTTAACCAGATTAAGTGTGGTAATATAATTAATAAAGTTATCGGCCCAGCAATAAAATAGTGTGAAAATTTAATTCCTTTTTTTAAGAAATAAAAAAAAACAAGTTTTATTCCTACTATTAAATAAATAAAAAGATATTTTGATAAAATTCCTAAACCAGCAAACAAACCTAAAAATACATAATCAATTGCTTTATCGTACCTAATACATCTCCAGGTACAATAGACAGTTAAAGCCCAAAAAGGTAATTGCGCAACATTTACGTTAAATTCTGGTGTTGTAAAATTATAAAAGTAAATACCCTCAAGCAAAAGTACTGACAAAAGAGCTAAATTTTTATTATTAAAAATTTCATCTGAAAATTTGTAAACCACAATAAAAGCAATTATTACAAAAATCTGACTTAAAAAATAATATGCCCAGTCCTGGCTGCCAAAGATTTGATAAAATATTTCTACGGCAAAAGCACTAAATGGCGGATGTTTGTTAAAACCCCAATCTAAATTACTTCCCCAAGCTAAAGCCTCAATTGTATCTAGGGGTAAATTTTCGTTCGAAATGGTAGGAACTAAAGTCCAAATTAATAAGTGAAATAACAAAAATAATTTAAAGATATTAGTTGTATTTTTTTTGGCAATCATTTCTACAAATTAATACAATTTATAAGGTATTGACATGATTAAATTCAGCCATATACTCCCTCGAATTCAAAAATGCTTAAAAAGAAAATAGCAAAAAAAAAGTATACTCCAAATTCTAAAGAAAAGTATATGTGTTCTAAGCACAAAAAATATTTTACTGAAGAATTGATCAAATGGAAGAAAGAAATAATTAAATCAAACAATTTGGGAAATTTATTAAATTCTAGTGATGATAGTGTTTCTTCAGCTGATATTGTGGATCAAGCTTCATCTTACACGGATAAATCTGTAGAAATGAAAGCTTTAAATAGAAGTAGAAAACTTATTTCTAAAATAAATTCAGCTCTTCAAAGATTAAAAAATGGAACTTATGGATATTGTGAAGAAACTGGAGATCCTATTGGTTTAAAAAGATTAATGGCTAGACCCGTAGCTACACTTTCTATTGACGCTCAAGAAAAACATGAAAGAGATGAAAAAATCTTTGTCGATAATTAAACTTCTGGAATAGTTTCTCCTTTTTTAAGAAGATCATAGCCTTTTTGAACTGCTTCTCGATTTGAAATCTCTTTGTACCACTGACTAAGATTAATAAATTTTTTTAAACCTATGTCATGCCATTCATGTCGAGCTATCCAAGGAAAAGTCGCTATATCCGCTATTGTATAATCATTTCCAGCCAAAAATTTTGAGGCTGAAAGCCTTTCATCCAATTCTTTATAAATCTTTTCGGCTATTTTAAAATATCTTTGTTCTCCAAATTCACTTTTTCCAGGATTATAATGATGAAACTGATGATGTTGACCTAAAAAAGGACCAACATAAGCCATTTGCCCCATAAGCCATTGGTTTATATTTGTTCTTTGATCTTTATTGTAAAACTTTCCACTTTTTTCTCCAAGATAAATTAAAATAGCACCAGACTCAAAAAGACTTTTTTTATTAGAATCATGATCTATGATTACTGGAATTTTTCTAAATGGGCTTAATTTTATAAAATCAGGTTTAAATTGTTCGTCTTTATTAATATTTATTTTTGTAACTTTATACTTAAAATTAATTTCTTCTAACATGATTGATATTTTTTTGCCATTGGGTGTATTGGCAGTTAAAAGTTCAATCATTTTTTTCCAAGTCTCTCCTTGATAGTTTTTGATGATGTAGTAAATTCAAATCTATATTTTTCATTAGGCCTAGCTCTTTTAAAACATTCTACAGAAGCTAATGCAGCTTCATGAAATCCTGATAATATAAGTTTTAATTTACCTGGGTATGTACAAATATCTCCAATAGCAAATATTCCCTTTTTATTTGTTTCAAAATTATTTGGATTTACAGAAATATGTTTTTTGTCCATACCTAATCCCCATTCAATTATTGGGCCTAATTTCATAATTAACCCAAAAAAACTTAAAATATTATCAGTTTTTATCTTCTCAGTTTTGTCGTCATCATATTTAATCTTTATTTCTGAAATATCTTTATTTCCTTCTATAGAAACTAATTGACAAGGGGTTTTAATTGACAGTTTACCCTCCTTAGATAATTTTTTTATTTCACTTAAAGTATGAGAGGCTCCTCTAAACTCATTTCTTCTATGAATTAAAGTAACCTTTGAAATTTTTGATAATTCTAGTGCCCAATCTAAAGCTGAATCACCACCACCAAATATTGAAACATTTTTTCCTTTAAATTCTTCTTTGCTTTTTACAGAATAAAATAAAGATTTCCCTTCAAATTTTTCTGCTTCTTTTAATGTTATTCTTCTTGGCTCAAACGAGCCTACTCCACCTGCAATTATAATATTTGGAGCCTCAAACTTATTATTTTTACTTGTTTGAACTAACCAGTTATCTTTATTTTGATTTATTTCGTTTACTCTTTCATTAAAATAGAAGTTAGTTTTAAAAGGCTTGATTTGTTCAAGTAATCTATTTGTTAACTCTTCACCAGTACATTCGGGAACTGCTGGAATATCATAAATTGGTTTGTCTGGATAAAGTTCAATACATTGTCCTCCAGCTTTATCTAAATTATCAATAACAGCAGCTTTAAGTCCTTTTATACCTAGCTGATGAACAGCAAATAGTCCAACTGGACCTGCTCCAATAATTATTACATCAGTTTTTATCATTAAGACTGTTTTTCTGGTGTTGTTACTACTAGTCCGTCAATTTCATCAGAAACTATTAACTGACAACTAAGTCTGCTATTTTTTTTAGGTTCAAAACTCATATCAATCATATCTACTTCTGCCTCTTCTGCTTGGGGTATCTTATCTAACCATTTTTCTTCGACATAAACATGGCAAGTTGCACAGGCCATAGATCCACCGCAATCGGCGTCTATACCAGGTATATTGTGTTGAATCGCTCCTTCCATAACTGATAAACCTTTTTCTACTTCTACAGTTCTAGAAGTTCCTTCATTGTCGATATATGTAATTTTAGGCATAGAATTTAATATTAATATAAGTATCTAAAAAAAAAGGGCAAGTATGTAAAACATACTCGCCCTTTTTAAAGTTTATAATCTATTATCTAGAAGATAATCTTGTGTTTTGCATTGCAGCTGCCCAAATAACTAGACCAAAAGCGATCTTGTTAACAAAGTCAGCTAAGTTATAAATGATGTTCAATGCATTTGCGTCAACACCGCCTGTTAGATATCCAAGGATATAACCTAATGGATATATAGCCCAACCGATAGTAACGATTATTCTCATAGCACTGAAAGCAGTTGTCATTGCTCTATTTCCAGTTTTAGAAGCCATTGTACCAGCTTCACCTGAGAATATTTCAAACAAGATGTAGATCCATCCAGCCATTCCAACTACGAAACCTACAAACGGTTGAATGTAACCAGCTTCACCTAAGTATCCACCGATCAACATTACTAAAGAACCAATTAATAGTTTCCAGAATATTGAGCTTGGCACTTTTCTTACAGCTGCCAAGATTAGATAGAATTCTACCATTTGAAGTGGAACAGTGATTAACCAATCAATATATCTATATACTGTTGGAGTATCGCCTGTTGTCACCCAAACTTCTCTCATATACATATAGTGAACAAACGCAACACCAGTAACTAGTCCAGCTACTGAAATTGATGTTCTCCAAGATGCAGCTACAGTTCCTCTTTCAGCGAAAAAGAATACAGTAGTCGCGATCATTCCCATTGATACAAGCCAAAATGATATTCCTACGAAATCATTAGTTTGCAACATGGCAGTCGCTGCGTTAGCCGAGCTTGTGATACCTAAAAAGGCAACAGCTGCTAAAGCAAATAGACCTAATTTTCTCATGAAAACCTCCCTCGTTAGTTAGTTTTCTTTTTTAGTTTAATATTAAACTATTCAATAAATGACTTGCTCTTCATTTACGAATTAGCTGGCCGAACCTTAATAAATATTCAAGTTACAGTGAAGTGTTTTTTTGCTTAAAAAAGCCCGTTTTTATTGGATTTTTTGTTTTTTTTTGGGGATATTTATGAAATACTGCCAAATAAATTAACTTTTCTGAGGGATCAAATTGAGTCGAAAATATAAGGAAATCTACGAGAATTCTATAACAAATAGAGAAGAATTTTGGAAAAACATATCTGAAGATATTTTTTGGTACAAAAAACCAACAAAAATACTTAATTCTGACAATCCTCCATTTTATAAATGGTTCGAAGATGGTGTTACTAACACTTGTTACAATGCTTTAGATCACCATATTGATCGAGGCAGAGGAGAAAAATTAGCTATAATTTACGATAGCCCTATTACGGGGGCAAAAAACAAAATTTCTTATAAAGAATTAAGAGACAGAGTTGCTTTATTTGCTGGAGCATTAAAAAAACAAGGCGTTAACAAAGGAGACAGAGTAATTATTTATATGCCAATGATTCCTGAAGCTGCTATTGCTATGTTAGCTTGTGGAAGAATAGGAGCAGTACATTCTGTAGTATTTGGTGGTTTTGCAGCTAATGAGCTCGCTAGCAGAATTGATGACTCTAAAGCAAAATTAATTGTTTCAGCATCCTGCGGTTACGAACCTGGTAGAACTGTTCATTATAAACCTCTAGTAAACAAAGCACTAGAACTTGCTAATCATAAACCAGACAAATGTATTATTTTTCAGAGAGAAAAAGACAAAGCCGAACTAAATCCATCTATGGATATAACATGGGACGAGGCGCTTAAAGATAGTAAACCAGCTGAGTGCGAAAAAATGAATGCTAACGATTATGCATACATACTTTATACTTCTGGTACAACTGGATTACCTAAAGGTATAGTCAGGGACATTGGTGGACATATTGTTGCACTTAAGTGGACCATGAAAAATATTTATAACATAGATCAAGATGATGTTTGGTGGTCAGCAAGTGATATTGGTTGGATTGTAGGTCATTCTTATATTGTTTATGCCCCACTATTTTATGGGTGTACAACAATTTTATTTGAAGGAAAGCCTGTAGGAACACCAGATGCAGGGGTCTTTTGGAGAGTTATCTCGGAGCATAAAGTTAAGTCTCTTTTCACTGCTCCTACTGCTATTAGAGCAATTAAAAAAGAAGATCCTAATGGAGAATTTTTTAAAAAATATGATCTAAGCAAATTTGAAAAGCTATTTCTTGCTGGTGAAAGAGCTGATCCAGATACTATTAAATGGTTTGAAAAACTCTCAAATTCTCCTGTAATAGATCATTGGTGGCAAACTGAAACTAGTTGGGCAATTACATCAGATTGTACTGGTATAGAGTCCTTCCCAGTTAAATATGGTTCAGCTTTTAAACCTGTTCCGGGCTATGATTTAAAAGTTCTAAATTCAGAAGGTAAAGAAGTAGGCCCAGGAAAAATGGGCGATATAGTTGTAAAACTACCTTTACCTCCAGGCACCTTTCCAACGCTTTGGGGCGCAGATAAAAGATATAAAGAAAATTATATGTCAACTTACCCTGGATACTATCTTACGTATGACGCAGGGCACATTGATGAAGATGGATATGTTTGGATAATGTCAAGAACAGATGATATTATTAACGTAGCTGGTCACAGACTTTCAACTGGAGCAATTGAAGAAGTTTTGGCTGAACATAAAGATGTTGCTGAATGTGCAGTTCTTGGAATAGCTGATAAATTAAAAGGTCAAATACCAATAGGACTATTAGCTTTGAAAGCAGGAGTAACTAAAGATAAAAAAGAAATAATTTCTGAATGCGTAAAAATGGTAAGAGATAAAGTGGGGCCAGTAGCAGCCTTTAAGATTGCTATTGTTGTCAAAAGACTTCCAAAAACAAGATCGGGAAAAATATTAAGAGGAACTGTAAGAAAAATAGCAGATAATGAACCTTATAAGATGCCAGCTACCATTGATGATCCAGCTATTTTAGATGAAATTAAACAAGATCTTAAAGATAATAATATTTTAAAAAGTTAAATTATAGCCTATCAATTTTAGCTATCATTCCAACATCGTAATGGCCAGGAACGTTACATGCGGCCTCAATATCTACGGAGTTACTAAATTTCCAAATTAGTTCTGCTCTCTCCCCAGGTGAAAGCAAAACACTATTGTGGTGAGTGTGTGCCATTGCAGGATTTTTTTTGGACATTTCCATCATTTTTTTTTTATCAATTTTGTTGGCTAAAAGTATTTCATGTTCTACCATCATCATCATTTCTGGCTGATGTTTTAAATGCATTGCTTTAGTAGCAATATTAAATTCGTGAACTAATTCTCCTTTATTTTCCACTACAAATTTAATTGTCTCATTTTTTTTAATCTTAAAATTATTTGGTTGGTAATAGTTGTCATACATTAAAACTTTAATCACTCTATCAACATTTTCTTCATTTCCTTTGACGCCTATTGCTTTCATTGATCCAGCAAAAAGAATATTGGGAATAAAAATAAATATAAATATAAGTTTTTTCATAGCTTAAAATCAAGTGGTTTACCAACTTGATTAGAAACTATCTTACCATTTTCCATTACTATTGAGCCATTCACAATCGTCGCAATAGGAAACCCTTTAACTTTATAATTATTAAATGGTGTCCATCCACATTTACTTGCTATCATTTCATCTTTAATAATTTGTTCTTTCTCCATATCTGCTATAGTCAAATCTGCGTCAAAGTTTTCTTTTATAAAACCTTTTTCTTTAATCCCAAATATTCTGCAGGGATTTTCACACATTAATTTTATTAGTTGCTCTAAAGTAAGCTTGTTATTGTTTACGTGATCCAACATTATTGGAAATATAGTCTGAACTCCTGGCATTCCAGAAGGAGAGTTAGGATACTCCTTTCTTTTATTTTCCTTAGTATGTGGAGCATGATCAGATCCTAAAACATCAACAATGTTATTTTTTATTGCTGTCCACAACCTGTCATAGTGTTCTTTTGTTCTTAAAGGAGGATTCATTTGAGCATATGTTCCTAATTTGTCGTAACAATCTGGGGCATACAAAGTTAAGTGTTGAGGAGTAGTTTCAAAAGTTACATTTTTTTTGTGCATTGCAAGAAAATCAACCTCTTCTTTAGTTGTTACATGTAATACGTGGATTTTTTTATTATATCTCTCAGCAATCTTAACAACTCTGCGAGTTGAAGACATTGCTGTCTCGCTGTTTCTCCATTCAGGATGCGAATGAACATCTCCCTTCTTTATAAATTTTTTTCTTAAATTTAGTATTTCTTCATCTTCGGAATGAATTGAAACTATTCTATCTGCTTTTGAAATTACTTTTTCAATGTCAGCCTCCTTATCTACTAATAAATTTCCTGTAGAAGAACCAGCAAAAAGCTTAATACCACAACAACCTTTTAAATTTTTCAATTGAGATAACTGGTCTGTATTTTCGGGTGTTGCTCCAAAATAAAAAGCATAATTACTGTGCATCCTGTTATTAGCTAATTGAAGCTTTTTTTCAAACTCAACTAAATTAGAAGTAGGTGGATTTGTATTTGGCATCTCAAATAAAGAAGTAACTCCGCCTAATACCGCTGCTCTACTTCCGCTCTCTAAATCCTCAGCATTTGTAGATCCTGGTTCTCTGAAGTGAACTTGAGTATCAATTATTCCTGGAAGAATTACTTTATTTGTAGCATCAAAAACTTTAGAGCTGTTTAACTCAATTTTACCTATCTTTTTTATTTTTTTCCCAGATAAACCTAGATCTGTTTTAATTAATTTACCATTAATATAGCAAGAACCATTTTTTATGATGAGACTATAATTATCAGACATATTTTAAAAAATTATTATACTATATACTCTATATTACTATGGAAAAAGACCAGATTATTATTTTAGAAAATAGAGGGTTAATATCTGTTACTGGAGAAGACGCAAAGGAATACCTTCAAAATATAATTACAAACGATATAAATAAAGTATCTAAATCTAGCTCAGTTTTTGCAGCATTATTAAGCCCTCAGGGTAAATATCTATTTGATTTTTTTGTAATTAAAAACGATGAAGGCTATTTACTAGATTGTAATGGAGTCTCAGTTAAAGAGCTTGTTAACAATTTATCTAAATACAAAATAAGATCAAAAGTAGAAATAGAAGATTTGTCTTCCAACTATGTTGTGGGAGTAATAAATTTCGAAAATTTCAAAATAATACAAAAGGATTTAGGTAAACAGGAAGCTACCCTTGAATTTAGAGAAAGTCCAATTTTTGTTGATCCTAGGGATAGTGATTTAGGAGCTAGGATAATATCTCCTCTAGAAAAACTTTATTTAACAATAAAAAAACTTAATTTGAAAATCGTAGAAAATAAGTCTTATCTTGAAAAGGCTTTCCTTAAAGGAATTCCAGTTGAGGGTTTAAATAATTTGCAAAATCAACTATTTGGACTTGAAATAAATTTTGAAAAATTAAATGCAATTGATTTTAAGAAAGGTTGTTATGTTGGGCAAGAAAACACTGCTAGAATGAAATTAAAAAATAAAATCAGAAGACAATTAATGTCTATTAAAACAGAGAAAAATGTAAAAATTGGAGATGAAATTAAATACAATGATAGTGTAATAGGAAGAATCTTGATAGATAAACCTTATCCCTTTGCACTTATTAAGTTATTTGATCCAGAATTTTCAGAATTTAAAGATAAAAAATTAAAAATTAACAGTAATAATGTCGAGATAGTATCTTGAAAAACACTAATGAAAATTTTAATTGGTCCTGTAAACATACTTGGAACCTAAGCGCTAAAAATACTCTATGGTGCTTGCTGGGATGTTCAATTGGAGACTTCGGAACTATTTTGTTTTTTCAATTAACTAAAATACCTTTTGCAGTAATGGGGATAATGATTTTGGCAATTATCAATGGATTAATTACTAGTATTATTCTTGAAACAATTGTTCTTATGAAACAAAAATTTAAATTTTCAGAAGCTTTAAAAACAGCTTTAGGAATGAGTTTCATTTCAATGATAAGTATGGAAATCGCAATGAATTTGGTGGATTATCTTTTAGTAGGTGATGCAAGATTAACTTGGTGGGTAATACCTTTTATGTTAACAGCTGGCTTCCTGACTCCTTGGCCATATAATTACTGGAGGTTAAAAAAATTTAACGAAGCCTGTCATTAAAATTTATAAAGCATTTAAAAGTCTAGATAAAGAAGCAAGAATTCCGTAACCACTCAATTCAATAAATAAAACTATTAAAACAATTAATATTATCTTTTTATGCTTATGGAAAAATTCCATATTTTCTCCTTTTTTTTTGGTGTGGTCATCTCAGGCCAACATCAAGATAAGCATGAATATAATCAAAAAAAGTATAGGAGCAAAGAAATACTGCATATTTTTTATTTAGCTGTCTCAATAGGGTTTAAATAATAGTAAGTTTTTTTACAGAAACGAATGCTATCTAAAAGAACTAAATTTTCATCTATACGCTCTAAAAGTTCTCCCATAGTCTCAGGGAATTTATCGTTATAATAATAACAAACATAAGCTATCCAATATGCTGTGACTAAATAATGAAGAATAGGACGATGAATATCTTTAGGCAACTTGCTTAAAAAAGACTTGTAGTCTTCTTTGCTCTTAAAAGACTTCATAAAGACTTTAACTAATTTTTTATTTGAACCCATATTGTCATGGGCTATCGCAAGACTTTCTACTTGTTCTAAATCAATTGTGAGTTTCTTTTTAGTTTCTCTGAATTTTTGTGTATGGCTATTTAAATAATGAATCTTGCTCACTGATTCATATTATACACTGCGTAGGCCATTCCCACTAGTTCAATAATTATTATAGCTTCAAGCACTTAATTCTTTCTATCAATCTCATCGTCTTCTAAAAATTGATCTAAATTATCAACCATTTCACTATTTTTTTCATCTTTGTTTTTTTCTTCATTTTTCTTAATTAATTCTCTTGCTTTGTCCAAAAATAAATAAAAATAGAAATAACCAAAGGCTATTAAAAGGATTAATGTATTTTTAATAATAAAAGATAAACCGATATAACCACCATCAAATTTATTTTTGTATTCTACATAATTCAAATATTCATTATGAAAGTAAATAACTAAAAATATAGCAATAAATAGAAATAATATTCCGCCTATTCTTTCTTTTAACCAGAAGTAAAGACGTCCATACAAAAATTGTTTTGTTAAAAATTTAAGCATTAGATATTTGTAATTCCAAAAAGAGCTAAAATAGTTGTTACAGCGCCCGTTGTTCCAAGACTCTTAATAATCTTTTTTTCTTCACGAGCTATCATATTTCTCATTTCCTCTTTCGTAAAATCAGTTTCTTTTTTTTGGGCAAATTCGAGTTTTTCTTTTATGCTTTCTAAGGCTTTCTTTCGTATAAATTTCTTTCCATATTTTATTGATTGATCCTTAGCTTTCATGCCAGCATCTATCGAGACTTCAGCAGCTTTTTTGCCAGCATCTATTGAGACTTCAGCAGCTTTTTTGCCAGCATCTATTGAGACCTTTGCTCCTTTTTTAATTTTATCTAACATAAATTAATTTTCTTCTTCTTCATCCTCATCGTCTATTTCGACTAAATTATTCATTATTGCTTCATAAACATCTGGTGTCACATCTTCAGGATTTGTTTCTAGTCCCATTGCCTCAAGTTGTTCTCTTATTAATTCTTCTTCTTTTGAAATAACTTCATTAATTTTAAACCTATCTTCTGCAATTTTATCTAATGCTTTTTGAACTTCTTCATCAACCATTTCATCGTGATCAGCTATACTTAGGTCAAATCGTTCTTGTAACTCTTTTACGTATTCTTTTAATTCACTTAATGTTTTTTCATTTAATGATAAATTCCATCTATAAGGTTGAATATCTTTTCTTTTAATAACATATTCATCGATCGGTGTTTCTTTATTAGACTCTTTTAGTTTTCCAAATTTTAAATAATTAAGCCTAAATGATATGTTGATTAATCCTAATTTAAATAATTTTCGTTTTTCAACTATCGATAAATTCTTAAATTCTTTTTTTAATCTACTTGAAAATTCTGATTTGTATGTACTAATAAGTAATTTACCTTCTTCAGTTGTAAATTCTTCTGTGTTTTCTTGTCTATATTTCTTTTTAAGATAAATAACATTGTCTTTAATTTGTTGAAGTTCTTTATAAATTTTTCTTACTTCAATTCTTTTTTTGATAAATCTTTTAATTTCAATTAAAATTTGTTTTTTGTATTCATCATTTGTCATAGCTAATTTTAATTTTTTAATTTTTAAGTGCTTTTGTACGCAACACATTTCAACACAGTCGTGAGCACAATTCCAGCACAGTGAATCTAAAAAAGACGTGTTTTTTTAAAAATTTATTTAGGTTTTCTTTACGTTTTGGTGCGGTCGGAGAGACTCGAACTCTCACGGGAAACCCACACGCCCCTCAAGCGTGCCTGTCTACCAATTTCAGCACGACCGCATATATATAATGCGACAATAAATGAATGACAATTTTAGTTCAAGTTGATAGATTAGAATAAGTATGTCTGCGCAACAACAAAGTTTGCCAAGTTCCAAAGAGATTTATAAAAAAATCTCTAAATTTATACCTGATGCTGAATGGAAAATTCATGCTCCATTGATTGAAAAAATTAATAAATTAAAAAAAGAGAAAAATGCAATTATTCTTGCCCATAATTATCAGACACCCGAAATTTATCATGGGGTGGCAGATATTGCTGCTGACTCACTTGCTTTAGCAGTTGAAGCTTCTAAAACATCAGCAGATAAAATTATTTTATGTGGGGTTCACTTCATGGCTGAAACAGCAAAATTAATGAGCCCAGCTAAAAAAGTCTATTTACCAGATATGCAAGCTGGTTGCTCTTTAGCAAGTTCTATTACTGGAAAAGATGTGAGATTATTAAAAGAAAAATATCCAGGTGTGCCAGTTGTGTCTTATGTAAACACATCAGCTGATGTTAAAGCTGAAACAGATGTATGTTGTACATCTGCTAATGCTGTGAAAGTTGTTGAGTCACTTAATGTCAATAAAGTTATTTTTCTTCCCGACCAATATCTAGCAGACTATGTGTCTAAAAATACTAAAGTTAAAATTATTTCATGGAAAGGAACTTGTATAGTTCATGAACAATTTACAGGAAAAGAAATAGAAGATATTAAATCACAAAATCCAGGGATAAAAGTTATTGCACACCCAGAATGTCCTCCAGATGTTATTAAAGCTTCTGACTTTGCTGGATCTACATCAGGTATGGTAAAATATGTAAAAGAAAATCAACCTAAAAAAGTTATGCTAGTTACAGAATGTTCTATGAGTGATAACGTTGAAGCAGATAATCCTAACGTATCATTTATTAAACCTTGTAATTTATGTCCTTACATGAAGAAAATAGACCTAGTGAAAATTTTAGATTGTTTAGAAAATGAAACAAACGAAATATTATTAGATGATAAAACTATAGAAGCTGCTCGAAAATCTGTAATTAGAATGACTGAAATTGGTCGTTAGATCAGTGCAAAAATTAAATCAAAAATATATTAATTCTGTTGTTAAAAAAGCTCTAGATGAAGACCTAAAGCCAAGAGGTGATATCACTACTAATTTAATTAGTCTTAAAAATAAAAAATCAAAAGCAAAAATCATTGCAAAGCAAAATGGAGTGATTGCCGGACTAGACTTTTGTAAAGCAGCTTTCAAATTAATAGGTAAAGAAACAAATTTTAAATCAAAGATAAAAGACGGAAAAAAGATTAAAAAAAACAAAGTGATTGCTGAAATAAAAGCTAAAACAAAAACAATTTTAATTGCGGAAAGAACAGCATTAAATTTTCTAAATCATGCTTCGGGTATAGCTACTTTAACAAATAAATTTGTTAAAAAAGTTGGTAATAAAACTAAAATATGCTGTACTCGTAAAACTACACCAAATCTAAGATTGTTAGAAAAATATTCTGTAAAAAAAGGTGGAGGATATAACCATCGTTACAATTTAAGTGATGAGATATTAATTAAAGATAATCATATAAATGCTGAAAACAATTTAAAAAAATTAATCAAAAAAGCTATCAAAACTAAAAAAGTCATAACTGTAGAAATAGAAAATTCAAAACAATTAAATCAAGTTTTAGGTATAAAATTTAAAAGAATTTTATTCGACAATATGAGCCCAAAACAATTAAAAAAATGTTTAAAAATTTGCAAAAATAAATATGAGACTGAGTACTCTGGCAACGCCACTCTCAAAAATATTAAGAAAATTTCAAATACAGGAATTAATAGAATATCTGTAGGAGTTATAACTCATAGCGCCAAATCTTTTGATGTTAGTTTAGAATTATCTTCTTAGTTCAGCTTGAGCAGCAGCCAATCTTGCAACAGGAACTCTAAACGGCGAACAGGAAACATAATTCAAACCAGTTCTAGAACAAAACTCAATACTTTTTGGATCACCTCCATGTTCACCACAAATGCCTAATTTAAGTTTTTTATTTGCTTTTTTTCCTCTAGAAGAAGCTAATTCAACAAGTTCACCTACCCCACTTTGATCAATACTTACAAATGGATCGATTTCGAAAATTTTATTATCAATATAATCGTTTAAAAATTTGCCGGAGTCATCACGACTAATACCTAACGTAGTTTGTGTTAAGTCGTTAGTTCCAAAACTAAAAAAATCTGCATGTTTTGAGATTGATTTAGCTTGTAAAGCAGCTCTAGGTAATTCAATCATTGTTCCTATGATATAATCTAATTTAGTTTTATTTTTTAATTCAATTTTTTTAGCTATTCTTTTTACTAAAGCTCTTAAAATTTTTAATTCTGTATCTGTTGATACTAGTGGTATCATTATTTCAACAAACGCTGCTTTTAATTTTTCTTTCTTGAGTTCAATCAGTGCTTCAAAGATAGCTTCACATTGCATCTCATAAATTTCAGGAAATGAAATACCTAGTCTACATCCTCTATGACCTAACATTGGATTTTCTTCATGAAGCTCTGCAATTCTATCTTTAATTTCTTTAGATGATAAATTTAAAGATCGTGCAACTTCCTCTATATCCTTTTCTGCTTTAGGTAAAAACTCATGCAAAGGTGGGTCTAATAACCTTACTGTAACAGGCAAACCAGACATAACTTTAAATATTTTTTTAAAATCATCTTTTTGATGAGGTAAAAGCTTTAACAACGCATGATTTCTATCTTCTATAGATTTAGATAAAATCATTTGTCTTACTGATAAAATCCTTTCTTCATCAAAAAACATATGTTCTGTTCTACAAAGACCAATGCCTTCTGCACCGAATTCTCTCGCTGTTTTACTATCTGCTTCCGTCTCTGCATTAGTTCTAACTTTTAATTTTCTAAATTCGTCAGCCCATTTCATAATTGTAGAAAAATATCCAGATATCTCAGGTTGAACCGTTGGAACTAATCCTTTCATCACTTTGCCGCTTCCTCCATCAATAGTTATGATATCTCCTTCTTTTATAATCTCATTGCCTGCTTTAAATTTTTTTGTTTCATAATCAATTGTAATTTCGCTTGAACCAGATACACAAGGTCTTCCCATACCTCTAGCAACTACTGCTGCGTGGCTTGTCATCCCGCCTCGAGCCGTCAAAATCCCTTTTGCAGCATGCATGCCGTGAATATCCTCAGGTGAAGTTTCTAATCTGACTAATATTGTGTCTTGCATCATTCCGTTAAGCCTTTCAGCTTCATCGGCTGTGAAAACAACTTTTCCACTTGCAGCTCCTGGTGATGCAGGCAACCCTGAAGCAATAATTTCTTTTTTAACTTTTTCATCTAATGTTGGATGTAACAATGTATCGAGTGTATTAGGATCAATTCTTAGTATTGCTTCTTTTTTTGAAATTAATTTTTCTTTAACCATATCTACAGCAATTTTAATTGCTGCTTTTGCTGTTCTTTTTCCAGATCTAGTCTGTAGCATCCATAATTTTTTATTTTCAACAGTAAACTCAATATCTTGCATATCTCGATAATGTTTTTCTAATTTGACAAAAACTTTTGCAAGCTGTTCGTAAACTTTTGGCATAGCCTCTTCCATCGAAAGTTCTTTGGAGCCTGAGTCTAGTTTAGCTTTTTTTGTAATGTGTTGAGGCGTTCTTGTTCCAGCAACTACGTCTTCTCCTTGAGCATTGATTAAAAACTCACCAAAGAATAGTTTTTCTCCTGTTGAAGGGTTTCTAGTAAAAGCTACTCCAGTAGAACAATCTTTTCCCATATTTCCAAAAACCATTGCCTGCACGTTTACTGCTGTTCCCCAATGATCTGGTATCTGATTTAATTTTCTATAAGTCTTGGCTCTTTGACTTTCCCAAGATAAAAATACTGCGTTAACTGCTCCGTAAAGCTGTTGTTTGACATCTTGCGGAAAGTTAATTTTTTTTTCTTTTTTGACTAATTCTTTAAAATTTTTAATTAATCCGTCCCAATCACTTTCATCAAGATCTGTATCTAGTAGAACTCCTTTGGTAAGTTTATAATTATCAATCAATTCTTCAAATAAGTGCCCCTCGATACCTAGAACGACATTACTATACATTTGAATAAACCTTCTATAACTATCTTTCGCAAATCGACCATTAGAAGTTTTGTTTCTTAAAGCCTCTACGGTTTTATCATTAAGACCAAGATTTAATATTGTGTCCATCATGCCCGGCATTGAAACTCTCGCACCCGATCTTACTGACACTAGCAATGGATCTTTTAAATCACCAAATTTCTTTTTGGTTTTCTTTTCAATTTTTTTTAATTCTTCTTCAATATTTTTAATTATTTTATTTGGTAATTTTTTTTTATTTTTATAAAAAATATCGCATACACTTGTCGATATTGTAAAACCTGGAGGAACAGGTAGACCAAGTCTTCCCATTTCACCAAGATTTGCTCCTTTGCCACCTAATATATATTTTTTGTTTTTTAGTTTTTTTACTGATTTATCATCAAAACTAAATATTACTTTTGTCATTAAAGACCCTCTAATTTCGAAAAATTAATAAAATTATTAAATGTATCACAAAACATTTTTAAAAGTTCTAATCTATTGTTCTTAATATCTTGATTTTCGTCATTTACAACCACATTGTCAAAAAAATTATCTGTAAATTTTTTTGTTTCTGATAGCCTAATTAATAAGTTTTCATAATCTTTATTGCTTTCTTTTACTGTAAAGGCTTTTCGTATTTCATTAATCTTCTCAAATAATATTTTTTCTTCCTCTGTTCTAAAGAGTACTGCATCTGGCCTGCCAACAATTTCTTTCTCGGCTTTTTCAGTAATATTAGAGGCTCTTTTATATGAACTGATTGCGTTTATTCCTACGTCTTTATTAATATATTTATTCATCAAAAGATTTTTTTTATAAAGATCTAAGAAATTATCACTAGTATGAGAACTAATTGAAGCTTCGATAATGTCAGTTTTTATATTTTTTAATTTTAAAATATTTTTCATTCTTTCTTTTAAAAAATCAAGCACTTCGACTTCTGTCTTTTCATTTATGGTTTCAACTCCTTGTTCTTCATAAAGTCTGATTGCGTAATTTATAAGGTCTCTTAATCTAATTGATAATTTATTCTCAATAATAATTCTTAATAAACCAATTGCTGATCTTCTAAGAGCGAAAGGGTCTTTTGAGCTAGTTGGTTTTTCATTTATGAGAAAAAAACCCACCAAACTATCTATCTTATCTACAATAGCGATTGAGTAGCTAAAAGGTTTCTTTGGTATTGCAGAGGTTAAGCCTGTTGGAAGATAATGTTCACTTATAGAATTTGCAACATCCTCTTCGAAACCTTGGGCTAAAGCAAAATATTTTCCCATAACGCCTTGTAATTCTGGATATTCTCCTACTAAATCTGAACATAAATCTGATTTTGAAATAGATGCAGCAACCTGAACTTTTTCTTTATTAATATTTAATTCATCTGAAAGTAAGCTAGCTAAGTTTCTAATTCTTTGAGTCTTGTCATAAATAGTTCCAATCTTTTCATAGAATGTAATTTTTTTAAGATGAGCTATTTGTTTTATGAGGTTCTTAGATCTATCTTTTTCCCAAAAGAATTTGGCATCAGAGAGGCGTGCATCTACAACTCTTTTATTTCCTTCTGAAATAAGTTTTTTCTCATCTTTTTTGTTAGCAACAACAAAAAAATTATTTGTTAGTCTATCTCGACTATCAAATATAGGAAAGTATCTTTGATGTTTTTCAAGTGTAGAAATAATTATTTCCTCAGGAATTTTTAAGTACTCTTTATCAAAATTGGCCAACAATACATTAGGGTTTTCTACAATATTAATAACTTCCTCTAAAAGTCGTTGGTTGTACTTTTCTTTATAGTTTTTTAATTTTGAAACTGAATTAAATCTTTTCAATATTATTTTTTGTCTTTCGTTTTGGTCTACAATAATTTCGTTGCTTTTAAGAAATGAAAAATAAGCTTTAAAACTATTAATTTTTTTTGATTTTCTAATTAAATCTTGTTCTATAATAATATTGTCTGTCGACTCTAAATGATGGTACCTAAATGATAATTTTTTACCACCAAATATTGTAAATATTGATCTAAGTGGCCTTCCCCACATCAAATTATTTTTCGACCATTTCATAGATTTTTTCCAGCTAATTCCCGTCATTGCTTTTGGCAAAATATCAATCAATAAATCTTCTACTAAAAGTTTTTTTTCTGCAGTTTTTATAAAGTAAAATTCACCTTTTTCTGTTTTTTTTTTAAATAGATCTTTTTCAGAAGCATTACGAGACTTAGTAAAGCCTTGTAGAATGTTTTCTGGAACTCCTACTTTAGGTCCCTTAATTTCTTTTGATTTAACGGCAATTTTTTCTGGGATACCTTTTATATAAATGCTTAATCTAGTTGGGCTAGAATATTCCAAACAATCTTTATATTGAATTCCTTCTTCTTCTAGAGATTTCTCAATTTGTTGTTTAAGTTGAGTTCTGGCATTAATTTGAAGTTGAGGTGGTATTTCTTCGCTATATAGTTCAAGCAAAAATTCAGACATAATTTATTAAACTTGCGTACTTAACCAAAGTGCTCCACACCCTTTAGCGAGTTCTCTTATTCTGTTTATGTAACCAGTTCTTTCTGCAACTCCAATTACACCTCTAGCATCAAGTAAATTAAATATATGACTTGCTTTTAAGCATTGATCGTATGCAGGTAAAGAAAGTTTTTTATCTAGTAAAGATTTACATTCATTTTCACATGACTCAAAATTTTTCAATAAATTTTCAGTGTTAGCAAATTCAAAATTATATGCAGAAAATTCTTTTTCTGCTTGTAAAAACACATCTTTATATTTTACTCCTTGATTATTCCAATCAAGATCAAAGACATTTTTTTTTCCTTGAACAAACATACATAATCTTTCTAAACCATAAGTCATTTCAACTGGAACAGGTTTGCATTCTAATCCTGTCATTTGTTGAAAATAAGTAAATTGTGTTATTTCCATACCATCACACCAAACTTCCCAACCCAATCCTGCTGCACCTAATGTCGGACTTTCCCAATCATCTTCAACAAAACGTATGTCATGATTTTTAACATCAATTCCAATGGCAGATAAACTTTTCAAATAAGTTTGCTTAATATTATCAGGAGAAGGTTTGATTATAACTTGATACTGATAATAATGTTGCAGTCGATTTGGATTTTCTCCATACCTTCCATCTGTTGGTCTTCTTGAAGGCTGCACATAAGCTGCTTTCCACGGGTTAGGTCCTAGAGATCTTAAAGTTGTTGCTGGATGAAAAGTTCCTGCTCCCACTTCTAAATCGTAAGGTTGTAGAATTATACAACCATACTTTCCCCAAAATTTTTGCAAATTCATTATAATCTCTTGAAAGGATAAAGATTTTAATTTTTTTTTAGTTGGCATTTATAAACCAAATTTTTGCCACATCGATTTTTCTTCTAAGGTATTTACAAGACTATCGACAGGATCTTGAATTGAAGAAGATAATTTTTTTGCAATAAAGCCTTTTTGTTTTTCAAATTTTTTGATTACAACTTTATCACCAAATTTTTCTTTTAAAACTTGATCTGCATTGCCAATCCCATCTATTAAGCCTAATGTTAAAGCAGTCTTTCCTGTCCAAAATTCGCCGGTAAAAATATTATTCTTTTCAGGATCTTTCAATTTTGATCCTCTGCTTGTCTCTACAACTTTAATAAAGTCATCATGTAATTCCAATTGGATTTTTTTAAGCCTCTTCACATCTTCTTCTTTTTCTTCCACAAAAGGATCTAAAGTGCTTTTGTTTTTTCCAGCAGTATAAACTCTACGTTCAACTCCTATTTTTTGAATTAAATCTTTAAAACCAAAAGATGCTGAAATAACTCCGATAGATCCAATAATAGAACTTGAATTTGCATAGATTTCATCTCCAGCGCATGAAATTAGATAACCGCCAGATGCTGCAACATCTTCAGCAAAAATTAAAACCTTAACTTTTTTTTTATCAGCTAATTCTCTTATATAACTATAAATTAAATGAGATTGCACTGGTGATCCCCCGGGTGAATTAATTGAAATAGCTACATGACTAATCTTCTTTAAAGAAAAGGCTTTTTTAAGAATGTCTTTTTGCCCTGCAAGATCCATGCCTTGTCTAAATCGACCTGCTGAACCAATAATTCCTGTTAGTCTTACGTGAGGAACAACGGTTTTTTTTTTGAAAATAGAAAACATATTTTTATGATCGTTACAATTATTCTTATAACAGTAATAATTTAAATTTTAATTATTTTATTTCGCTACTTCTAGTTGAATTGTGGGTGCGTCATCACGGTTTCATTTAAAAATTTATTATTATTAAAATCAATTATAATTAATAAACATGGGATCAGTTATACCTCTTAAAAAATCTGCTAATTCAGCCTACTTAGAGCTTAAAAATCTATTAGAAAGTAAGCTTCAAAAAGTAGAAAATTTAATAGAAGTTAAATTAAAGAGTGATGTGAACTTAATTGAAAAAATGAGTGAACATCATCTTAAATCTGGAGGTAAAAGACTAAGAGCGCTTCTTACTTTAGGTTCTGCCAAATTATCGGGGTATCAGTTGGGAGATCGAGATATTAACTTAGCTGCCTGCGTTGAACTTATTCATTCTGCAACGTTATTACATGATGATGTAATTGACGAAAGTTCTTTACGAAGAGGAGTTAAAACCACAAATTCTGTATGGGGTAATCAATCATCTATATTAGTTGGTGATTATCTTTTAAGTAGATGTTTTGAAATTATGGTTGATGATGGAGATTTGGAAGTTCTAAAACTATTATCTTCTACTTCAGCAAAAATTGCACAAGGTGAAGTCTTGCAACTTCAACATAAAGGAGAAGCCGATCTTCTAGAGGATACATATATTGATATAATTAATTTAAAAACAGCTTCGCTGTTTTCAGCTGCAACTAAAACAGGAGCACTAATTGCAAAAGTTAATGAAAAAGAAAAAAAAGCTTTAGAGTCTTATGGTAAAAATCTTGGTCTTGCTTTTCAAATAGCAGATGATGCACTTGATTATTATGGAAAAGATAAATTTTTTGGAAAAGAAATTGGTAAAGATTTTTTCGAGGGAAAAGTAACACTGCCATTAATCATTGTGTTTCAAAAAGGGAATAAAGAAGAAAGAGATTTTTTAGCTGAAATCTTAAAAAAAGAAAAAAGAAATGAAGATGATTTTAGTGAAACTTTGGCTTTGATTTATAAATACAAGACAGTAGAAGCAAGCTTAAAAAGAGCTGAATACTTTGTTAATGTGTCTCATGACTCTTTAGGAATTTTTCCTGACAATGAAGAAAAAAAGATTTTACAAAATTTAACTAGCTTTAGTCTTAATAGATCTTTTTAAGGATAAAGAAGTTCTTTTATCCATTTATCATTAGATTTTTTATAATTCAATCTTTCATGAATTCTGCCTTCTCCATCTACCCAAAATTCAATTTCATTTGGTAGCAATCTCCATCCTGACCAATGCGGTGGTCTTGGTACATTATTTTTATCTGGATACTTTTTTTCAAATTCCTTTATTTTTTCCAAAAAAGTTTCTCTCTTATCTAGCACTTGAGATTGAGATGAAGCCCATGCACCAATTTTATTCTTATAAGGTCTAGAATTATAATAATCATCAGCTTCATTAGAATTTACTTCTTCAACTTTTCCTAATATTCTTACCTGTCTTCTTAAACTTTTCCAATGAAAGCACATTGAAGCTTTCTGATTGCTTTTAAGCTCTTCTCCTTTTTTACTATTAAAATTTGAGTAAAAAATAAAACCTTTGTCACTCAATCCTTTGAGCAAAACCATTCTTACATTTGGTTGATTGTTTTTATCTGATGATGCCACTGCAACTGCATTTGGATCGTTTATTTCCTTTTTCTCTGCCTCTGAAAACCATTTTTTGAATAAATCAATAGGATTATCTGCTTCCTCGAAGCAGCTGTCTATTCCAAGTGAATTTTTGCCATTTTTTTGATTCATATATTCTATAAAATAATTTATACATTAAATAACTATGTCTTTTAATACTTTTGGAAAAATATTTAGATTTACTACATGGGGAGAGTCTCATGGTCCAGCAATTGGCTGTGTAATTGATGGTTGTCCTCCCAATATCCCTATATCTGAAAAAGATATTCAAAAAGACATGGCTAGGCGAAGACCTGGACAATCAAAGTTTACTACTCAAAGAAAA
>CACAIN010000005.1 GCA_902532595.1 uncultured Pelagibacteraceae bacterium
GTTATCTTTTAAAAATTCAGTAATTAATAATGTTATAACTTCCGTATCGGTCTGCGATTTAAACTTTAGGCCTTTTGACTCTAAATTTTTTTTTAATTCATCTGAGTTTTCAATAATTCCATTATGAACTACTGATACAATCTCTGATGAATGTGGGTGAGCGTTTACGATATTTGGTATACCATGTGTTGCCCATCTAACATGTCCTATACCAAGATGTCCTTGAGATGGAGTTTTAAATAAAATTTTTTCTAATTCCTCTACTCTGCCAGAGCATTTTTTTTCACTTATTTCATCCTTATCTATTGTTGCTAGTCCAGCAGAGTCATACCCTCTGTATTCAAGTTTTTTTAATGAATTTACAATATTCATTGAAACTGGTTTATTGCTAGCTATTCCAATAATTCCACACATTATTTTTTCTTTTTTCTTTTATAATTTTTAACTTCAATTTGAGACGATCTTGTGATGGCTAAAGAATTTTTCTTAACATTTTTAGTAATTACTGAACCAGCACCAACTACAGAATTTTTTTCTAATCTAACAGGAGCAACAAGTGATGAATTTGAACCTACAAAAACATTGTCAGATATCTTGGTTTTAGATTTTTTAATACCATCGTAATTACAAGTTATTGTCCCTGCTCCAATATTAGAATTTTTTCCTATTATAGTATCTCCAATATATGATAGATGATTAACTTTTGAATTATTGTAGATACTTGATTTTTTAGTTTCAACAAAATTTCCAATTCTAGTGTTCGACTTCAAGATAGTGCCTTGTCTTAACCTTGCATATGGACCAATAATTACATTTTTTTCAATTTTACTTCCTTCAATATGAGTAAAAGATTTAATGTAAACATTGTCTCCAATTTTTACTTTTTTTCCAATTACAACGTATGGTTCGATAGTAACATTTTTTCCAAATGTAGTGTCTTGAGATAAAAAAATAGTTTCTGGCGCTATTAAATTAACTCCTTTTGAAAGTGCTTTATTTCTAAGTTTTTCTTGAGTAAGTCTATAAGCATTAGCTTTTTTTAATTTAATATTTGTATTCATAAAAATTTCTCTTTACATTAATATTGCTTTTGAAATAAGTCACAAAATATTTCTTTTTAATACTTTTAAAAATGACTCAAATTTACACAATTCTTTTCGATTTAGACGGCACATTAGTTGATACTGCTCCAGATTTAATGGATGCTCACAATCATGTTATGAGAAAATTTGGACATAAAGAAAAAAAATTATCTGACATTAAATCTTTAGCAGGTAGAGGTGCTTGGGTGATGATGCAAAGAGCATTTAGACAAGAAATAAATGATGAAAAGTTAAAAAAAGAAATGACAAAAGAGTTTATAAATTTTTACTCTGAAAATATTGATCGAGGAAGTAAACCGATAAATGGTGTAATGGAATTTTTAAGCTGGGCTAAAAGTAAAAATATCTCCCTAGCAGTTTGTACTAATAAGCAGGAACGTTTAGCAGTTGATTTATTGAAAAAATTAAAAATGTATGATTATTTTGAATATGTTGCTGGTTCAGATACTTTTTCTTTTAATAAACCAGATCCTAGACATTTAACAAATGTAGTTGAAATTATTCAAGGTGATCTAAAAAAAACATTAATGGTTGGAGATAGTGAAGTTGATGGCAAATCAGCAGAGAATGCGAACATTCCTTTTATTTTAGTAAAAGATGGATACACAGAAAAAACTTCTGAAGAAATCAAGCACGACGAACTAGTTAAAGATTTCAAGAATTTTGATAAAGTAATTGCAAAATATTTATGATTAATTTTGCTTTATTTTCTGCTTTATCAGCATTTTATTTTACAATGTTTATAACACCGGGACCCAATAATGCCATGCTAACGGCGTCTGGAATGAAGTTCGGATTTATCAGAACATTACCACATTTAATTGGTATTCCTTTGGGTCACATATTTCAAATTGGTTTAGTATGTTTTGGTTTAGCCAATCTTTTTCTTATCTATCCTCAAATACAATCTTATATGAAAATATTATGTTTCTTATATTTACTTTATTTAAGTTGGAAAATGATTGGCTCTTTTAGTCTAGATAAAAAGGAGTCGGGAAGACCTTTAAAATTATATGAAGCATCCCTCTTTCAATTCATAAATCCTAAAGCATGGTCAATTGCAATAGCTGTAGCATCAGGATTTTTTCCAACTGAAGAAAATGTTTTTATTGGTGTGTCATTCGTAACAATTACTGCTGCAGTTATATGTTTTCCTTCTATAAGTTTATGGGCTCTTTTTGGCAGTGGATTAAGAACATTTATTAATAATGAAAAAACAAAAAGAATAACAGAATATTTTCTTGCGTTGTTATTAGTTTTAACTGGGCTTTTTATTTTAATTAAATAATCTTTGATTTTTATACCCCCCTCTAATATAAGTCTGATGAAATGCATTTCACAAAAAAAAACGCATTAGAAAAAAGATCTGATTTTGTAAAAAGATTACAATCTAAAAAATTATTAAGGTTTCCCGGGGCGTATAATCCTTTATGCGCAAAATTAATTTCTGAGATAGGTTTTGACGGAGTGTATATTTCGGGTGGAGTAATGTCTAACGATTTAGGTTTGCCTGATATTGGGCTTACAACTTTAGATCAAGTAAGTTATAGAGCTAATCAAATTGCCCGGGTAACTGATTTACCTACTATAGTCGATGCTGATACGGGTTTTGGTAATTGTAAAAACACAATATCTACATTTGAAAGTAAAGGGTTAGCAGGCTGTCATATAGAAGATCAAATAGCTGAAAAAAGATGCGGTCATTTAGATAACAAAGAGTTAATTTCAAAAGAAGAAATGATTAAAAAAATTAAAGAATCAGTTATTGCAAGAAAAGATAAAAATTTTTTAATTATTGTAAGAACTGATGCAAACACTGTTGAAGGGATTGATAAAACCTTAGATAGAATTAAAGCCTACGAAGATGCTGGAGCAGACATGATATTTCCTGAGGCAATGAAAGATGAAAAAGAGTTTGAAAAAGTGAGAAGTATTTCAAAAGGATTTTTGTTAGCAAATATGACAGAATTTGGAAAATCAAAGCTTTTAAACAAAAAAGAATTAGAAAATTTAGGATATAATTTAGTTATTTATCCAGTCTCTACACAAAGACTAGCAATGCAAAATGTTGAGCTGGGACTAAAATCAATATTTAAAAATGGAGACCAAAACAATATTATAGATAAAATGCAAACTAGAAAAAGGTTGTACGAATTAGTAGAATATGAGAAATACAATACCCCGGGGAAAAAAATTACTGATTTTTCAACTGAAGGGCATGAATAATGAGTGAAGAAATTAAAAAAGGTCTGTTAGGGATTGTTGTAGATGAAACTACGATATCCCACGTTGTTCCTGAATTAAGCGCATTGACTTACAGGGGTTATAAAGTTCAAGATCTTTGTGATAAATGTGAATTCGAAGAAGTTGCGTATTTAGTTCTTCATGGGGAGCTTCCAAGTAAAAAACAGTTAAAAAAATTCATTAAAGATGAAAGATCAAACAGGAAACTATCTAAAACTATAATTAAGAATATTCAACAAATGCCTAAGAACGCTCATCCTATGGATGTGATTAGAACTTGTGTTAGCTTAATGGCATTAGAGGATAAAGATACTAAAGATAATTCTCCTAAAGCTAATATGAGAAAAGCTTTAAAAATTTTTTCACAAGCCCCAACTGCTGTTGCAGCATACTTTAGAGCTAGAAAAGGAAAAAAAATAATATCTCCAAGTAAAAAATTATCCTTTTCGGAAAATTTTTTTAAAATGATGTTTAATAAAATACCTGACAAAGAAATTGTTAGAGCTTTTGACATTTCTTTAATTTTATATGCCGAACATAGCTTTAATGTTTCAACTTTTACCGCTAGGACTATTACAAGTAGTTTGTCAGATCTACATGGAGCAATTACTGGAGCAATAGCATCTTTAAAAGGACCTCTTCATGGTGGTGCGAATGAAGCAGTAATGCACATGATGAAAGAAATTGGTAAGCCAGAAAAAGCTAAAACTTGGATAGAAAATGCTTTAGAAAAGAAAAAAGTTGTTATGGGATTTGGTCATAGAGTCTATAGAACAGGCGACTCTAGAGTTCCTACAATGAAACATTACATGTTTAAAGTAGCAAAACTTTTAAAGAAAGAGAAATACACTAAGATGTATGAAATTTTAGAAAAAGTAATGTTGGAAAAAAAGAATATCCATCCTAATGTAGATTTTCCTTGTGGGCCTACTTATTATATGATGGGAATAGATATAGATTTTTATACACCTATATTTGTAATGTCTCGAATTACTGGCTGGTCAGCTCATATCATGGAACAACATGCATCAAACAAATTAATTAGACCTCTTTCAAAATATAAAGGACAAGAGGTAAGAGAAGTAATGTTATTAAATCAAAGATAACAATCTAATTTTTGTAAGGAGTCCTACTAAAAACTTTTCTCACATAAGGTTCAAAATCTTTGAGCTTTAATGATTTAAAACTTGGATCAAAAGATTTTTGATCCCACTTTTCACAAAAATCGACTGTAGCTTGGAAATATTTATGGCCTTTATATTTATCTCTTGCATTTTTATTTCCCCCTAAATGATGTGCATAGTAATACATTTGGAATATTCCGTGTTTTTCAATAATCCAATGTGTCTTTTCACTTACATAAGGTTTTAAAACTGCCGCTGCATATTCTGCATGATTTAATGGAGCTAACTCATCTCCAATATCATGTAACAAGGCTGCCACTATCATTTCATCGCTTGCACCATCATTTAAAGCTCTGGTTGCTGTTTGTAGCGAATGATCTAATCTTGAAATTTGATAACCCTCTAAAGTTTTTTTCATAGTGCTTAAAAAATTAATTATTCGATCAGGGGTATTTTGAACAAACTCTTGCTCATGACTATCAAGTAACAAATAATCCTCTTTTGTCCCCTTTTTCATTTCTTTAAAACTTACTTTGTCCATTTATTTTTTAAACTTTCTTTTAAGGTGCTTCATTTTGCTCTCAGCTAAATCATGATCAATATAACATCCTTGGAGGTGTCTCTCTCCATTTTTTAAACTATAAGAAGTTCTTCCATGCAATGTTCTATGATTATCCATGATCATAATGTCTCCAGGTCTAAGTTTAAATTTAATCATGAATTTTTTTGAATTACAAAGTTTAATAAATAATGATCTTGCTTTATAGAATTGATGAAGTTTATCTTTTTTAATTATAGGAACATAGTCCAGTCTTGGACTTAATCTTATACTTTTAAACATGCCTTTTTTATCTAGCTCTATAGTTTCTCCCCAATTTTCAAGTATTGTTTTACTGCTTACGTACGTAAATCTAATTTTAACTGAGGTTAACAACTTGAAATAATTTTTATATTTTTTTTGCATGTAATTAGCCACAGAAAAACCATCAGTTAATGTTGAGTAACCTCCGTCACTTGAATTTTTAATGCAATGTAAAATTTGTATTCCTGGAATCGGTTTTCTATAAGGGTTATCAGTGTGAGCTGGTAAGGCGTGAGATGTGTAAGCTAAATCACTTACTTTTTTTTTAGACTTTACATTAAATAATTTTCCAAAATTTGTTGGTCTCACTATGCCGAGGGAATTGGCAAAGCTTAAAATGAAATTTTTTTTTTTTGGAGTGCTCCTCAATATTACAAAACCATAATTGTAAAAAGTTTCTAATAAATTTAAACCTTTCTTATTTTCAATTATATCAAATTTATAGTTAAAGATTGGTCTTCTTTTTATTTTGCCAGTCCATAGAAAATATTTTTTTTTTTCAATATTTTTATGAATTTCACCAATTATGTCGTTGACTTTAAAATCAGAGTGAACGCCGTCTGTAAACTCAACACGTAAGTTATTTTTTTTAATAAGAGCTTTTTTAATCTTTAATTTCTGATCTAAACTTGAGGGATCATATAATCTTTGACCTGTGGCTCGATCAAGAAATTCGGAGTTATTAACTCTTTCCCTCAACCATAAGGGATGAATTTCTATATTACGATTATCGAGAAAAATAATTATTTTTTTGTGATTTTTTGCTATCTCGATTCTCATAAATTAAGCATATAATAGTTAATTAATTTTGAAAATATGAAGATTAACCTGTATGAAAATTACTATGAATAGTTTCACTTTATTTTATGCTAGTATTCAATCTAAATTTTATGCAAAAAAAGAATTTAGATCACTTACTCTCTGAAACAGTTAAAATCTTAAAAGATTTGATAGGTTTTAAGACCATCTCTGGACAAAAAAATTTGGATTTAATTAGTTATTGTGAAGAAAAATTGAATTCTTTAGGAGCAAAATCAGTAAGAACTTATAGTGCAAACAAATTACAAGCAAATCTATTTTCAACTCTTGGTGAAAATAAAGGTAAGGGTATAATTCTATCAGGTCATACAGATGTAGTTCCGGCATCACCTGGTGATTGGACTTCTGATCCTTTTGTAGCGAGAGAAAAAGATAATAAAATTTTTGGACGAGGAACTTGTGATATGAAAGGATTTATTGCATGTACGTTAGCTGTTGCTCCTTTATTTTCTTCAAAAAAATTAAAGGTACCAATACATTTTTCTTATACATTTGATGAAGAAACCGGCTGTTTAGGAGCTCCTTTAGTTTTAGCAGAATTAGAAAAAAAAAATATTAATTTCTCAGCTTGTATAATCGGAGAACCAACAAATATGAAGGCTATAACTGCTCATAAAGGTTACAATGAATATATAACTCATTTTACTGGATTATCTGGACACGCCTCAAATCCTGAAGTCGGTGTTAGTGCCATAGAGTACGCAATTCAATACAGCAATAAACTTTTAGAATTAAGAGATGAATTGAAAAAAAGAATCTCAAAAAAAACTATTTTTTCTCCATCATATTCAACTCTTCAAGTAGGAAAAATCTCTGGAGGACTAGGTGCAAATGTAATTGCCGATCAATGTTCTCTTGAATGGGAAGTAAGACCAATTAATAAAGAAGATGGAGAGTTTATTAGTAATAATATTGACACTTATGCAAAAGATATTTTAATGCCAAAAATTAAAAAAAATAATCCTAAGGGAGATATAAAAAAAGAAATAGTCGGAGAAGTAGTTGGTTTCAATAAAGAAGATTCATCTGAAGCTGTAAATCTAGTTTGCAATCTTACTGGTGATAATGAAAAAAATACGATGTCATTTGGTACTGAGGCGGGTTTGTTTCAAAAATCAGGAATAAGTACCGTTATTTGTGGACCAGGATCTATCGAGCAAGCTCACATAGTTGACGAATATATCACATATGATCAATTAAAAAAATGTCTTAAAATGTTAATCTCGCTTCAAGAAAAAATAATTAATTAAATTTATCATTTTTAATTTATTTATATGAGATTATTTCTTATTACATTTTTAATTTTAAAATTTTTTTCACCTGCATACGCTAATACAATTTATTATTTAACTAAAATACCAAATCTACAAGTATACGATCTTACTGCTATAAATGGCATTAAGTATCTTAAGGCAGAAAAGTCTTTTAGGGTTGGAATAGTCAAAAATAATGTCCAATGTAATAAACCTAATGAAAATGATATTAAGAATAAATTTAAGGTAATAAAAGAAAATTTAGATAAATACGAAAAAGATTTTTTAGAAAAAATAAACCTTAAATATGTTGTTCTTTGTGAAAACCTAAAAATATCTGACATTAGAACAGCGGGCGTCCCAAATCACAAAGTTAAAACACTTATTATTGATATCAAATCTGACCCAAGATATTTCGAAAGATCAATTCATCATGAACTCTTTCATATGGCTGATGAAAGTTACGATAACTTATTTTCATATGATAAGTGGGGAAAATTTAATATTCCAAGCTTTCAATACGCTGAATGCTCAACTTGTTCAAATCGATCAGATTTATCTTTGATTAAAGACTCCAGTGGATTTATTACAGAATATTCGATGTCTACAGCCTCTGAAGATATGGCAGAAATATTTTCATTTATGATGACTAATATGGAAAACCTATCAATAATTTCTCAAAAAGACTCTATATTAAATAAAAAAATTAATTTTATAGTAAATGAAATTCAAAAAATAGATAATGACTTTAAATTTGAATAAATGATTGAAAAAGTAAAACAAACAACTTCAGAAAAATTATTATTAGTTTTATTTATAATTTTAGGAATTTTAGCTCTTTACATATTTGTAATATTGCCACAAAAATGTTTGTTCATTAAAGACTATGACCCCAATAAAATTTCTTTTAGAAATCCTGAAGATATCGTTATTTTAAATGTAGATTGTGGAAATGTTATAATTAAACTTTATCCAAAAATTTCTCCAAAATCAGTTGAAAGATTTAAAATGTTAATAGAGACAAGAAAATATGATGATGTTGCTTTTCACCGAGTTATAAAAAATGTTTTAGTTCAATCCGGTGATTTAGAATTTGGAAAAAAAGATAATTTTAACTATCTTTATATTGGATCAGGAAAATCAGGATTTGGAACTATCAAATCGGAATTAAATAATCAGGTTGATTTTAAGATAGGAACTGTTGGTATGGCCAGAACAAATAAATTAAATACAGAAGATAGTCAGTTCTTTATATTGCTTGAAGATGCTCCTTTATTTAAGGGTGAATATACTCCTATAGGAGAAGTTATTTATGGTTTAGAGATTTTAGGCACTATAACTGATGATCATAGAAGAGAGTATGTCCTTAGACCTGATTTTATAAATTCTTTTAAATTACTTCAAAATTAATTTTATCTGTTAATTCCTCTTATCCTTTCAGACCTTCTCCTTAAAAGTTCTGCAGCAACCAAGACTAAAGTTGATAAAAGAATTAAACAAGTGGCAACAGATAATATTGTTGGGCTTAGCTGTTCTCTCAACCCAGTCCACATTTGAATTGGAATTGTTGTATTATCTAAGCCGGCCAAAAATAATACGATAACCACTTCATCAAAAGAAGTTACAAAAGCAAATAAAGCCCCAGAGATAACGCCTGGTAAAATTAGTGGTAATGTTATTTTCATAAAAGTATTTACAGGATTGCTTCCAAGACTTGCTGCAGCTCTTGTAACACTATGATCAAATCCTGACAAAGTAGCAGTGACTGTAATTACTACGAATGGAGTTCCCAATATTATATGTGCTAAAACTATTCCTGTGTGTGTAGCAGCTAAACCTGCTTTAGCCATAAAAAAGAAAATTGCTACTCCTGAAATAATTAATGGAACAATCATAGGAGAAATTAAAGTTGCCATTATTATTCCTTTATAAGGCATGAATCTGCTGCTTAATCCAAGGGCCGCAACTGTTCCAAGAATAACTGCTCCTATTGTTGCAAATATTGCTATGAAAAAACTATTTTTCGCAGCTAATCCCCAAGGATTTTTTGTTCCATAAACCATATCCTTATACCATCTTAAAGAGAAAGCATCAGGATCTAATCTCTTCATTCCATCTGTTATTACTAAAAATTCTTCTGCATTAAATGATAATGGAAAAATTACAAACAAAGGTGCAATTAAAAAAAAGAATACACATCCACAAATAAATAAATAGATATAATGCCATATTCTATAATGTGGTTCTGTATATTTTGGTAAAGCCATAATTATCCTAATTTAATATTATCTATTCCAACTAATTTATTATAAATCCAATAAACTGCTAACACTCCGGTCAATAACATTAATCCCATTGCTGAGGCAAAACTCCAATCTAAAGTATATTTCATATGATAAGCAATTTGATTGCTTATAAGTGTTCCTGAAGCTCCTCCGACTAATTCTGGAGTTATGTAGTAGCCTATCGCAAGAATAAAAACTAAAAGAGAACCAGCACCTATTCCTGGTATAGTTAATGGAAAATATACCTTCCAAAATGTAATAAATGGTGTTCCACCCAAAGATTTACCTGCTCGAACTAAACTTGGTGAAATAGTTTTCATTACACTATAAAGAGGCAAAACCATAAATGGTAACAAAATTTGAGTCATGGCAATATAAGTTCCTGTTTCATTGTACATCATCACCAATCTTTTATCGTCTGCTACAAAACCAATCCAAACTAAAAAATCATTAACTACTCCTTGTTGTTGAAGTAAAATCATCCAACTTGCTGTTCTTACAAGTAGAGATGTCCAAAAAGGTAAAAGAACACAAATCATCAGTAAATTACTATACTTCATTGGAAGAGTTGCTAATAAATGAGCTATTGGATAAGCCATTAAAAAACAAAATAGGGTTACATAAAAAGCTATTTTTAAGGTTCTAATCCATAATTTTTTATAAATTCTTCGATCTTCTTCAACTTGAACTATTTTTCCATCTTCATTTTGATACATGTCGATGCCCTTTAAATATTTAGAATATGAATAAGCTGGTGCACGTCTTTGAATTGCTCTCCAATAGTCAACATTTCCCCATCTTTCATGGACAGCCATAATTTGCTCTTTATAATTTCCTTCTTCAAAAGATTTTGATTTTCGTCTTAATTTTTTAATAATACTTTTAAAACCATTTTTTTCATAATTTAGCTGGGTTGATAATTTTCCCTCTCTCTCTTCCTCAGTCAATTTTTTAAAATCAAAATAAAAAGCTTCGAATACTTTTTCTGATGGAAGCTCTTTACCATCCCAATCTTCCATTGCTTTAAATGTTTTTGGAAGTGCATTAGTTACCATTCGATCATCAACGCTATTAAAAAGCATCCCAACTATTGGAGAAATATAAACAATTAATAAAAAAAATAATAAGGGAGCAACAAGAAGAAAAGCTTTAAATTTATTTCTTCTTTCAACTTTTTTAAGGCTTACCTCTAGAGGTATTCCATCAGTTGTTAAAATTTGTTGTGTTTCACTGCTCATAAATAAAAAGGGCGGTTAGTTTATAACCGCCCTAAATATAATATATCATCTAAGTCTTTAAAAATTAATTAAAGACCAGATTTCATAGCTTCCCATTTTTCGCCGATTTCTGTACCGTTGTCAGCCCAGAATAAAGCATCAATTAGGATATAGCTTTTTGTATTGTTTGGATGAGTTGGCATTTGAGACATCATGTTTGTCTTACCGTCTTTGTACCAAGGCTCACCTGCTTCAATAACTTTAAGAGAAGATTTTCTCCAAGGTGCGTAAGCAATGTACTTCGCAGAACCTGCTAAACCTTCTGTACTAGTCATTTCTGCAATTGCTTTCATAGCATCAGATTCATTTGGTCCACCTTTTACAACTACCATGTATTGATAATCTAAACCTTGAGCATCCCAAACTTGTTTTAATGGTGCGCCTTCTCCAACTTCTGCGTTAAAGAATCTACCATTCCATCCTGTTGCCATTACAACTTCACCCTGCATAAGTAGTTCAGGTGGTTTAGCACCAGCTGACCAAAATACGCATCCACCGTTAGGGTCTTTGCAAAGAGCTTCCATCTTATCCATTGCTTTTTTAAGACCTTTTTCTTTTGAAAGTTGTTTGTAAATTTTCTTTCCACCTTTACCTGGCTTAGTTCCAGAAGCTGCTAATGCCATCTCTAGATTGTGCATTGCACTTTTGTAAACACCTCTTTTACCTGGCCATGTTTTAGTGTCAAAGAAATCTTTTATAGTCTTTGGTTTTTTGCTACCAATTTTTGCATCATGGTATGCATATGTCCAAGAATATAAAATGTTTCCTACAGCACATTTACTTGGCATTGACGTAAAGAAATCTTTACTCGCTTTAGTTCCATCTGGAGCTGGCGGAAAGTCTTTGTCAAAATCAAATTTAACAAATAAACCTTCGTCGCATCCATTGATGGTATCCATAGCGAAAACATCCATTATGTCCCAAGTAATTTTTCCTGCTGCTTTTTGAGCTTTAACTTCAGATAATCCGCCTGAATAGTCTACCCAGTTAATAGGTATACCTAATTTCTTTGCGGCTGGATCTCCGTACCCTAATTTTTGACTTTCTGTATAAGCTCCACCCCATGATGCAACTGTAACTGCATAAGAAGTTGAAGAAACTGAAAAAGCAAAAACTAAAGTAAGTAATAGTTTACTTAATTTTCTCATTTGTTCCCCTCCGTTTAAACGTTTATTATTTTTTTATTACAACAATTAACAAAAATTAAGTCAACCTCTGATTTAAGCTAATTATTGTTTAAAATTAGGATTTTTTGAATGAATCAATCTCAGATTGATTTCGGGTCTAACGCTCTAGCATCATGACTGTTCCAGCCAACATTGATTTCATTACCTGGTTTTATATCCATTCTTGCTGAACTATTTGGAACTTTTAAAATAAATTCTTTATTACCTAATAAATTTAATCTTACTCTTGCATGATCACCGTGGTAAATAACTTCTTCTATCCTTCCTTTGTGTTTATTATCCATGTTTTCTTCTGGATCTATAATTGCTCTTTCAGGTCTTAATGAGACTTTGGTTTTTTCTCCTTTTGATTTTACTCTTACAGGGTTAGAAATTATTTCAGCACCAGTATCTAATTTAACTTTACATTTTCCTCCTGAAATATCTGTAACTTGACCAGAAAACGTATTATTCTCACCGATAAATTCCGCTACGAAAGAATTCACTGGTTCTTCGTACAATTTATCAGGACTAGATAGTTGTTGTACTTTTCCATCATTAAAAACTGCAATTCTACTAGACATAGTAAGAGCTTCACTTTGATCATGTGTTACATAAACTACCGTTACTCCAATGTTTTCGTGTATATGTTTAATTTCATATTGCATACTTTCTCTTAAATTTTTATCTAAAGCTCCTAATGGTTCGTCCATTAAAACTAATTGAGGATCAAATACTAATGATCTTGCTACAGCAACCCTTTGTTGCTGGCCACCTGATAATTGATTTGGCATTCTTTTTTCAAATCCAGTTAAAGAAACCATAGACAAAGCTTTATCAATTTTTTTATCAATATCATCTTTTGAGAGCTTTCTAACTTTTAAAGGAAAAGCTAAATTTTCATAAACTGTCAGATGAGGAAATAAAGCATAATTTTGAAAAACCATTCCTATCCCTCTTTTATGTGGAGGAATTCTAGAAATAGGTTTTGAGTCTAAATAAATTTCACCGTTAGTTGGCGTTTCAAAACCTGCTAACATCATTAAGCAAGTTGTTTTTCCTGACCCAGAAGGTCCCAACATAGTTATAAATTCGCCTTCATCAATATCTAGGTTTAAGTCTTTAACTACCAAAACTTTGCCGTCGTAACTTTTGTCGACTTTATCAAATTTTACAAAACTTTTTGAAGATGTCATATGATATGAATATTAAGCATTTGTGAAAATTTATTTCAAGGTTTTTTATTATTTAATATGTAATTCTCTAGATAAATTGCAAAATAATTCTGAACCAGTCTCTGTTACTCTCACTGCTTCACTAGATTCTACGCCCCAATCACCAAACTGCATAACAGCGATCATATGAAAAGTAACGTTAGGTTGTAAAATAGTTTTATCGCCTTTTAATATATTAAAAGTTTGCTCTCCCCAATCTGGAGGATAACCAATACCTATTGAGTATCCTGTTCTTGAATCTTTTTTAATCTTATATTTATCTAAAACTTTCCAAAATTTTTGAGCTATATCATCAACAGTGTTACCAGGTTTAACTACTGCAATACCAGAATCTAATGCCTCGTTAGTTGCTTTCATTGTATCAATCTTTTTTTGATCTTTTTTACCCAATAAAACTGTACGAGCCATTGGGCAGTGGTATCTCTTATAAGCACCCGCTATTTCAATAATTGTCGATTCTCCCGAAACAAACTTCTCTTCAGTTGCTGTTAAGTGTGATGCTGAAGTTCCTTTTCCTGTTGGCAATAATGTAGCTATACTAGGATAGTCTCCTCCAAATTCTTTCGTTCCATTAAAAAGAGCTTTTTGAATATTTGCTACAGCATCGCATTGCCTTACGCCGGGATTAATACTTTTAAAAGCCGTTTTCATACCGCTCTCAACTATACGAGCAGCTGAATTCATTAATTTAATTTCTGCGTTCGACTTAACAACTCTTACCCAATTTACTAATCGTTCAGAATCTTTAAGTTTTGAATTTGGTAAACCTTTTTTGATTGTTTCATAGCAAAAAGCTGTGAAATAGTGACTATCCATTTCTAGTCCGATATTAGATTTATCCCATCTTCTATCTTTTATTATTTCTACTAAATACTGATAAGGATGTAGAGGCCAGGTATGAATATACTTTTCATCATACTGAATAATATTTTTATCTTGTAAATATGTTTTTATATATGCGCCTCCTCCGTCTTGTGCTCTTACAAAACAAATAGGTTCATCCTCATTAATATGAACTAAAACACATTGAGCATAATAGAAAGACCAAGCATCATAACCGGTTAAATAGTTCATGTTTGCAGGATCTTGGGAAACTAGTAGATCTATGCCTTTTTTTTGCATACTGATCTTTACTCTTTTTAAGCGATCCTTGTATTCTTGTTTTTGAAAAAGCATCTAATTTTTAAAAAGTTTCCCGTATCCGTCTATTGGGGAATTGTATCCAATAGATCTTATCGTATCCCAAATTAAAGTTTGATTACTAGATAATACAGGTTTTTTTATTCTCAGCTCTAATTTATCAATAATATCTAGAACAGGTAATGCAGTACAAGATATAAATAATGCATCTGCATTTTTTGTTTCTAATTTAGATGATATTTCTAGAATGTAATTTGGATCGACATTTGCAAATTCTGAGTCTAGGTTTAAATTTAAACTCGCAAATGATAAAACTTCAATATTCTTCTTAGTAAAGTAATCTAGGATAGTTTTGTTTATTGCATTTGGGTATGGTGTAAATAGTGCAATTTTCTTTATATTCATTTTCTTAAAAGCTTTTATCGCAGAGGTAACTGGTGTTGTAACGTAACAACCCGGCTTTGCTAATAATATCTTTTCTTTTACTTTTTCCTCACCTATAGCAATTGTTCCTGATGTACAACCGTAAGCAATAGCATTAACCTTCTCTTCAGGTAATATTTTATTTGCCACGGACTCAAGATCATCTTGCATTTTTAATAAGTTTTCTTTTGTTAAGGGATTTTGATTATGAATACGATTAATAAAGATATCTAAGGGTAAATTTTTACAAATATTATTAAAATCCTTTTCTATAGTTTGGTCAGTAGATAAAGCAATCAAACCAGCTTTTGGATTAAGTTTTGTTTTAAACTTAGCAGTAAAATTTTTAATATTTATAGTCATCTATTACTTAATATTACTGTAAAACTTATTAAGTTATAAGACTTGTTTTTTAGTTATTTATATAGACTTAAGCGAAAACTTCGCCCCAGCTACCTCGGGTAGACGCTTTAGAATATTCAGTAGCTCGACCTTCAAAAAAGTTCATGTGCTCAACACCATTCAACATAGTGTCTAGCCAAGTTAAAGGGTTTTTCTTAACATCATAGATAGGATTTAAACCTAACTGTTCTAATCTTCTATTTCCAATAAATCTTATATATTGTTTAACTTGTTCTGCAGTTAGTCCTTCTAGGGGACCCATTTGAAAAGCTAAATCGATAAATGCATCTTCATGTTCAACTATTGTTTTACAAGCATCATAAATTTCTTTTTTTAACTTATCATTCCAGATTTGAGGCTCTTCTTTTATAAAATCCTTAAATAATCTAATCATGGAGTTACAATGTAAAGTTTCATCCCTTACTGACCAAGTTACTATTTGGCCCATCCCTTTCATTTTATTAAATCTTGGAAAGTTTAAGAGTATTGCAAAACTTGCAAAAAGTTGAAGTCCTTCGGTAAAGGCAGAAAAAACTGCCATTGTCATTGCAATATTGTGTTTTGATTTAACATCAAAGCCTTGCATATAATCATATTTATCTTTCATCTCTTTGTATTGTAAAAAAGCAGAGTATTCTGTTTCGGGCATGCCAATTGTATCTAAAAGATGGGAATAGGCAGCAATATGAACTGTTTCCATTGCAGCAAATGCTGTCATCATCATTAAAACTTCTGTTGGTTTAAAGACAGTTGTATAATGTCTTAAATAACAATTGTTAACTTCAACATCTGCTTGAGTAAAAAATCTAAATATATGAGTTAAAAGATTTTTTTCTTCTTTGGTTAAATTTTTTTGCCAGTCTCTAACATCATCTCCTAAAGGAACTTCTTCTGGTAGCCAATGAATTCTTTGTTGAGTTAACCATGCATCGTAACACCAAGGGTATCTGAAAGGTTTGTAAACTGGGTTTTCGACTAATAAACCCATCTTCTTTGGTTGGATTATTCCTGGTTTAACTTTTTCAGCTACTGACATGATAAACATTCCTCATAATTGTTGTCTTTATTATTTGATTCACTTGATTTCGAATAAACATTTTTTGTCACATCTGTTGATGAACCAGCTTCAATATTTTCAGCTCTCTGAATAGATTTAGATCTACAATAATAGAGGCTTTTCAATCCTTTTTTCCATGCTTGAAAATGAATATCGTGAAGTTCTTTTTTATGAATATCAGCTGGTACAAAGACATTTATTGACTGTGCTTGAGAAATATATGGAGTTCTGTCTGCACCTAGTTCAATAATCCATCTTTGATCTATTTCAAATGCTGTTTTAAACGTATCTTTTTCATCAGCTGTTAAAAAATCTAAATGAGAAACTGATCCTTGGTTCGTAGTTATAGTAGACCAAACTTCGTTGGTATCTTTATTATATTTTTGAAGAATCTTTTTAAGATATTTATTTCTAACATTAAAAGATCCTGACAAAGTTTTGTGAGTATAGCTGTTGGCTGCTATTGGCTCGATACCTGGTGAGGAGCCTCCACAAATAATTGAAATTGATGCAGTTGGAGCTATTGCGGTTTTATTAGAAAACCTTTCTTTTATTCCGTATTCCTCTGCGTCTGGGCACGCTCCTCTTTCTTCTGCAAGATTTTTTGAAGCTAAATCAACTTTCTCTTGTATATTTTTGAAAATCTTTTTATTCCAAACTTTGCTCATTACAGAGCCAAAGGGAATATTTTTTTGTTGGAAATAAGAGTGTAAACCCATCACACCCAGTCCCACGCTTCTTTCTCTCATCGCTGAATATTTTGCATGAGCAAATTCATTTGGAGCTCTATCTATAAAATCTGTCATTACATTGTCTAAAAATCTCATAACATCTTCAACAAATTGAGCATTATCTTTCCATTGATCGTATGTGTCTATATTTAAGGATGAAAGACAACAAACAGCAGTTCTTTGTTTTCCATCATTATCTAGTCCTGTAGGTAAAGTAATTTCACTGCACAAGTTTGATGTTTTAACTTTTAAACCAGCTAACTTATGATGCTGAGGTATTTGTCTATTAACTGTATCAATATAAACTATATAAGGCTCACCTGTTTCAATTCTTGCAGTTAAAAGTCTAATCCATAAATTTCTAGCTGGAATAGTGGATTGAACTGAACCATCATAAGGACTTCTAAGAGCCCATTGATCTCCTGTTTCTACTGCTCGCATAAAATCATCAGTAACAAGAACGCCATGATGTAAATTTAAAGATCTTCTATTAACATCTCCACCCGTCGGTCTTCTCATTTCAATAAATTCTTCGATTTCGGGATGATCTATTTGTAAATAGCAAGCCGCCGATCCTCTTCTTAAAGAACCTTGGCTAATTGCTAAAGTTAAAGAGTCCATAACTTTTATGAAAGGAATAATCCCAGATGTTTTACCGACTTTACCTATTTTTTCTCCTATGGATCTCAAGTTACCCCAATAACTTCCGATACCTCCTCCTCTTGCGGCCAGCCAAACATTTTCTTCCCACAAATCAGTAATACCTTCTAAACTGTCATTTGCTTCATTTAAAAAACAAGAAATTGGCAAACCTCTTTCTGTTCCTCCATTTGATAAAACTGGTGTTGCTGGCATAAACCAAAGATTGCTTATGTAATTGTAAATTCTCTGAGCATGCAGATTGTCATCAGCATATATACTTGCTACCCTAGCAAACAAGTCTTGAAAACTTTCGTTCTGGCCTAAATATCTATCTTTAAGAGTTGCTTTGCCAAAGTCAGTTAAGTTAGAATCTCTAGATCGATCAATCTTAATTGTTATACCTTTTTCATTTTGAAAAAGTTCTGTTTCTCCAGATAAAGAGAATAAATCAGGTTTTTTAGGCCCATTATTTTTTAGTTCATTATGGTTTTTTTGACTTATACTGCCGACAGCTTTCTCTATTGCCAATGATACGTTTTTATTCATATTTTCCCTAATTTTGAACGACTTATTAACAAAACAACTATATGTTGTGTTTCATCTATGTTAATATACTATATAACATCAAAATCAATAGAACATTATAAGAACATTAAATTAATTTTGCAAGTGGAAAGTTTTGTTAATAAACATATTTAATATAAATCAATAAAACTACCAATGAAAATTAATCCAAATGGCTTTCGAGAATATGATGCAAGATGGTTATATGAAAAAGACATTGATTTAGAGGGAGTCATAGACTTAGGTAAAGGTCTTGGAACTCAGATAATTAAACAAACTAAAAAAAACAATCCGAGAGTAATAGTTGGCCATGATTTTCGTTCTTATAGTGAAGACATTAAAAGCTCTTTAATACAAGGGCTAGTTTCCACAGGTTGTAATATCGAAGATATAGGATTGTCTTTGTCGCCTACAGTTTATTTTGCACAATTTAATTTAAACTCTGATGCAATAGCAATGGTTACAGCTAGTCATAATGAAAATGGATGGACTGGTGTTAAAATGGGTATAAAAAAAGGTTTAACTCACGCTCCTGAAGAAATGAATGAATTAAAAAATATAACTTTAAATAAAAGATTTATTGAAGGCAAGGGATCAAAAAAAATTATTAAAGATTTTAAAAAAAAATATATCCATGATCTTGTAAAAAATAATAAATTAAATAAAAAGATTAAAGCAGTTGTAGCATGTGGAAATGGAACGGCTGGAGCTTTTGCACCTGAAATATTAAAAAGTATTGGTTGTGAAGTTGTAGAATTAGATTGTGAATTAGATTGGACTTTTCCTAAATATAACCCAAATCCAGAAGATCTTAAAATGCTTAATGAAATATCAAAAACAGTTAAAGAGAATAATGCAGATATTGGGTTTGGATTTGACGGTGATGGAGATCGTGTAGGAGTAATAGATAATAATGGTAAGGAAATTTTTTCTGATAAAATTGGTTTATTAATAGCAAGAAATTTAGCTACTACAAACAAAAAATCTAAATTTATTGTAGATGTGAAATCAACTGGATTATATTCTAAAGATAAAGTTCTTCAAGAAAATCAATGTGAAACAATTTATTGGAAAACTGGCCATTCTCATATTAAAAGAAAAGTAAACATGGAAAAGGCTTTAGCTGGCTTTGAAAAAAGCGGTCATTTCTTTTTTAATAAGCCTTTAGGTTATGGTTATGATGATGGTATAAACTCGGCAATTCAAGTTTGTCATTTGCTAGAAAATCAAAATAAAAAGATGAATGAAATAATAAAAGAGCTACCCAAAACTTATCAAACTCCTACTTTAGCACCGTTCTGCAAAGATGAAGAAAAATATACTGTGGTAGATGAATTAATTAAACAAATTAAAGAAATGAAAAATAATAAGGCTAAAATTGATGAACAAACTATTAAGGATATATTAACAGTAAACGGTATTAGATTTTCTTTTGAAGATGGTTCCTGGGGATTAATACGAGCTTCTTCAAATAAGCCATCTTTAGTTGTTGTCACTGAAAGCCCTACTTCAGATAAAAGAAAAAAAAAGATTTTTGATTTTATCGACGACTTACTTCAAAAAACTGGAAAAATTGGTGAGTACGATCAAAAAATTTAATAAGAGAAATATTCGTATAAGAACCTTGATCCTATAACTATCAAAAATAATCCAAAATATTTTGTCATTTTCTTTTTATCGACTCGATGGCTTGCTTTAGCACCCAGCCTGGCCATAAAAGTAGTTATTGGAAAAAATATTAAAAAAGCTGGTATATTTAAAAAACCTACACTTAAAGGCAAATTAACAGCTAAATAAGAGCCAGAGATCAAAAATCCAACAGCTCCAAATAAAGCAATGATAAAACCGATGGCTGCAGCGCTACCTATAGCTTTATTTATTGGATACCCAAAAAACTTCAAAATTGGCACATTCATTACTGCTCCACCAATTCCCATCGGCGCAGAAATAAACCCACTTATTATGCCGGATAATCCTGTAGCTAATAACCCCATCTTGATTTCTAATTTTTCTTCTTTCTCTTTTAAAAAAAGTAAATAAAAAGCTAAAATAAAAACAACCACTGTAAAAAACAAAATTAAAGGCCTAGTTTTTAAACTTGCTGCTAAAATTGTCCCTAAAATCACTCCCAAAGCTACAAAAAATCCGTAACCTTTCACTATATTGAAATCTACGGCTTTATGTTGATGGTGAGTTAAAACGGAAACTATTGAGGTTGGAATGATGATACAAAAAGAAGTTCCAACTGCTAAATGCATCAAATAAGTCGGTTCTACACCTGACATACTAAAAATATAAAATAAAATTGGGACAGTAATTAAACCGCCTCCAATACCAAACAAACCCGCAGCGAAGCCTGCTGGTATAGCAGTAATTACCATTACAAAAATCAAATAAATAATTTCTGATTGAGAAAGAGTATCCAAAATTATCTTTCTAAAGATACAGGATTTGTTTTTCTAACCTGATCCATTATATGATTTACTTTTTGAAGATCAGCATCTCTGATACACATATTTTTAGAAAGATATTGTTTCCAAATTTTTGAACCATTTTGACCATGGAATAAACCAACAGTATGTCTCATAATATGATTTAGTTGAACACCTTTTGAAGTTTGATCTTGAATATAAGGAATTAATTTTTCCATTACTTCTGTTCTTGATGGGACATCATTATTATTAAAAATTTCTTTTTCAATTTCTGCTAACAAATATGGAGAATGATAAATAGCTCTGCCAATCATTACTCCATCAACTTTTGATAAATGGTCTTTTATCTCATTAGTAGTTTTTACTCCTCCATTGATTACAATCTCATCATTCTTAAAATAATTTTTAAGTTTATAAACAAAATCGTATTTTAGAGGAGGTATATTTAAATTTTCTTTTGGGGTTAACTTTTTAAGTAAAGCTTTTCTTGCATGAATAATAAATTTTTGTGATCCAGCATCTTTGGTTCTTTGAATGAAAGATTTCAAAAATTCAAAATTTTCTACTTCATTATAACCTATTCTTGTTTTAATTGTTATTGGAATCTTGGTTGCCTTAGTCATTGACTCAATACATTTTGCTACAAGATCTGGTTCTTGCATCAAACATGCTCCAAATTTATTTTTTTGAACTTTCTTGCTTGGACAACCTAGATTAAAATTAATTTCTTTATAACCATAATCTTCTGAAATTTTACAAGCTTCAGCTAATTCTGTTGGATTAGATCCTCCTATTTGTAAAGAAACTGGGTTAGATATTTTTTTAAATGATAAAAGTTTATTTCTATCTCCTTTAATGATTGCGTTCGCTACAATCATTTCAGTGTAAAGATGAACATTTTTGCTAATTAAGCTTAAAAAATATATTTCGTGCTTATCAGTGCAATCCATCATAGGTGCCACTGATATGGTCTTTCTCATAAGCTATTCTGATTTATCTTCTTTTTCTGGAACTTCTTCTTTTAATTCAAGAGGAGTTTCTTCTTGATCCAAATCTTCTTCTTTAATTTCGGGTTGCTCAGCTTTTAATTCTGAAAGAGCTTCTTTGGTTAAATTACTTTCCACAGTTTTTGGTTTTACTTCAGGTATTCTTCTTGTCCTTTTTGAAGGTAAAATCGCAACACCACTTTTTGAAACTTGGCCTTTGTACAAATTTTCAAAATCATCGTTTGTATCTTCTTCGATTTCCTCCTGTTGCTCAACTTCATCTGGTTCTTTACGAAGTCTTTTTATAGCGCTTTCTTCTAAGTCCTTGACGGCAATCTTTCCATCACCAATCTCTCTTAATGAAATTATAGTTCTCTTATCATTGTCTTCTTCAACCAATATTGGAGCGCCTGCATTTAATTGAACAGTTCTCTCTTTAGCTAATAAGACTAAATCATATTGATTATCAATTTTTTCTAAACAATCTTCGACGGTAATTCTTGCCATGATGGTGAGTATATATTCAAATAATCTTAATAAATCAATTATTTTTTAAGTTTAATTGGTTCTAAAGTTTTTCTTATTATTATTAAAAGAGTTAATGAAATAACGATATATAAACCTGAAATAAAAGCAATATTTTCAATGGCAAAACCATTGTCAATTAAAAGTCCAAAAACTGCTGTCCCGAATGCTGTTGAAAAAACCATGAAAGCGGTGGTTAAAGCTTTAATAGAACCAATAAATTTTACCCCGTAAATTTCAGCCCAAGTGGAAGAGCCGAGAACGTTTGCCAATCCATTAGAAACACCTATTAAACCTAGAAAAATAAAAGCAGAAACTTCGTGTTGATAATAAAACAATACAAACATTGCAAAAAGTAAAGGAATATTCATTAAAGGAATTAATTTTCTACTCGTAAATTTATCAACTAGAAAGCCAGAAAAAAATAAAGTTATAATTGAAGCTATGGAGTATACCATAAAGGCTTTGGGTACAGTATAAACAGACCACATTTTTGATTCAGAAATAAAAGATTGATATACAAACACCCCAGTAGCTATCCAAGGCATAGCCAACATGTTTAATGAAAGAATATAAAATCTATAATCTTTAATTACTTCTCCCCTTCTCCAGCTTTTAATTTTAACACTTTTAGAAGAGCTTAGATTTTTTTCTCTAGAGTCTAATTTAATTCTTTTAATTGTATTTAAAACTATAAATGGTAAAAATAAAATTATTAATACCGCTATCCCTTGCCAAACTATCCTCCAAGAATAAATTACAAACATATAAGTTATTAGGAGAGGTAAAATAAATTCAGCAAATGACAAGCCGAACCAGATTGTGCTGAGAGCTTTTCCTCTTGATTTTTCAAAAAATCGTGAAATCGTAGTTGTGGCAGTATGACTCATTAAACCTTGGCCAGAAAACCTCATTAAAAATATTCCAATTGCTAAAAAATAAACACTATTTATTAGAGAAAAGATTAGAGATGATAAAAATAATAATAAAATAACAAAAAAAGAATAATAAATTATTTGAAACTCATCTATTTTCTTACCAATCCAAATTAATAAAAGGCTAGAAAAAATTGTTGCAGTTGCATAAATATTTCCAAATTGACCGTGGGTGATACCTAATTCATTTCTAATTGGTGCGTTAAACAATCCCAAAAAAAAGCTCTGTCCAAAACTAGAAAAAAATGTAAATATAAATCCGAATATAATTACTTTTTTATTTAACGAGAGGTTAATCATTTATGAGTTGTAAAGTTGCTTTCATAGGTTTGGGCGTCATGGGCTACCCTATGGCAGGTTATATATCAAAAGCAGGTCACGATGTAACTGTTTATAATCGTACAAAAGCTAAAGCAGAAAAATGGATTAAAGAATATAAAGGTAAAACTGCAGATACGCCAATGGATGCTGCTAAAGATTGTGATTTTATTTTTACATGTGTTGGAAATGATAATGATTTAAGAGAAGTTTCGGTTGGTGATAAAGGATTATTCAAGACAGCTAAAAAAGACTCGATATATGTAGACAACACAACTGCATCAGCAAATATTGCCAGAGAACTTTATAAAGAAGCTAAATCTAAAGGTTTTCATTTCCTGGACGCTCCAATCTCTGGTGGGCAAGCAGGTGCAGAAGGAGGAGCTCTAACTGTCATGGTTGGTGGAGATGAAATTCCTTTTGGAAAAGCTGAACCTGTAATCGATTGTTATAGTAAAAAAATTAAATTACTTGGACCTTCAGGAAGCGGACAATTGACAAAAATGGTTAATCAAATTTGTATCGCTGGTTTAGTTCAAGGTTTGTCTGAAGCTATAAATTTTGGAATGAATGCTGGCTTAAACATGCATGATGTAATTGAAGTCATATCTAAAGGTGCCGCTCAATCTTGGCAAATGGATAATAGATACAAAACTATGATTGAAGATAAATTTGATTATGGTTTTGCAGTTGATTGGATGAGAAAAGATTTGAAAATAGCAATGGATGAAGCTAAAAAAAATAATTCTCCTTTACCTATTACAAAATTAATAGATGAATATTACGCTGAAGTACAGAAGATGGGCGGTCAAAGATGGGATACATCAAGTCTAATTAAAAGATTTAGGAAATAAAGTATGCAACCAGCATACTATGAAAATTTAGAAGAAATTCAAAAAAAGTTATGGTCTATGTTAGACGATGCAGTAATTAATAGAAGTTCACCTTTTAGAATACCGGTTTTCATCTGCGCTGATCAAAATGACATTGATGGAAGAATAGTAGTTTTAAGAAAATCAGATAAAAAAAAAAATGTCTTACAATTTCATACTGACCTTAGGTCTCCAAAAGTAAATATTCTTAAGAAAAATAAGAATGCATCTTTGGTGTTTTATGACAAAGAAGAGAAAATTCAATTAAGAATTAAAGTCATTTGTGAAATAAATAATAAGAATTCAGTGGCTGAAGAATCCTGGAAAAAAACCCAACACATAAGTAGACGCTGCTACCTTACAGATAGTGGACCTGGATCTATATCAGATGGTCCAACGTCAGGCATGATTTCTAAATTAGAAGATTTTGATTATACAATGGAGCAAAGTGAAAAAGGTTATGAAAATTTTACAGTAATTAAATGTAATATTAAATCTATTGAATGGTTATACTTAGCTGCAAAAGGTCATCGTAGAGCAATATTTGATTTTGAAAATAATAAGAATAGCTGGTTAGTTCCTTAAACTTATTTTTTTCATAAAATTATTTCTTATACTTCTTGTAATTTGCTACGTAATGCTCAGCATTTTCTTTTATACTTTTAATTTCCTTGTCCGTGACTTGTCTTACAATTTTGCCAGGGCTTCCAAGAACTAAAGATCTTTCAGGAATAACTTTGTTTTCTGTGACTAATGCATTTGCTCCTATAATAGAATTTTTTCCTATCTTTGCTTTATTTAAAATTGTGCTTCCAATTCCAATTAAACAATCGTCTTCAATAATACAACCATGCAGCATCACTAAATGTCCGATTGTAACGTTTTTTCCAATTATAGCTGGGCAACCAGGATCTGTGTGTATAACACTGCCATCTTGTACATTCGAGCCCTCTCCTATTGTAATAGGCTCTACATCACCTCGTAATGTTACATTAAACCAAATATTCGAATCTTTTTTTAGTTCTACCTTACCGATAATAACTGCATTAGGTGCTGACCAGCTATTAGGATCAATTTTTGGTGTTTCGCCTTCAAAATCGTAAATCATAAAATTGCTGTATAATTAATTTATAACTCTTATAATATATTATGGCTTTAACAAAAACCCCTATCTGTGACTTCGGTAAAAAAGCTGAAGATTTTAAACTTCAATCCATAGACAACAAGTTGATCTCATTGGATGATATTAAAGGAAAAAATGGAACCTTAATAATGTTTATTTGCAATCACTGTCCTTATGTAAAGGCAATTATTAAAGATTTAGTTGAAGATTGTAGAAATTTGAAAATTGAGGGAATTAACTCCGTGGCCATTATGTCAAATGATACAAAAAAATATCCAGAAGACTCTTTTGATAAAATGATTGAATTTGCAAAAGACAATCAATTTCATGATTTAAATTATCTAATTGATGAAACTCAAGAGGTGGCAAAAAAATATGGAGCAGTGTGTACTCCAGATTTTTTTGGCTATAATAAAAATTTAGAACTCCAATATAGAGGTAGAATTAGAGAACTTAAAAATTTAAAACCTGTAAGCAACAGGGATAGTGATTTAAAAATAGCTATGAAAATGATTGCAAAAACTCAAAAAGGTCCGGAAGAACAAATTCCAAGTATGGGCTGTAATATTAAATGGTTTAATTAATGTTTTTAGTTTCTACTCGAAATTTTCCTCCAGAAATAGGTGGAATGCAAAATCTGATGGAAGGTTTATCTAATGCTCTTTTAAATCACGGGCCTGTAAAAGTTTTTGCTGATAGTTTTGATAATTCTGATTCGTATGATCAAAACTCTAAACTAAAAATACAAAGAGTATCAGGACTCAAAATTTTTAAAAAATATAGAAAAGCTAATCTTGTAAAAGAATTCATCAACAATAACAATTTGAGAGCTGCTTTTTTTGATCATTGGAAAAGTATTGAGAATATCGACTCTATTACCCTAAAAAAAACTAAATCTTTTTGTTTAATCCATTCAAAAGAGATCAATCATCCAACTGGATCATCTCTTAATATAAGAATGATAAATTCTTTAAATAAAGCAAATTATGTTATTGCTAATTCAAATTTTACTAAAAATTTGGCTATAAAACTAGGATTGGATTCAAAAAATATAATAGTGATAAACCCTGGTTGCAATTATCCAATTCAAATTCATGAGGAGGCGAAAAAATTTGCAAAAAAAATCTATGGTAATGCTTTTCCTAAATTAATTACAATATCAAGACTAGATAGAAGAAAAAGTCATCAAAATGTTTTGATGACAATTAAAAATTTACTGCCCAAATTTCCAAATTTAAAATATGTTTCTATTGGTGATGGTGATGAAAAAAAAAGTCTAGAGAAATTAAAAAAAGAACTTAATTTAAATAAAGAAGTAGAATTTATTTACAAATCTACTGAACAGGAAAAAGTTGCATTACTAGAAAGTTCAAACTTATTTGTAATGCCGTCAGTTGTTTATAAAAAATCAATAGAAGGTTTTGGTATTGGGTATATAGAGGCTGCATCTTATGGAACAGCATCAATAGGAGGAATCTTTGGTGGTGAAAATGATGCAATCATGAAAGGTAAAACAGGTTATTTGTGTGATGGGAATGATTTAAACTCTTTATACGATATATTGTTGAAATGTTTTGAAAATAATCATTTTGAAGAATTGGGCTCTTATGCTTTAGAATTTTCAAAAAAATTCAAATGGGAAAAAATTATTAAAAAATATATTGAGTTAATTTAATTTTTCCAAAACTTCTTTAACAACTACATCGACACTTAAATCACTTAAATTTTTAACGTTGATAGCTTTAAAATTTGAATTTTCAATACTTACTTTTTTTGAGGTAGTATGACTTCCAAATAAAACTAATCCATTTTTATTTAGATGAGATGCAATATGTGCAGGGCCTGTATCATTTGAAATTATTAATTTTGCATTATTTATAAGTGAAATTAACATTTTTATATTTATTGGTTTTCCGTTATCTAAAACAACTTTAGCGTTGAGATCATGAGCCTGTTGAATTTCATTAGATGTTGGGGCTGTTAATACTGGATATTTATTCTTGAATTCTTTTTTTAATCTTAAAATTAAATCTTTAAAAAATGGCCATTTTTTATTTTGATGTTTTTCTGAACAAAATGGAAAAATTAAAATATATGCATCATTAGCATATTGTTTTATGAGTCTTGATAAATCTTCAATAGCCCAACTTAAATCTATTTTTTTTGTAAAATTGACTGGTATATTGCTTTTTTTAAGTTGAACTTCAATACGATCTAAAACAGGCTCATTATCAAAATCTCTTTTTTTTTGGCCAGCTTCTAAAGAGGTTTCTGTAGAGGACCATTCGCAATGGCTTATAATGAATCTTTTGTAAAATTTTGTTCTTTTTGAATTTTGAAGATCAATCACACGGCTAAAATTATATCGCGACAATAATTTTTTTAACTTTCTCAAATAAAATAAATTCCAACGTGGTAATCTTTTATCAACAATTACTCCATCTATATAAGGGCATTCAGACATAAAAATTGCGAAAGGCTCCGATGTGAGTAAAAACACCTTACGATTTTCATAATATTCTTTAATATCTTTTATAGCTCCATTAGCCTGGATTAAATCTCCAAGCGCACCATGTTTAATTATTAAAATATTTGACATTAATTTAAGTACATATATTTATAAATTTAGTATACTCAAAAGAAACTACAATGAATAATAAATTAGACAAAATATTGGCAGAAATCTCAGCTGGAGAGTTAATTGATAAAATAACTATACTAGAAATTAAAAAAATGAAAATTAAAAACCAATCTAAGCTGAATGAAGTGGATAAAGAGTTAAATTCACTAAAAAGTACTATGAATAAATTCATCTCAGATCCCTCTAAAATTTCAAAGTTTAAAGAACAACTTAAAAATATTAACTTAAAACTCTGGGATGTTGAAGATGGAAAGAGAT